>NZ_JAFMTY010000060.1 GCF_017329605.1 Alicyclobacillus fructus
GGACACCCTCAACCAACTGGAAACCCTGCAGGCACGCTGCGAAGCGCAAGAGAAGGAAATCGCGGAGCTAAAGAAGCAGGTGAAACTCCTGCTGGAACAGCTTCGTCTGGCCCGCCATCGACAATTCGGGAAGTCCAGCGAACGCACGACGGACGACCAATTGCGCTTGGACCTGGTGTTCAACGAGGCTGAGGCGGAGGCACAGCCTGAGGAAGAAGAACCTACCTTCGAGACGGTGACGTACCAGCGACGCAAGAAGCAGCCTGGACAACGGGACGCCATGCTTGCCGATCTTCCAGTGGAGCGGGTGGAGTACCGTCTGTCGGAAGAAGAACGGATCTGTCCGTGTTGCGGCGATGTCATGAGCGAGGCGGGTGTCGAGATCCGTCGCGAGCTCATCCACATCCCGGCGCAGACGAAGGTACGCGAACATGTCCAGCAACAATATGCATGCCGGACGTGTGACCAGCAGGGGACGGAAACGCCTATGGTCAAGGCGCAGATGCCCAAGCCACCCATTCCGGGCAGCCTGGCGTCCGCCTCGATGCTGGCGTATGTGATAGACAAGAAATACGTGGACGGTTTGCCGCTGTACCGTCTGGAGCAGCAGTTTGCCCGGCAAGGCCTGCAGTTAACACGTCAGACCTTGGCGAACTGGGTGGTGTTGGGGACGACGCGGTGGCTCGAACTCATGTACAACCGGTTGCACGAGGAACTTCTGAAGCGTCGGTACCTCCATGCGGATGAGACAACGCTGCAGGTTCTGCATGAGCCGGGGCGATCGGCTGAAACAACCTCGTACATGTGGTTGTACCGAAGCGGTCAGGATGGGCCAGCGATTGTCCTGTTCGACTACCAGGAGACCCGTTCGAAGGAGCACCCAAGGCGATTTCTCGAGGGATTCGGGGGCTACCTGCACGTGGACGGGTACAGCGGGTACCACGACATTCCGGGTGTCAAGCTGGTCGGGTGTTGGGCACACGCCAGACGTAAGTTTCACGAGGCACACACCGCGCTCCCGGCAGAGGAGCGAAAGAAACCGACAGCGGCCAGGATAGGATTGGAATACTGCAATCGGTTATTTAAGATTGAACGCGCACTGAAGGACATGGATCCAGAACAACGTCACGCACAGCGGCAGAAGTTAAGTCGGCCGGTGCTGGACGAGTTTGTGGCATGGCTCCGGGCGCAGAGCGAACAGGTACTGCCCAAGAGTACCTTGGGGCAGGCGGTTTCGTATTGCCTCAACCAATGGCCGAAGCTGACGGTGTTCCTGGAGGACGGGCATCTGGAGTTGGACAACAATCGGAGCGAGCGGTCCATCAAGCGGTTCGTGATCGGCCGGAAGAATTTCTTGTTCGCGAACACGCCACGGGGTGCGAGGGCCAGCGCCATCGCGTACAGTCTGGTAGAGACGGCCAAGGAGAACGGCTTGGATCCGTACTTGTACCTGGAGTACCTGTTCGAACGGCTACCCAACATCCAGACTGACGACCAGACGGCGATGAACGACTTGCTGCCGTGGTCCGACCACCTGCCAGACGGCATCCGCAGACGGACGAAAAAAGCATAGTATGCACAACTGCCCCGCCGGCTTCCCGGCG
>NZ_JAFMTY010000061.1 GCF_017329605.1 Alicyclobacillus fructus
TCAGGGTTGAGTTGCTGGGGTATCCCCAGAGACAATGACCTTAAGCGTAGGGTCCGGGGCAGTTCTGGCGCCCCCTGTCGTCACCTGTTGGGTGAACTTCTCGAAAAGAGTGTTTCCCTGAAGCGGGCGTGTGACCTTTGACTCGCAGGCGGTCCCCCGGTCGTCTCCTTCTCGCATGTCAGCAGCATGCGAGTGTACCCAGGGAGCGACCGGTGAGTTCTCATCACGCGAGGCTGAGGGATACGCTCGCAGCTCGGGGATACCCCAGCGACTCAGACGCCCCACCCTGCCAAGCAGGAGGTGAATCTGACCATGGCATGTCTGTATGTTGGTATCGACCTGGGTCTGAACAACTTTGTCGTGCGCGTCATCGACGAACAAGGCAAACCCGTGTCTGGCACCTTCACCCTCACCAATGACCTGGTGGGCGCCGAAAAGCTTGTGGACAAGCTCTTGGAGTTCCTCGCTTCCACCGGTTCGACACAGCTTCGAATCGGCATGGAAGCCACCAATGTGTACTGGTGGCATTTGCATGAGTTTCTCTCTCAGCATGACGCCCTCCAGCCATTTGACACGGAGATCTATGTCCTCAATCCGTCGCTGGTCGATGGGTTCAAAAAGGCCTACACCAAGTTGCCCAAAACGGACGCCATCGACGCCTGGGTCATCGCGGATAGGCTGCGCTTTGGCGGACTGCGACCCACGCTCCCGCAAGACCCGCGCTATGCCGCGCTCCAACGATTGACCCGATTTCGCTACCACCTGGTCCACAATCTCATCCGTGAGAAGAACCGGGCGCTCAGCATGGTTTTCCTCAAGTTCTCGCCGCTTTGTGACGACCAGCAGAATCCTTTCAGCGATCCGTTCGGCAAGGCAGCCACCGCTGTATTGTCCGAACTGACACCGGATGAGGTCGCAGAACGGCCGCTCGAGGAACTCGCCCAGTTCATCGCGGAGCACGGCAACAATCGGCTGCGTGACCCACAGGCGTTGGCACAGGAACTCAAGCGGCTCGCTCAGCGCGCCTACCGACTGAACCCCACCGTAGCCGACGCGATTGAGATCACCCTGTCGATGACGCTTAGCAACATCCAGTTCCTTCAGCAACAGCTGAAGAAGCTGGACAAGGTCATCGCACGCCATTTGGCGGCGATTCCTCAGACACTCGATACCGTGCCTGGCATTGGGCCGGTCATTGCAGCTGGCATCGTCTCCGAGATCGGGGACATCTCGCGTTTCGACAACCAAGCTGCCCTCGCGAAATTTGCAGGCTTGACGTGGTCCGTCCATCAGTCAAGCCAATTCCGGGCCGATGACACCAAACTGACGAAGTCAGGAAACTACTACCTGCGGTACTACCTGATTGAGGCGGCCAACTCGTTGCGGGTACACAACAGGGAGTACGCCGAGTTTTACCACCGGAAGTACCGCGAAGCGACGACGCACCACCACAAACGTGGATTAGTTCTTACGGCCCGGAAATTCGTGCGACTGGTCTATGCGCTGCTGAGCAAAGGCCAAAT
>NZ_JAFMTY010000062.1 GCF_017329605.1 Alicyclobacillus fructus
CCTGCATCAGACCACAACGCTAAGCTGTGTGAAATCCAGCCACCAAGAGCTTCGATGACCAGAATAATTAGCGTCAAGAAAAACGCGATTTTCATTTTTTCCACTGCTACATGGGAATGGAATGCATCACTATGGTCATGTCTATGATCGTGACTGTGCATACTCATTCGATGTTTCCTCTTTCAGCGCCAATGTGAGTGGCGTGATCAATTGCCATTTGCAAAAGCCCCATCGTGTGGGCATCGTCGTGACGATAATAGACCGTGTTGCCCTCCCTGCGACTTTTGACCAATCGCAGTGCCTTAAGGTAACGCAATTGATGGGATACAGCCGATTGGGTCATACCCAATATCTCAGCGAGATCACAGACACACAATTCACGCTTGGATAAGTTGTACAAAATGCGAATGCGTGTCGGGTCGGCGAGTACCTTGAACGTCTCAGATAGCCTTTCAACGACCGAATCGGAAAGCTGTTCAACACAATCGTTCACAGCGTCTTCATGAACGACATTACAACACGTCTCATGGTTCGTATCCAACATCAGTTTTCACCTCATACATGAACAATTACTCATATAGTCATTATATGTACTAAGACGGTAAGCGTCAACACGAACACACCTTGCGAGGCATCCGCTCGGTCAAGTCCGAGATTGTGTGTAAAATTGCCCTCTTCGGCGAATGGAGCGGTGAGCACTTAGGCCGTTGCTGCACAAGCCTGAGCTGATTCTCTCCAGGCCTGTTGCGCCTTCTTCCATGCCTCATACTCGTCCATGTTGAGATATTTCCGCCCTGTCGTCCATTCTTCGTCGATTTCCATCAGTAACGCCCCCAGCAGACGGATCGCCGATTCCCGGTTGGGGAAGATGCGAATGACGCGCTCGCGGCGCCGAATTTCTTCGTTGAGCCGTTCGACACCGTTGGTGGTGCGTAAGCGCCGCCGATATCGCTCAGGTAAGACCAAAACAGCGGTTACATCATCAAACCCATCCTCCAACACCTGCACCGCCTTCGGTGCCTTCTCTGCGTAAGCCTCGACAAACGCATCTTTGAGCAACCGTGCAGTCTTCAGGTCAGGCGCATCCAGGACCGCGCGGACCTGTTTGTAGACCTCCTCCTGCAACGCCTTGGGTGTGGCGTCCAAGAGATTGCGCATGAAGTGGGTCTGGCACCGTTGCCACGTGCAGCCCTGAAATTCGGTCTGAAGTGCCTTGACGAGTCCGCTGTGACTGTCGGACATGACGATGTCGACGCCGCTCAAACCGCGTTGCTTCAGCCAGGCGAAAAATTCCCGCCAACTCGATTCTGATTCGCTGTTGCCTAGCATCAAGCCGAGAATCTCTCGATACCCCTCGTCATTCACCCCCACGGCGATCAAGGCCGCTCGTGAACGAATACGTCCGTCTTCCCGAATCCGGAGGACCAGGGCATCGACGAGCAGAAACGGATAGCGGTGCTCGGCGAGGCTTCGGTGGTTCCACGCTTGGACGATAGGG
>NZ_JAFMTY010000063.1 GCF_017329605.1 Alicyclobacillus fructus
TGGTATTGAGTCAATACAATGGACACATCAAAATCGAGAATATACAAGATTTCCTGCCCGATGCGCTGCCTGGGCCGTACTTGACATGGAGCCTCCGCGGGCATGATGTCACGTTTGACCGCAGCCGAGCCACGCTCGCCCTTGGAAGACCGGCCAGGCTATCATGCCCGCCTCTCCACGTCAAGCACTCACTTGGCCATCTGCACCGACACCTTTCAACTTCGCCTCGAAGTATTGGCGCTCGACCTCATCGGGCGTCCGATACCCAACTGCACCGTGGATCCGTTGTCGGTTGTACCAGATTTCGATGTACTCGAAGATTCGTCGGATCGCCTCAGCCTGCGTCCGAAATCTCTCGAGGTACACGAGTTCTCGCTTGAGCACACTGTGGAACGATTCCATACAAGCATTGTCATAGCAATTTCCTTTTCGACTCATGCTTGCCGTCATCCCATAGGCTTTGAGTCGGTCCTGATACGCTTGCGACGCATACTGGCTCCCACGATCCGAATGGTGCAGGACAACGCCGTCGCGTTGCTGCCTGTGTTTGTGTGCTTGCTCCAACGCGCGGATGCACAACTCTTTAGACATCCTCGCACCTGCGCTCCAACCTACAATCTTACGGCTGTATAGATCCTCAACGCTGGCAAGATACACCCATCCTTCATCCGTGGGGATGTACGTGATATCTGCCATATAGACCTGCCCTGGCCGTTCTGCCACAAAACGCTGATTGAGGACGTTCTCATGCACGGGATGACGATGCTTCGAATCCGTTGTCGCTTTGTACTTGCGTACGGTACGACTCCGAAGCCCGTGCTCTCGCATGAGACGTGCGACCGTCTTTTGTGCAATCCGTTCCCCGTCCCGACGTAGGAGCGCTGTGATCTTTGGACTCCCGTACAGTCGACGAGATTGCAGGAACAGCTCATGAATGCGACGGATCCGTCGCTTCCTGCGCTTGGCGCGAAGACTTTCGGGCCGTCCGCGCCATGCGTAGTAGCCGCTCCGAGATACACCGAGGACTTTGCACATCTTCTGAACCGGAAATTCGGAGCGGTGCTTGTGGATCCAGGCATACACTACTTCCGGTCGTTGGTGAAGATGCGCATGGCTTTTTTTAGGATCTCATTCTCCTCTCGCAATTGGCGATTTTCCCGCTCCAGATCGCGCATCGCTTTCGCTTCCGGTCTCAGGTTTCCGCTTCCGACGAACGGGGTTTCGGGATCTTCGCGATACTTCGCGATCCACCCGTACAAACTCTTCACAGATATCCCGAGATCGCGTGCGATTTCACTTGCTGGCTTGTGGCCTTCCAAAGCGAGTTGAACAGCATGGAGTTTAAAGTCGTTGTCGTACTTTTGTGTCACGTGGCTCACCTCGAATCGACTTATTCTTACATTCTCGATTCGCCGTGTCCACTGTTTTAACCTAACACCA
>NZ_JAFMTY010000064.1 GCF_017329605.1 Alicyclobacillus fructus
ATCTCCACCATGGCCGCGTGTACATCGTCGGACATCAGTGGACCACCCCTCTCGTGAGTACATCGTATCTGGACGGGTTGGGCTGTTTGAGACGATATGCCTGTAGGCCGTCTGGCACGGCGCAGGTCTCTTGAGGTGAGGTTCGTAGCAGGTGTGCCCGAATCTGTTCGGCCGTGACCACGTCGGGGCCTATCTCCTCTATGGCGTTCAGAATGTCCTCGGCCGGCCAGAGCTGGTGCAACATCAGGATGGCGACGAAATCCTTATACCCATCTGGTCGGCTGTCCGTCATCCGGATCCGAATCCGCTGGTATACTTCAGGGAGTTTGCGGACGACCGCCGCGTGAGTGGCAGCGTGCGGTTTACGCGCCAGAACAGGCAGGTAGTGTTGGAGTTCCATGATGGTCTGCTTCCGCTCATGGCTTCTGCGGTGGCTGGCCACCACCTGGTTCTTGTCCACAACCTCAATCCGTTCCGCATACACGCGCAGGAGCAGGGTCTTACCCACGTACATGCTGGGGACTGAGTATCGGTTGTGGTCAAAGCTGACCAGGCACAGCTTGTTGACCGTGACCGGTCTGGTCGTGGCACAGCAGTGCGGGCGCTTCGGCAGTGCTCGAAGCCCTGCCCGCTCCGCTTCCCAGGCGAGCCACCTTTCGCGGCGTTGTTGTTCGCACCACCGCAGGAGGATTACATTGAGCTCCTCCAGATCCTGCACATCGGGCACGGGGACACACGTCTGGCGGCGGACGTAGCCAACGCCATGTTCCACGCTGCCTTTCTCATGCGGCTCACCGGGGCGGCAGAACTCGCTGTCAAACAGGTAGTGAGCCCGCAGATTCGACAGTAAGACATGCTCGTCGCGGGCGGGGCCGGCCAAGATCTTGGTGACCGCGGTCTTCGGGTTGTCGTAGCGGACGCTGCGTGGCACACCTCCGAACCACTCGAAGGCCAGGCGATGCCCCTCGAGGAACGCCTCGATTTTCTCAGTGTGAAAAGCGGTGGCGAAGATAACACCGCTGTATCGCATCCGCATGACGAACAGACTGACGTCCGTCTTCTTGCCCTTGATCTTGACCGTCACTCGGCCAAAGTCGGCCTGGGCCAGCTCTCCGGTGTCCGCCGTAAGTGGGACATGGGCTTCCTGCCTGGTACCCCGTATTCTAGCGACCCAGTAGCGAACAGTGGATTCAGCGGCGGTGAACTCCTCGCCATACTCCTCCTTCAGCCGCGCGTGGATTCTTGAGGACACATACCGTTGCTTCTTGGGGGCTCCCGCCTTCTCCTCCTCCCTCAGCCAGGACTCGATGACGGGGATCCATCGTTCCATAGCCGGACGGGAGCGGGGGTTGGACAGTCGATACCTGGGGATATCCGCGTCAGCCAGCATCTTGCGGACCGTTTGGCGTGATACACCCAACTGACGGCTGATCT
>NZ_JAFMTY010000065.1 GCF_017329605.1 Alicyclobacillus fructus
CGCCCAAGCTTCTCCGTCTCCCACCTATCCTGTACATGGAACACCGTTGTCCCATATCAGGCTCCAGTCAAGCTCCACGGGGTCTTTCCGTCTAACCGCGGGTAACCTGCATCTTCACAGGTACTACAATTTCACCGGGTCTCTCGTTGAGACAGCGCCCAAGTCGTTACGCCTTTCGTGCGGGTCGGAACTTACCCGACAAGGAATTTCGCTACCTTAGGACCGTTATAGTTACGGCCGCCGTTTACTGGGGCTTCGATTCGGACCTTCGGGTCTTCCCCTAAGCCCTCCTCTTAACCTTCCAGCACCGGGCAGGCGTCAGCCCCTATACTTCGCCTTTCGGCTTCGCAGAGACCTGTGTTTTTGCTAAACAGTCGCTTGGGCCTTTTCACTGCGGCTCTTCTTCCGAAGAGCGCCCCTTCTCCCGAAGTTACGGGGCCATTTTGCCGAGTTCCTTAACGAGAGTTCTCCCGCGCGCCTTCGTGTTCTCCACGCGCCCACCTGTGTCGGTTTCCGGTACGGGCACCTTCGGCTCGCTAGAGGCTTTTCTCGGCAGTGTGAACGTCGGGACTTCGGTACTTTCCTTCCCTCCCCATCACAGCTCACGCTTCACGGGGTGCGCATTTCACTACACCCCACGCTCGCTGCTTGGACGGCCCCTTCCATCCGGCCGCTTCCCTCGTCCTCCTGCGTCACCCCTTCGCTCAAACGCCTACGGTGGTACAGGAATGTCAACCTGTTCTCCTTCGGCTACGCCTTTCGGCCTCGCCTTAGGTCCCGACTGACCCTGGGCGGACGAGCCTTCCCCAGGAAACCTTGGGCTTTCGGCGGAGGGGATTCTCACCCCTCTTTTCGCTACTCATACCGGCATTCTCACTTCCATGCGCTCCACCAAGCCTCCCGGCTCAGCTTCCCCGCACATGGAACGCTCCCCTACCATGTCGCCATCCAGAGCTTCGGTGTCCGGTTTAGCCCCGTTCCATTTTCCGCGCAGCGCCACTCGACCAGTGAGCTATTACGCACTCTTTCAATGATGGCTGCTTCTAAGCCAACATCCTGGTTGTCTTTGCAGCGCCACATCGTTTCCCACTCAACCGGTACTTTGGGACCTTAGCTGCTGGTCTGGGCTGTTTCCCTCTCGACTACGGACCTTATCGCTCGCAGTCTCACTGCCAGGTTCCTCGACATTGTGGCATTCGCAGTTTGACGAAGCTTGGTAGCCCTCGCGGGCCCCGCACCCCATCAG
>NZ_JAFMTY010000066.1 GCF_017329605.1 Alicyclobacillus fructus
TGGATTCGCGTATCGACGGACGTCCTCATCGATGTGCTTCTTCACGACCATGCCATAGTTCGACGCAGAACAGGCAGCCATGCCAAGCGGGCAATCGACCTGTCCTGTCGCGTGCGGACAGCGAAACTTGAGCCAGCCGCCATCTACACCCCAATACGTCATCCGGTACCCCATCGTGCAGCGAGGTGTGCCGTCGAAATCCATCCCCTCCGGCGGCTCCTTCTCATTCCGGCGATTCATCGGAATGATGGCCTGGGCGCCCAATGCGCGAGCGGCTTCGTAGTTTTTCTTCTGGTCATACCCGGCATCCATCAGCACGAAGCGAATCCGCCAATCTTGGCGATTGAGTTCCTCCATCAAGGGAATGGCCATCTCTCCGTCGTAGACGTTTGCCGGCGTCACCGTGAGCGCCATAGGAAGTTCACTTTTCGCATCCACAGCCAAATGCACTTTGTAACCAAACCACGCCAACTTGTTGCCGAAGGCGTCGAACTTCGCGCCCCAGTTCGCACGGTCTGTGGGCTGGACCCCTGAGCGTGGGTGTTTGCGCTCATACGCATGGATGGCCGTGCTGTCGATGGCGACGTGTTCGCCCTCGATGAGCCCTTCGTCACGACATTGACGCACCAACTCGGCAAATAGCGTCGCCGCAACCCCTTTGTCCACGATGGCCTGAAAGACGCGGCTTAGGGTGGAGACGGACGGAACAGGTTCGTGAAGGGAGAAACCGCACTGGTAACGGAAGCGCAAATCGGTCTCCAAACGTCGATGAAGCTGCGTAAAGGTCGAGATGCCCTCAAGGGGTGCTGCGAGAAATGCGCGCAAGATGGCTTCGCGAGAGATGGGTTTGGCCCCTTGGGGTGTCGAACTTCTCAGCTTCGCGGTATACGGGCCGAGATCGAGTGCGGAGAAAAAACGTTCACGCCGCTCCGAAGGGTCAATTTCCATCCATTCGTCAAAGGAAAAGAGCCATGTTTGTCGAATGTACACGTTGGACTTCGCCCCCGTAGAAATGGTT
>NZ_JAFMTY010000068.1 GCF_017329605.1 Alicyclobacillus fructus
ACGGCGCATGCCTGTGGATAAGTCCGACAAGCCGCGCCGCAATAGGATCCCACATCCATCCATGAGTCTACGTGCTATGTCCAACTGTCGAAGTCGGGTCCATAGGTCCCGCGCTTTATGCGGTTAAGGCGTTTGCTGCAGCGATTGACCTCCCGTGGTGCGCCTGGAGGGGCGGGCGTCTCGTCGCCGGCCAAGCGTCCGGACTGTCGGACGGTGCGTGGGAGCAGGTTTGCCTGCAGCTCGCCTCCTGCGTGGAGGGCCAGTTGCAGAGCCTTGACGCGTCCGCGATCGTCCTATTCCGATACTTCGAACGATTCGCCATAAGACGGATTGGGGACGACACCTGGGTCGCGATTGGCCCCGGCGCGGATCATCCGATCGATCCGTCTGAGATCGAGCGAGCGACAGGCGACGGCGTGCATACCCCCCTGCCGAAGGCCGAGTTCCGGCGGTACGCCGCGTCGCTCGCGGCGCTGTCGCACGGCCGATGGGTGGCCGTGGCGCACACGCTGGACCGGTTGCTCGGCGCGGACGTTTCCCCAGAGCGTCACCCATTCATGACATGGTTGATGCCCGGATCTGAACCGGATCAAGGGATTCATCACGCGGAAGGAGATATTGTGCCCGACGAGGCTTGGTTCGAGCAGCACGGATTTATCTATACGTATCGGCACGATATTGAACTGGAGCGCCAGATGATGCGCTGCATCCGAGAAGGGGACGTGCAGGGCATCAGAGCCTTCAGGGCAGCCTCGCGGATTCATCGCTCGGGGATAGGCGTCTTGTCGAGGAGAAGCGAAGCGGAGAGTGTAAAATGAACTGTGTAAACTCCCCAGACTCGAGCTTGGGAGTCTACATGGGGAGTGAAGCGAAATGGAAGCTAAGAGACAGCTCGTTTCTA
>NZ_JAFMTY010000069.1 GCF_017329605.1 Alicyclobacillus fructus
TCTCCTTCCTCAATGATCGTCATGGTTGTCATGAATGGCATCGTTTTTACACAATATCGAATCACCATGCGGATGGGCTGCATCTTCGGGTTGGATGGTCACATGACGGATGCCCAAGTGAATGAGTTTGTGCTCGACATCTCGCAAAATGTTTTGCGTTTCTTGAACTGTCATCTTGCCATCGACGACAACATGACAAGACAGGGCGTTTCTTCCACTGGTAATGGTCCAAACATGCAAATCATGAACTTGTTGAATTCCCTTCACCGAAAGGATGGCATCGACGACTTGCGGAATTTCAATGCCAACGGGCGTGCCTTCCATTAAGACATTGACAGTCTGTCTAACGATCCGCCAAGCACCGAAGGCAATCAACAAGGCGATCAAGACGCTTAAAATCGGGTCAATCACGTACCAGCGCGTGAAGGCGATAATGATGCCGCCCATAATAACGCCTGCGGACGCCGCTGCATCACCAAGCATGTGTAGAACCGCGCTCTGTACGTTGATGTTTTCTTCATGACGCATGCCAAGTCCCAGGTACAAGTTCATAACGAGACCCACGCCTGCGCTGAGAAACATCCAGGTTGGCGTCACATGTTCCGGATGCTGAAAACGGCCGTACGCTTCCCGTAAGATCCAGAGGGTTATTAAGATCAGCGTCACACCATTGACGAAAGCAGCCAAAATACCTGCACGATAATAGCCAAAGGTCATACCCTCGTTCGCTGGCTTTTGGGACTGCTTCATCGCGTACCAAGAGAGCCCAATGGCTGCAAGGTCCGACAGCACATGTCCTGCATCAGACCACAACGCTAAGCTGTGTGAAATCCAGCCACCAAGAGCTTCGATGACCAGAATAATTAGCGTCAAGAAAAACGCGATTTTCATTTTT
>NZ_JAFMTY010000006.1 GCF_017329605.1 Alicyclobacillus fructus
AGGGGCCTGTCGGGCCTCCGCCAGGCACCAGACTCACTACGCCAGGGGTGGTCAACTTTTCGATTAGCAAAGTGGTCAACTTTTCGCTTGACAAACACAACAGTGTCGGCGTCGTTTCGAAATCAATTAGTCAGGAACACATTCATGTCGATTCTATCGTGGCCAGCTACAAGTGGATGACAAGTGCCCCGATTCGACATAGGGGCGGGGAATGCATCCCAACGATCAAGAATGGAGGCCGATGATTTTGAGGAACTCCCATCCGATGTTGTTGGGGATTTTACGACGGATGTTGACAACAAAGATTGTTTAAAACGGAAAGGAAAAAAGGAACGAGAGGATTTGTGTTATCTGTCCTATGGGCAACTACGATGTCAAAGTTGATGTCACAATCCACGATTCTTAGAACCTTAACGTTCTTAAAATGGTGCACTGGAATCTGCGAAAATAAAAAGCCCACCCCTTTCCCGGCGCCAACCATGTAAATCCCGGTTTGGGTGTCTCGCACATAGAGGGTTATATTAGGAGAAAAACCATTTCTCAGGCAAAGGTCTACGACGTAGTCAACGATCAAGGGAGCTGCACTGCGCTCCAGCATAATAAAGTTCTCGCTTGCAAGCTCACGAATGCAAACGGCATCTTGATTGGCGAGGAAATGTTCCGATGGCACGACAACTTGCAATGTGTTGTCTTGGACTCTTGTCCATTCGATGTTTGGCATGGAGTGCAAGCACACCGCAGACGTGAAGATGACGTCGACATCCCCCTCCATCAGAAGACGGTTGAGCTCACCGAAGTTACAGTTGACTAGTGAAAAGTCGAGATAGGGATGCCTTGATGATAGCGCTTTCAGAGCGTCGCCAAGCAATGAATTGTCAAACGAACCATGATAGCCAATGCGCAATGTACCTCTCACGTCCAGTTTGGTTTGTCGTATCCTCTCGGTCAAACTGTCACAGCGCTTAAGAATTTCGTGGCCCTCGTCAAGCAGAATGCGACCCGCTTCAGTCAATACAACTGCGTTTTTATTGCGTTGAAAGAGTTGAACACCAAGTTCATCCTCTAGGCTCGCAATTTGCCGACTCAAAGTCGGCTGTGAAACAAACAAACGTTCGGCAGCCTTCGTGAAGCTGCCACTCTCAGCAACAGCGATAAAGTATTTTAGGCTTAGTAAGTTCATTCGGATCACCCCTTGGTGCGCCCTTCCCTTGGGCTCATCCCATCCCTATCACCATCATCATACGCCCATGCTTGTTGCACTTCGAACTTGAATTTGGTTTCTCCATTTTCGAAGATTTGTACATCGATATCTACACGAAAACGCTGCTGTCAACACGGGGTGAAGTCTTTCTTGATGCTCAACAAGCCCATGCCGCACAAGGGCTCGTGATGGTGCAAAAGGCTTCTTTCGCAAAAACCGTCCCATCCGTCCTCGCAGAACCGAATGCCACACGCTTCGATGCATTCAAAAGCGGCTCGCCGTAAGGGACGATGTATCACGGCTGACCCCTCACGTGGTCCCCAACGCCCCCGAACCATCCTTTCGAATCGAATCTCGTTCGAAGACAAACCACGGTCCCTCAACAGCAAAATCCCTTGTGGCACAAGGGATTTCGGAACTTGCAGTATGATGGGCGTTGACGGACTCGAACCGCCGACCCCCTGCTTGTAAGGCAGATGCTCTCCCAACTGAGCTAAACGCCCTCTGGAGCTCCCAACCAGGCTTGAACTGGTGACCTCATCCTTACCATGGATGCGCTCTACCAACTGAGCTATGGGAGCATGAGCATATGGAGGGGAAGTTGGCAGGGGCGGCAGGATTCGAACCCACGACATGCGGTTTTGGAGACCGCCGTTCTACCAGCTGAACTACGCCCCTGCGCGGAAACTCGTGGAGGATGAACACAGTGCCACCCTCCACCGTCTGGAGCCAGCGACAGGAATCGAACCTGCGACCCACTGATTACAAGTCAGTTGCTCTACCTACTGAGCTACGCTGGCATTGTCGCGGCGAGGACTAATATAGCACGGGGCACCCCGGATTGTCAACCACCATTCGGCGCCAAATCCATCGCGGCCGACGCGCAGCATATTCCTCGCCTTTCCCCGCCTCACTCCGCCGATGCATCAGCCTCCGGGGCCGACTCCGGTTGCACCAGCGACACCGGACGCATCGGCGCAAATGTGGAAATCGCGTGCTTGTAAATCAATTGCTGCTTGCCGTCTGTCTCCACCACAATGGTGAAGTTGTCGAATGCGCGGACCAAGCCGCGGATTTGAAAGCCGTTCACAAGGTACACAATGACCGGGATGCGCTCCTTGCGCACCTGATTGAGAAATGTGTCCTGAATGTTGACCGACGACTTCGACATGCTACGATTCACTCTCCAATCTGCAGGTGCTGGATCTATTCGCACTCCACCACCCGATATCCTGCAAAAAGTGGTCGATAGATGCCCACAAACGCGCGATCTCGTCCTTTGGAAATTGCCCGTCCTCACCCTTGGCAAACCAGCGCACCCGCGGGTCGTGCCGGAACCAAGACCACTGGCGCTTGGCGAAGCGCCTCGTGCTCTGTTGTATGATGCGAATTGCTTCTTCCTCCGATACCGAACCGTTCAAATACGCAACCACTTCCTTGTACCCGATGGCCTGCATCGCAGTTCCTTCCACAGGCACGCCCGCTTGCAGCAGCCGCCTCACCTCATCCGCCAACCCACGCCGCCACATCGTCTCCACCCGCGCATCGATGCGTTTGTACAGCGCCTCGCGCGGCATGGTGATTCCCAACACCAGCGCCTCATATCGCCCCTGACGCGGCGTCCAATCGTAGTCGGCGGACATCCCGCGTCCGCGAAGCAGGGCTACCTCCAGTGCGCGAACAATCCGCTTGCGATCGTGAGGGTGGATCATCTTCGCCCGTTCCGGATCCCTCGCGCAGAGTTCCTCATAGAGCCGCTGCAATCCCTCTTCGTTCGCCCGGCGATCGAGGGCCGCGCGCAGCTCTGCATCCTCCGGCGTCTGCGAAAAGTCGAGATCGTCCAAGAGCGCGCGGACATACAGTCCCGTGCCGCCACACACCACGGGAAGCCGGCCTCGCGCGAGGATGTCGTCGATGACGCGATCGGCCTGCCGCTTCCACTCCGCAACCGTAAACTTCTCCGACGGGTCCGCGATGTCGAGAAGGTGATGCGGGACGCCGCACATCTCCTCTGGCCGAAGCTTCGCAGTGCCGATGTCCATGCCTCTGTAGATCTGCATGGAGTCCGCCGAGACGACCTCCCCACCGTACTTGAGCGCGATCTCGACACTGAGTTCGCTCTTTCCCACGCCCGTCGGCCCGACCACGCAGATCATCGGTTGTTTTTCGATCATCCCGGCCTCCTCCATACACCGTACGCGAATCGCCCGGTCGTGCGGTCGGGCTCGAGGCCAAGCGCCTCAAACACGCCGGACTTCGGGCGCTCCTTGACGATCACGGCTCGCCGCGCAACCCGCTTGGCTTCCTCCAATGCTTCTCGCGCAAGGGAAGCTTCCCAGGCGACGGGTCGAATGGGCCGCATGTGCGTGGATTCGCGGACAGGCTCGCGGAACATAGGGTCGAAGTAGACGACGTCCACGCTTTGGTCGGGCTGCGATCGCAGCCAGTCGAGGTGATCGCCATGAATCAGGTGGACCCTCTGCAAGAGACGAGCTTCGCGCGGGTGCGCTTCTGAACCGTAGGCCTGTACGGCGCGCAGGAGCCCGTACAGCACGGGAGAACGCTCGATCCCGACCATCCGCCCTTCCGGCCCCACCGCCGCCGCGAAGACCAGGGCGTCGGTGCCGAGCCCGATGGTTGCATCGACGACGGCGTCGCCCGGCCCGATCTCGGCGAGCGCGATGAGGCGATCGGATTCGCCTTGTTCGAGCCGCTTGAGCCGTTGGTGCGCCATGCTCGGATGAAAAAACAGTGGGTGCTCGACGCCCCGCACGTGGATCACGGCGGGATCGGCCGCCACGACGACCGCGTCCGCGTCTTGCAACAACTGGGCGAGGCTCCTTCCGCCACGGGGCACGAACGTGGCGCCAAACCATGTCGCCATCTCGGAAGCGCGAGAAACCTGAATGGGCGTGGGGCGCAACGAGGTGGTGACGACGATGCGCATCTGGGTTTCCTCCGCCTCTTTCAAAGGATCCTCCGAAACGACTTGGCCAAGTCCCGCTCCGTCATCCGCACGAAGATGGGGCGCCCGTGAGGGCAGTGGTACGGATCGCGGGCCCGCGCCAAACGGCGGCACAGCGCCTCCATCTCCGGCATGGTGAGGGGATCGTGCGCCTTGACGGCAGCCTTGCAAGCTCGGGTCGCCAGGCGATGCATGACGTCGCGCACGGTCCCGCGAGGGCCCATCGACGCGAGATCGTCGAGCGCGTCGCGCAGGAGAGCGGCGTAGTCCAATCCCTGCCACGAATCGGGAATGGTACGAACGACGACCGTGTGGGACCCGAATGGGTCAATCTCGAAACCGAGGGCTCCGAGCTCATCCCGGCGCGCCATGACGTCCTCGAAAGCGGACGGCGCGAGCGAGATCTCGAGCGGCGTGAGAAGCGGCATGGGTTGAGCCGCCCCTTGCTGCCAGGCGTCGAGCAGATCCTCATAGAGCACGCGCTCGTGTGCCGCATGCTGATCGATGATGTACAGGTGGTGCCCGTCCTCTGCCAGGATATACGTGCGCAGGGCCTGCCCAATGGGCCGAAGCCGCCAGTCCACGGGCCGCTCCTCTTGCTCGCCCGATGGGCAAGGGTCTGAGGCCACCTGAGGGTTCGCGCCGGTGTCCGCCTGTGCGGCCGAGGATTCGCGCACCGCGAGCGCGCGGTCCCATGCCTCCTTCGGCGGGACGGACCGGTCTTCGCGTTCACGCCAAGACTCCGAGCGATTCATCCGTTCGAATGAGCGCCCTTCGGCTCCAATGGGTGATCTGGTGCGGCCTTCACCCTGCGGGCGCACACCGTCTTCAGGAAGGTCCAAGGGCAGAGCGGCGCCCTGCGGCGCGCTCGCGCGCAAGCGCGGCGCGGCGGTGAGCATGGCGCGGTCCAAGGACGCGCGCACCGCGGATTCGACGAGATCGCACACGTCGCGCTCCTCGCTCAAGCGGACTTCCCACTTTTGCGGATGAACGTTCGGATCGACCAGGGTAGGATCCATCTCGAGGTACAGCGCGTAGACCGGGTATCGTCCCACCATGAGGCGCTCCCCGTAGGCGCGCTCGACCGCCTGCTGCACGGCGGGATTGCGTACTGGGCGACCGTTGATGAACAGGTACCCGTGTTGACGCGAGGACCTGGCCTGCGTTGGCCGCCCCACATACCCCCGCAGGGCGTAGTCGTCTGTGGCGCCCTGAACCTCGAGCAACATCCGCGCTTCGCCTACGCCGTAGAGCGCCGCCCACACGTCCCGCGCGTCGCCGCGCCCCGGCGTCTGGAACAGGACCTGGCGCTCCGTGCGGCACACGAACGCCACCTCGGGATGGGCGAGGCTTTCGCGCTGTACGACTTCCACGGATCGAGCCTGTTCGGTCTGTGCGCTGCGCAGATACTTGAGGCGAGCCGGCGTGTTGAAAAACAGGTCCCGCACTTCGAGCGTCGTGCCGAAGGGCGCGCCGACGGGCTCCGGCGGATGAATCTCGCCGCCTTCCACGCGTACCAGGACGCCGCTTTCTTCCCCACGCGCCCGCGTGACCAGCCGAACGCGCGCGACCGAGGCAATGGCCGCGAGGGCCTCGCCGCGGAAACCGAGCGTGCGAATGCGGGCGAGATCGCGGGGTTCGTGCACCTTGCTGGTGGCGTGGCGGTGAAAGGCCAGGACGGCATCGTCGGGCGACATGCCCTCCCCGTCGTCGACCACCGTGATGCTGGCGATCCCGCCTTCCGCGAGCGACACCTCAATCCGGCTCGCGCCGGCGTCGAGGCTGTTTTCCACGAGCTCCTTGACGCACGATGCGGGGCGCGCCACCACCTCCCCCGCGGCGATCTGATCCGCCATGACCTTTGGCATCACCTGGATCTTGCCCATCCGACGAGATCCCTCGCTTTCTCGGTGGCCTCGTGCAAGACCTGCATCGCCTCGAGCGGTGTCATGCGCATCACGTCGTAGCGCGCGAGCCAATCGACGAGATCGCGGTAAGGGCCCGCAAACAGGTCGAGCGCGACGGGCTCATGCTCGCGCACTGGAGTCTCCTGGCGGCGCATGTCGTTTGTGTTGGCCTTCGCGACGGCCACCTCGGGCTCGGCCTCTCTCGCGGCGAGCAGCTCCATGGCGCGCCGGATGACGCGATCCGGCAGTCCCGCGAGCCGCGCCACCTGAATCCCGTAGCTTCGGTCCGAAGGGCGCATCACCACCGTGTGCAGGAACCGAATGCCCTGCTCCGTCTCCTCCACGGCCATGGACTGGTTGCGGACGCAGGAGAATCGCTCCGAAAACGAGATGAGTTCGTGATAGTGCGTCGCAAACAGCGTCAGAGGTTTGTCCCGCCGCTCAGCCAGATCCTCCAGCACGGCCTCCGCGATGGAGAGCCCGTCGTAGGTCGACGTACCTCGCCCAATTTCGTCCAACAACACGAGACTTCTTCCGCTCGCCGCGCGCAAAATCTCGGCCAACTCCGTCATCTCGACCATGAAGGTGCTCTGGCCGCGGCTGAGATCGTCCGACGCGCCGATGCGGGTGAAGACGCGATCGACAATGCCTATCCGAGCCGACCGAGCTGGCACGTACGAGCCCATCTGCGCGAGGATAGCAATGAGCGCCGCCTGGCGCATGTACGTGCTCTTGCCGCCCATGTTGGGTCCGGTGAGGAGGATGATGGGCGTGTCCTGAGTGAGCACAAGGTCGTTCGGCACAAACGCTGAACCGATGGCCGCCTCCACCACCGGGTGTCGGCCTTCGCGGATTTCGATCCCGACCTCCTCCGTCAACTTGGGCCGGACATAGCCGCGCTTGACGGCCAGTTCCGCCAAGCCGGCGAGCACGTCGATGGTGCTCACGACCTCCGCGAACCGCTGCAGTTCGCCCGCCTGCTCCCGGACGCGATCGACCAACGACTCAAAGCGCGCGCGCTCGAGCTCCACCACCCGCTCGGCGGCCGTGAGCATGTCCGCCTCCCGCGCCTTCAGCTCCGGATGGGTGAAGCGTTCCCCTGCGGCGAGCGTCTGCTTTCGCTCGTAGTCCTCGGGCACAAGCGACAAATTCGCCTTGGACACCTCGATGTAGTATCCGAACACCTTGTTGTACCCGATTTTGAGCGACTTGATGCCCGTCCGTTCCCGCTCGTGCGCCTCAAACTCGCGCAACCATCTCCGCCCGTCCGACTGCAAGGACCGCAATCGATCGATCTCGGGATCGACGCCGTCCCGGAAGATGCCGCCCTCCGCCGCCGAAGCGGGCGGATCGTCCACCAATTCGCCACGGATGTGATCCGCGAACGGGCGAAAGTCGGGCAAGCCGCCGACGAGGTGTTCGAACAGTGAGGGCCCGCCCTTCGGCAACAGAGCGACAGCCGTTTGGCCCTTCTCAATGGCGTGGGCCAGTGCGAGGAGATCGCGAGGCGTGGCGCGGCCGATGGAACACTTGGCGAGCAGGCGCGACAGGTCGTGCATCCCCTTGAGCGATTCGCGGATCTCGGTCCGAAGCAGCAGATCGTCGGCGAGCGCCGCAACCGCGTCGAGCCGCTCCTCAATGGCTGCCCGGTCCACAAGCGGCCTGAGAAGCCACGTCCGCAACAAGCGCGATCCGGCCGCCGTCACCGTCTCGCGGATGACGTCGTACAGCGACATCCTTCGGTCGCGGCCGCTCCCCGCCGGAACCAGCTCCAGATGCTCGACGGTCCGCTCGGACAGCCACATGCGCCCCGGTTCCGAGAGCGGGCGCGGCGGCGCGAGATGCGTGAGCGGCGCCATCTGCGTATCGCGAAGGTATTGGAAGGCCATGTTGCACGCGGCCAGCGCGGGCGATCCCGCCCTCACGCCGAGCGCCTCCGGCGACGACACGCCGTAATGCACGAGAAACGCGTCTCCGGACGGACCGGGGACGCGCGTCACAACGGCTCCATGGCGATTCACCGATTCTTCGAGCCACGGCGGACAATCGCAGCCTGATGCGAGCAGAATCTCGCGCGGCCGGAACCTGGCGACGTGATCGCGCATGTCCTCCGCGCTTCCCGCCCCAAACCACACATCGCCCGCGCCGACATCGACGAGCGCAAGGCCGACTTCGTCACCCTCGAACGCGAGCGCCGCAAGATAGCGAGCGTCCGCTTGCTCGGTGACCGCCGTACCCGGCGTCACGATGCGCACAATCTCGCGGCGCACCAAACCCTTTGCGGTCTTCGGATCTTCGACCTGATCGCAAATGGCGACCCGAAACCCCTGCTCGATGAGCCGCTCGAGATACCCTTCGAGTGCGTGGTGCGGCACGCCGCACATCGGAACGCGCCCTGCTTCTCCCGCATCGCGCCCTGTGAGCGTAATGTCGAGCGCCTGGCTCGCGATCACGGCGTCCTCAAAAAACAACTCGTAAAAGTCACCCAGGCGGAACATCAAGAGCGTATCGTGCAGCTTCGACTTGATCTCGCGGTATTGCCGCATCATCGGCGTCAGGCTCACGAGTCGACCTCCTCATGCTCCGGCGCCCGCATGGCAGGAGCCTCCGCATCCGCCCGAACACCCGCCGCTGCCACAGACGCGCGGTCCCTGCTCGACGGGGAGCGTCCGGTGCAGTTCCGCCAGCATCACCAGAACGACCTCCTGCACGAGCCCGTTCAGTTCGTCCTGAGCCGCCTTGTATTGAAGGGCGACGGGGATGCCGTACAGGCGCTCCCACAGGGCGTCGATCTCCTGTTTCATCCGTTGATATTTCTCGTGGGATTCCCCGAGCCTGTCCCGCAGCGTCCACAGTCCGTTCGTCTTCTTCTTGAGCTCATCCAGCAGACGCTGTGCCCCTGTGTGGCGCTCCATTTTCGCACGCGCAGCCCAATAAGAGCGACACTCGTCCGACTGCCTTATCATCTCGGCAAGCTGGTCGGCCGCGGCCAAGATGGCGTCCGTGTCGACATGCGATTCCAGCGCAATCACGAGACCACCTCTTCCACCTCTGCGATCTCGCCCTTCAGGAGGAATGTCTGCGGCTCTGTCACGCGCACGTGGATGCGGCGCCCGATGAGCGACTTATCCCCGCGAAACAGCACGAGCTTGTTCGTCCGCGTGCGACCCGAGAGCACATCCGGATTCGTCTTGCTCTCCCCGTCCACGAGCACCTCGACCAGGGCACCGCGGAGCTTCTCGTTGTGCCGCCGGCTGATCTCGTTCTGGACCTCGTTCAGCCGCATGAGGCGCTCTTTCTTCTCCTCCATGGGCGTCTCGTCCTGCCAGCGCGCGGCCGGCGTGTTCTCCCGCGGCGAATAGATGAAGGTGAACGCGTTGTCGAATTCGACCTCCTGCACGAGCCGCAGCGTGTCCTGGAAATGCGCCTCCGTCTCTCCCGGGAAGCCGACGATGAGATCCGTCGTGATGGAGACGCCCGGAATCCTGTTGCGGATTTTTTCCACCAAGCGCAGGTAATACTCGCGCGTGTGGGACCGATTCATCCGCCGCAAGATCTCGTTGTTCCCCGATTGCACGGGCAGGTGGATGTGCTCCACGACATGCTCCGAGTCGGCAATCGCATCGATCAGTTCGTCGGTGAAGTTCCACGGATTCGACGTCGTGAAGCGGATCCACCCGATTCCAGGCACGCGGTTCACCTGCCGCAGGAGCTTCGCGAAGTTCGTGGTGCCGAGATCGACGCCGTAGTCGTTCACGTTCTGCCCGAGCAGCGTGATGTCCTGATATCCGTCGCGGACCAGTTCCGCCACCTCGCGCAACACATCCTCCGGGAGCCGGCTGCGCTCCACGCCGCGCGTGTAGGGCACGATACAGTAGGTGCAAAACTTGTTGCATCCATACTGAATGTTGACCCAGGCGCGCACGCGGTCCTTTCGCAATTTCGGCCAATCCTCGACCGTCTCCGGGGCGGTCTCCCACACCTCCATCACCGTCTCCTGGGACGCTCGGGCAGCCGACAGGAGCGCCGGCAGGCGATGAATGTTGTGCGTGCCGAAGACGAGGTCGATCCACGGATACTTCTCGCGAACCAGCCGCTGAACGCCCTTCTCCTGCGCCATGCAGCCGCACAGGCCGAAAACGAGCTCGGGGTTCTGCCGCTTGAGCGGCCGCAGCCGCCCGATCTCGCCGAACACCTTTTCTTCCGCGTTCTCGCGGACCGCGCAGGTGTTGAACAGGATGAAGTCCGCTTCCTCGGCCTCGGACGTCGGTTCATAGCCCATCGCCACGAGAAGGCCCGCCATGACCTCCGTGTCGTGTTCGTTCATCTGGCAACCGTAGGTCCTGATCAAAAACCGATACGGTTCCCCGTTCTTCTTGCGACCCACTCGGTGATCGCGCGTGAGCGCCTCGGCATCCAACGAGACGCGCACGGCTTGGTTTGGGCGGTGCGTCTGCCCAAACACCAGGCCCAGGCCCTTCTCGAGCCTGCCCTCACGCGCGAGGCGAATCAAATTCTCCATATTTCAACACTCCGTCGTCTGGAATGATGGTTTGCTTGTCTTGCACATCTAATCTTACATGATACCATAAGCAGTAAAGTGTATAAACGTGGTGAGGAGATTGCCGTGTCGGATAAAGTGAACGTTCCCACCTTTGAAGTGCACGTGGCATTTCGCGATCACCCGCTGGACGGCGCCGTGGTGGCGCCCAATAAAAAATCGTACGCCAGCGACTTCCCGGAGATCGACGAAATTCTCCAATCTCATCGGGCTCTGCTGGTGTACGACAGCAAATGGCATTATATTCCGATCCACCAAATCCAATATGTTACAAAAGGGAAACAACGGTTCTTGCTGCCATGGCCGCTGGTTTAGCGGGAGAGGCGGGCGAGATCGCACAAAATCTCGATCACGCCCGCGCTCGCTCCACGCGCGATGTCGGGCTCGTCAAATCGCATGGGCTTCGCGTTCGCTTCAAACAACCAAGGATGGCCCTCTTCGTCCAGTCCCACGTCGATGGACATCTCGCGGACGTGGCCTGGCATGGCGCGCTCTATCGCAGCTGCGGCGGCGCGGCTGAAGGAGACGAGCCTGCCGTCCACCTCGTCGCTGCGTGTGCCAAACACCTGGCGGAGAACGGTCCATCGGTCGGCGATATGGCCGCCATTGGGGACGTGACTCGTGATGCTCGTTTCACCGCTCACGCGGATGCCGTAACCCACGACTCTCCAGTGAGTCCCCGGGCGCTGCAGCAGCACGCGGGCGTCACAAGGCCGCCCGTGAAAACGGATGACAGGCACAGCCGCTTGGATCACGTACGCGCCCGGGAACCGCGCCCGACGGAGCGCATCCTCCAAGTCCTGAAGCGTGTCGGCGGTAAAATGTTCCGCTCGTTCCGCGCGTTGCGCCCACACGTCGTACGCGTTACCGCGGCGGTCCACTCGCACGATGCCGCGCCCAATGCTTCCGCCCACGGGTTTCAGATACACGGACGAGTGATGGCGCAAGAGTTCGAGCACCGACTCCAGACCCGTGAACCTGCGCGTTTCCGGAAGATGCCGGTCGAGCCCTGCGCGCTGCACGGCCTCGTACACCTTCGCCTTGTTGAAATATTGGTGGTTGAAAAACGGAATCCCCATCGCTTGCAGAGCCGCGCGAGCGCGTTGCACCGCCGCGCTCGCTTCGAGCGCCCGGTTGGGAATCCGGTTGTACACCGCGAGCGGCCGGGGCAACCACGCCGATTTCCAATTGCGGTAACCCAAGCGCACGTATCCATGCCAGGAAGCGCTGTCGGTCACAGATCGCGGCGTGATCACGTACACCAGGATCCCCTTTTTTTGTCCAGCCGCAATGATATCCCGAAAATACAGCCGCGATCCGGCAAACCCGGATGGGTGTTCGGCGGTGAGAATGGCAAAGGCAGGTTCAAGATGACGTTCACCGGTGACTTCTCCCCCCGCCTCGCACAGCAGGACATCCCCATGATATCGCTGACGCATGACCCACACCTCACGTGACGTGCCTGACTAGAGGCTTCGAACCGCCGAGGAAGCCACCCGCTTGGAACCCTGCGTGCGCCTGAGGGGCACGCCCCACTCCTGCCGAACATCCACCATCTCATCCCACGTCTCCCCGCGCTCGATCATGTTGAACAGCGGCTCGATGGCCTGCTGATACTGGGGATAGGCCGGATGTGCGCGGACGGCCTCGAGATTGCGAAGCAGGATGGGACGGAGCGTCTCCCGGTCGGCGTTGTAAAACGCAATTTGAAGCTGCGGCGAATAGATGTCGTAGAGCGGCAGCTCGCGGTAGTGACGGGCCACCAGGTGCGCCAAATGGAACGCGGCGCGAGTCGCCACTTGGCTGCACACGAAACTTGCGGGCGTCCGATACTCGAATCCTCCGTGCGATTTCTGGCGAACATCCCCGAGGAAACCGTACTTGGGGCGCCGCCACTGCGCGCGCACGGGATCCTCGACGGCCATGAGCGGCAGTCCGACGTAGTGATCGAGCGCACGCACCAACCGGGCACAAAGCGGAGGGCCGGAGAAATGAATGTGACCGCCGGTGCAATACGGGCGAAAGGGCGCGCTTCCGGCCCTCCACTCGACCCCCGGTCGATTGATGGTCTCGCTCGCCTCTTGCATCAACGCGCGCAGATTCTGAACCAGCCCATCGGGCGATGGATCGGGCGAAGGCCGAAGTTCCATCAAGGGCAGGCGTCGGCCATCGAAGTTGACGCTGCGGTCGTCGCAACCGATGTGGCCTTTGCGCGGAAAATACTTGCTCGCGAGCACCATCTTCCCCTGTGGATTTCTCAACATCAGCTCCACGTCCGCCCCCAGGGTGACAGACGGCGGGCCCGCTCTGCGCCACTCCTCTTCTCGCTCGACGAACCGCTGGATGGCGTCACGGTACAACTCCAGCAGACGCCCCTCGAGGATGGGCGCGGCGCTGACGTCCAGCACCTGGAGAAAGCCGCGATCGGACACGCCGATGGAGACGAGGCCGAAGTCAAGCCCCAAGGCGTGTAACGTGCGTGTGGCGAGGTACGTCGCTCGCCGCGTCTGCCCGTCGCCGTCCAGCGGCACTTCCTCGAATGAATCGTGAATCCGCGCAATGCGAGAGGACGTCCAGTCCACGCCCGAGTCGGAACGGAAGCAGCCAATCGGCACGAAGTCAAAAATGGGGATCCGGTATTGGCGGCTAAAGGAGGTCGGCATTCCTTCCCGGTTGACGCGCGGCGCGACGCGCACGCCGATTCGCCGAAGAAACTTGGCCATTTGCGCCCGGGACGCAACGCGGCGCTGGGCTTCGCTTCCGTTCAATACCGTCCCCTGAGCCGGATCGCTTTCCTCCATCATCCCCCATCGGACCAACACGTCTCGATCCGTCATCCGATTGCTCGCCGTGTACCTGGAGAGGCGAGGCACGCTTGCCATGAGCCGTCTGGCCGATGGCTGGTTCTTGAACAAAAGGTAGTACGCCATCTGCACTCCCCCCTGGTCCGGCGCGGGCTCACGACGGTTTCCGCGCGAGAAACAGCGCGTATTCGATCGGCCGCCGGAACGAGAGTTCGACCAAATCGTCGCGGCCGCTCGCCGACGCAGGTGCCTTGCGCGGCTTGGAATTGACCTCAATGACCCACACGAATCCGCGCCGGTCCACGCCGAGGTCGATACCGAGCTCCCCGAAGGTGCGGCCCGCCCCGGCCTCCACGGCCTCGGCGACAGCTTCGCCGAGCCGTCGAATCGAAGCCCGCACGCGCTTTTTCGCGTCGTCGGGGAGCGACCCGAGGGCGCGCTCCAGCGGCATCGCCCCCCCGCCGGTCGTGAGGTTGGACGTAAAGTCCCCTGATTTCGCGACGCGCGCGAACATCTTGGTGCGCTTCCATGCGCCGGTCCCGTCGCGCTGGAGCAGGATGCGGACATCGACCGGCCTTCCGTCCAACGCGACGAGATCGATACCCTGCTGCCAAATATACGGCCGCCGGCGCAATTGCGTGCGGAACATCTGCACGGCGTCGGCTGGCGAATGCGCCGCACCGCGGACCACGACTTCGCGCGATCGCTTCCACTCATACGACACGGAACCGTCCTTCTCGAGCTCGAAGCGGACGATGCCGAGGCCGAGGCTCCCGTGCAGAGGCTTCAGGAAGGTGACGGGATGACGGGCGATGAAGGCCGCGCCTTGCGCGAGGGACCGATGGCGGATGGTCTCGGGCAGGTGCGATCGCACAGGCGAACGCCGCAGCCACTCGTAGATCTGCCATTTGTCAAAAAATCCGTCGTTGAAGAACCGATCGCCGTACGCCGAAGATAGCGCTTGGCGAATGGATCGATAGGACTCGTTCCGCTCCAGTTTTCGGGAGACGAGCTGATCATAAATGACGTCCGGGAACGGATAGACCCGATCCACCCACCGGTTGTCGTGTCGCGTGAATCCGCGGATCCGCGACGCCTTGAGGTCCACGTCCGCAAGTCCGAACACGAACGCGTCCGCCCCGAGCGACTGCGCGATCTCGACCATGCGCCGAATGCCTGCCATCTGATCGGACTCTCGGAGCGTCTCCCGGCGATCGTCCCAACGAGGGTTATCGAGAATGCCAATGAGCGGCCGCTGCGCCATCTTCATCACCCCTCGCGCTTATCCGCCGCGGCGCTGTTGAACCTGGATAGCATATTCCAGTAGGGCCTCCAGTGACAGACGGTGCAAGCCCAGATCGAGTCGGCGCAACATCTTCCTCCCCGGGGTGGGATTCAGCTCGATGAAGTAGACGGCCCCCTCCTCATCGACCGCGAGATCCACGCCGACCTCGGCATACGAACCGAAGCGCTCGTACGCGAGGCGCGCGACCTCGAGGGCGACGTCATCCAATTGCTGCACCAGATCGCTCGCCGCACGCGCCCCGAACGCATCCGTCAGCGCGGATTGAGCGGTGCAAGGCTCGCTGCCCGTGTGAATGTTGGTCGTGACGGCGTGCGGCCTGCCGACGCGCGCGACCCTCGCAACGATGCGCGGATGCCTGGCGTCGCAGATGAGCCAGCGCAGATCAAACGGCCGGTCTCCCATGCGGGCCAGAGCGATGGTCTCCTGCGCGACGGACGGCAGCCAGGTTCCCGGCCACACGCGCGCGAGTTCAGACGCCATGTTTGCGAAGACGGGGTCCCCGCCCGTCGCCGGCCAAATTTCGATCCTGCCCTCCCGTCGGCGGACATGGTGAATCCCTTGGCCCTGACTCCCGTTCAGCGGCTTGATATACAGATCGCTTTGGCGGGAGAGGAGCGCGATCACGTCCTCGATGCGAGCGCACAGCCAGGTCCGCGGCAAGTGTGGTTTCAGCCGCTCGTGCTGGCGCAACCAGGTGTAGACCTTCCATTTATGCCCGCTCTGAAGCGGCAGTGTATGTAGAAGCCCTTGGCGGCGAAGCGCAACGAGTTCCCGCGCGGCCAACGCAGGCTGGCGGCGAAATACGCCCGAACGGCGGAGGACCACGCCGAGATCGGCGCACGCAGCCAGCGACCATCCTGTGCCCGTATGGACGTGGGCGCGTCCGGCCGAGAGATCGCCCGGCGTCAGAACCTGCACATCCACGCCGCGATCGCGTCCCAGGCGGGCGAGATCGGCGAACAACTGCGTCTGTTCGCCAAACTTACGGGACCCCGCATACGGACCGTCCACGTAGACGGTGAGCCGCGTGCCTGTGTTGTCGTCCATGCGCGCACCTCCTTTGGACACAAAGGGAGGGGGCGTCGGCCCCCTCGAACGAGCTCGCTTCTTCAGTCTTCGATCTCGACTTCCTCGACCTGGCTTTCCTCTTCGAAGAAGTCCACGTCCTTCTTCTCCGCGAGATCGACGGTCACGACACACAGCTTCGTTTGACCGATGACTTCGACGCCGAGCTCTTTCTCGACGCGCACCAAAACCTCGGAACCGTTGCCCGTAAGCGTGGCGTCAAGGCAATTGGGGCTCTGAACGACGTTCACGCGGACCTCGCGGCTGTCTCGGACGCATGCGTCGTCGATGTCGCGCAGGGCGATCTGTTCCGTGTACGTGACGGTCTCTTTGGCGATGGCCGTGTCGGTGTTGCCATTGTACGAGTACCATACATTGATATCGAACCGGCCCCGGACCTCCACGTAGTCGCCAACCAACTCCGCCTCGTACACGTGGTTCATGACCCAGCAGCCCCCGATCGTGCTCGGGCGGTGCGCCGGGCGAACCGTGTAGGTGGTTTGAGAATACTTGTTCCCGCGCCCGCACACTGCGTTGGCCATGATTTCCCGGTAGCTGAGGTCTTTGCTGGACAGCACCATGCGGCTACCTCCTCTGTGCAGAATCGAGCGGACCTGCGCTCGCAGGGATCGAACCGATTGCGAGGCAAGGAGCCAGGCGGGCGAAATGCCCGAAGGCTTCTGCCCAGTCGCGCTCACAGCACATCGTATGCATGGGCGAATGGAGGTGCGCCGCGGCAGAGGGTGGTGTGGAAAAATTGGGCGATGGCCCACGGAAGAGGGGTCAAGGGGCGACTCGAAGCGGAGTGGCCATGGACTGTCGCGATCAAAAAAGCCGCCTTTCGGCGGCGCGTCTGGTCAACACGGCGAGGTCGCCGGCAACTGGCGCATGAGGAAGGCTTCAAAGTTTCCAAAGAGGAAGGCCCGCGCGAGCTCTTCGCCGTACCGATCGCGGAGTCGCTCCGCGAACTCGCGATAATCGCGGCTCGCAGCCAATCCAGGGATGTCCGCCGACGTGCCGTCGAAGTCCGACCCGAAGCCCACGTGACGGTGTCCACCCAGATCGAGCACGTGATCCAGGTGGCGGAACACGTCTTCGATCCCGACGGGATCGGGCGCAACAAAGGAAGGCTGAAAGGTCAGCCCCAGCCAACCGTCTCGGCGAATGATCTCGCGAATCACGTCGTCCGTCAAATTCCGGCGGTGCGGATGAACCGCTCGCGCATTGGCATGCGACGCCATGACGGGCCCGTCCGTGAGTCGCAGAATGTCGCGCACGCCGGCGTCGTGCAGATGGGCGAGATCGATCCACATCGACAAGTGCTGCATCTCCCGGAGCACATCGCGCCCAGCGCGCGTCAGCCCTGCGCCGCGCAGTTCGCCGCAGCCGTCGGCGAGCTCATTGGCGTCGTTCCAGGTCAACCCCACGCCGCGGACGCCAAGTCGATGGAGCACGCGGAGGATCTCGACACTGCCGCGCAGACAGCCGCCGCCTTCGAGGGATAGAATGGCCGCCATCTGACCCTGCTGGCGGGCGGCTCGCAGTTCCTCCTTCGAACGCACCGCCCGCACATCCGCCAGGACGGCGATCTGTTGGTAGAATGCATCGATTTGTCTCAAAACCACCGCCAATTGCGTGTACGAATCAAGGGACGGATCGACGTACAGCGCGAACACTTGTGTGGCGACACCGCCCTCGCGCAGAGAGTGATAATTCGCCCGAAGTTCCGGCGTGTCGTCCAAAAAACCGACGCGGCCCTCCGCCAGCTTCATCAAAACATCGACATGCGCATCGGCCACAAGCATTCGCGCCACCGTTCGTCATCCTTTCTCAACGAGGCTCTACGAGCAGGCGAATGGCGGTTCGGTCTTCGCCGTCAATTTTGATGTCGGTAAAGGCGGGCACACAGATCAGGTCGATGCCGCTCGGAGCGACAAACCCTCGCGCAATGGCAACTGCCTTCACGGCCTGGTTCAGCGCCCCTGCTCCAATGGCCTGAATTTCTGCCGAACCTTGCTCGCGCACGACCCCCGCCAAGGCGCCCGCGACTGAATTGGGATTCGACTTTGCCGAGACTTTTAACACATCCACGGTGAAATGACCTCCTCTGTTCCGTCGGCAGTAGGACACTATACGATATTCGCCTCCAATCCCATTATGCCAACGGACAGGGGAGGTTCTCGGCGGGCGGCGAATCGCGCGCACGCGCCGCGAATTCGCCGTGTTCCCAGATGAATAAAAATAGGGCCAGCGCTCGGCTGCCCTATTTTGCGTATTCAACGGCTCTAGTTTCTCGAATTACCGTCACTTTGATCTGGCCGGGATAGTCGAGTTCATTCTCGATCTTCTTCGAGATCTCCTTCGCAACCAGCGCAGACTCAGCATCGTCGACCAATTCAGGTTTTACGATAATGCGGATCTCGCGACCCGCCTGAATGGCATAGCTCTTTTCGACACCTGCAAACGAATCCGCGATGTGTTCGAGTTTTTCCAGGCGTTTCATGTACACCTCGAGTGTCTCACGCCGCGCACCAGGGCGAGCGGCCGAAATGGCATCGGCTGCCGCGACAATCACCGAGATAGGCGACGTGAACTCCACATCGCCGTGGTGTGCGGCGATGCAGTTGATCACGACGGGATGCTCCTTGTACCGGCGTGCGAGATCGACGCCGATCTCCACATGGGATCCCTCCACCTCGTGCGTGACCGCCTTCCCGATGTCGTGCAACAGTCCCCCTCGGCGCGCAAGGGCAGCGTCCAAGCCGAGCTCGGAAGCCATCATTCCCGCGAGGTGCGCCACCTCGATAGAATGTTTCAGGACGTTTTGACCGTAACTGGTGCGGAAACGCAGCCGACCAAGAAGTTTCACCAGATCCGGATGCAGGCCGTGCACATTCGCGTCGAACGTCGCCTGCTCGCCCTGCTCGCGGATCACGTCTTCGATTTCGCGCCGCGCCCGCTCGACCATTTCCTCGATGCGCGCAGGGTGAATGCGCCCATCGGCCACCAGCCGTTCGAGCGCGATTTTCGCGATCTCGCGGCGAATGGGATCGAAACCAGACAGGATGACGGCTTCCGGCGTGTCGTCAATAATCAGGTCCACACCCGTGAGCGACTCCAGGGTTCGGATATTGCGCCCTTCCCGCCCGATGATGCGCCCCTTCATCTCGTCGTTCGGCAGATTGACCACCGTCACGGTGATCTCGGAGGCGTGATCCGCGGCGCACCGCTGGATGGCATTGGCGACAATGTCCCTCGCCCTGCGGTCTGCCTCTCGCTTCGCCTCCTGCTCAATCTGCTTGACCAACAGCGCCGCATCATGGCGGGTCTCGCGCTCGACTTGTTCGAGGATGAGCTGCCGAGCGCTCTCCCGCGTCAAACCGGAAATCCGCTCAAGTTCCCGGACCTGTTCTTGGCGCAGAGCCTCGGCCTCCTCCTTCAGCGCCTGAATGGCCATTTCTTCCCGGCGGAGCTCCTCGGTCTTCTGCTCCAGAACTTCGAGCTTCTTATCGAGCGCCTCCTCCTTTTGCAGGATGCGGCGCTCCATTCGCTGAATCTCGTTGCGTCGTTCGCGCAGCTCCTTCTCGGCCTCCTGCCGAATGCGGTGAGCCTCTTCCTTGGCCTCCAGCACCGCTTCCTTGCGGCGAGCCTCGACGTCCCGCTGCGCGGCCTCTATGATTTCCAACGCGCGCGCTTCCGCGGCGCCAATCTTGGCCTCGGCGACCATGCGCCGGACCACGTACCCCACACCTAAACCAATTCCCAAACAGACAAGCGAAACCACAATCAACAGCCAGACTGCGACTTCCAATGAGGCGCCTCCTTGCTCCGGTCGACGATCACCTGTTCGAAACCGAACCATGACGTCTTCGAGCTAGAGGCCGTAGGTGATACGCACTTTTATTCTACGTGTTGTTTCAAAACGGTGTCAAGAAAAGGCGATTAAGCCCATTCGCCGCCCGAGTCAGCCGCGAGGCGCTCGACGGCGCGCCGCACCGCCTGCCGCGCCACACCAGGCGAAAATCCCTTTCGCACCAGATGCGCCAGCGCCCGACGCTCAACCGCGTCCGCTTGGGGCACGTCGGTCTGGCGGCCTGCTGTGCGCCGCAGGTACTTTTCCGCCACCCTCAACGCGGCCTCCTTCTCGCGCTCGTCATCCACGCACGCCGCAAGCGATTGTTCCACCAACGCGGCGGGGGCTCCTCGCGCCCTCAGCTTGGCGCGCATTTCGCGCCGGCTTCGCGCGCCGGTCCAAGCTTCAACGCGATCGCGCACGAGCGTTTCATCGTCCACCAGGCCTTTGTCCCGCAACCGAGCCAGCGCCCCATCGACGATCTCAGGCTCCCAGCCTTTTCGCGCCAACGCCCGCCTCAACTCGCCTTCGAAACGCGGCCGGACTTCGAGCAACCTCAGCGCTTCGCGAAACGCTTGCGACACCCGTGCTCTCGATGCGATTTCGGCGTACTGCCCCGGCGACATCCTCATCCCCATCTTGAGGCCGCAATCCACCCAGTCCTCGGGCGTCAAATAGAGCGACGGCGCGCCTTCGAATTCGACGCAGAGGAAGGGCCGCCATTTACCGGTGGCCTCGCTGCGGCGGACGAGGACAATCGCTTCCTCATCAGAAGGCGTCCAATTCGTCGAATGCGTCATCATCCGCATCCTCCGCAGCAGCGGCGACCAGCGGCTTCGCCGGATTCACATGGAAGTATTCGCGAACCGCGGACTCAATCTGCTCGGCGATTTCCGGATGTTCCTTCAGGAATTGCTTGGCGTTCTCTCGCCCCTGTCCGAGCCGCTCCTCGCCGAAGGAGTACCAGGCGCCACTCTTCTGGACGACATCGATCTCCGTGGCGATGTCGATCAAGCTGCCTTCGCGGGAAATTCCCTCTCCAAACATGATGTCCACGTCGCATTGGCGGAAAGGCGGCGCCACCTTGTTCTTGACCACTTTGATCCGCGTCCGCGATCCCACCACGTCATTGCCCTGTTTGATGGCCTCGACGCGACGGACCTCGAGCCGAACGGAAGCGTAGAATTTCAGCGCGCGGCCGCCGGTTGTCGTTTCGGGATTGCCGAACATGACACCGACTTTTTCGCGAATTTGGTTGATGAAAATGGCAATGGTCTTGGATTTGCTGATGGCGCCCGCCAGCTTGCGCAAGGCCTGCGACATCAGCCGCGCCTGCAGGCCCACGTGCGAGTCGCCCATGTCGCCCTCGAGTTCGTTTTTGGGAACCAAAGCCGCGACGGAATCGACCACGATCACGTCCACGGCGCCGCTTCGCACGAGAGCTTCCGCAATTTCCAGCGCCTGTTCCCCCGTGTCGGGCTGAGAAATGAGAAGTTCATCGATGTTCACGCCAAGCTTCTGCGCATAGACAGGGTCCAGAGCGTGTTCAGCGTCGATGAACGCCGCCTGCCCCCCCAATTTCTGAACCTCAGCGACAACATGCAGCGCCACCGTGGTCTTGCCGGACGACTCCGGCCCGTAAATCTCCACGATACGGCCGCGCGGAAGTCCGCCGACCCCGAGCGCGATGTCGAGCGCGATGGATCCGGTCGGGACGGTCTCCACCGTCATCGCCGCGGCCTCGCCGAGCCGCATGATGGAACCCTTGCCGAATTGTTTCTCAATCTGCCTCAAGGCTTGTTCCAAAGCCGCCTTTTTGTCTCCCATGACCCACCATCCTTCAAGATCTCGGAAACGCGCTGCGCGAGCGCATGCCGCGCGGCGCTCGAACATCGAAGGTATTCGAGAACGCGTGCAGGAATCCTTCGATCAGATTGTACACGTTTCCGAGAAAAAAGCAAACAAATGTTCGCATCCATGAACGAACATCTGTCCCAAGCGCGACAAGAGCCGGCCAGTCGATGCTGTCCGGCTCCGATATCGCGCCTTCCGCGTCAGCGGCGCGAAGAACGCGGCTTCGCGGGCTCCAGGTTCACCCGCGTGCCGTTGATGCGGCTCTGGCGGAGCGCCTCGTAAACGAACGGCGCGCTCTCCTCTTCGACCTCAATGAAGGTGAACTTCTCGAACATATCGATGCGCCCAACGGCGTCACCCGGCACGCCAGCCTCTTCGGAAATGGCGCGGACGAAGTCCTGCGGGCTCATCCGGGCCGTGCGGCCGACGTTGACGAAAAACCGCACCATTCCGGGGCGTGCGCCCGTGTCGCCAAAATCGTATTCGTCGGACTCGCTGCGGCTGCCGTCCCCGGACGAAGCGAGCTTCAACAGAGCGGAAGCGATGTCGATGGGATCGTGTTCATCGACGAGACCACTCAGAATCGCGCGATAGGGGGCGAGGCCACCCTCGCGGATCACGTCGACGATTTTGCTCCTCCACATCTCCGCCTGCCGCTCCGCGACGTCCTCGAGGGACGGCACTTCGCGGACGGTAATCTTCTGCTTGATTTCGCGCTCAATCTGCTTCAGCAACTTGTATTCGCGCGGTGTCACCAGCGTGATGGCGAGCCCGCGCTTGCCCGCGCGCCCAGTGCGGCCGATGCGGTGCACGTACGACTCGGGGTCCTGCGGAACGTCGTAATTGATCACGTGCGTCACGTCGTCGACGTCCAGGCCGCGAGCGGCGACGTCCGTCGCGACCAGCAGCTCGATCTCGTTCTTGCGGAACTTCCGCATGACGCGATCGCGCTGAGCCTGGCTCAGGTCGCCATGCAACCCGTCGGCGAGATACCCGCGCGCGAGCAGCGCCTCGACGAGATCGTCCACGCCGCGCTTCGTGCGGCAGAAGATGATGCCAAGTTGAATGTCTTCGCTGTCCACAATGCGGCACAGGCTGTCCAGCTTATTGCGTTCCAGCACCTTGTAGCACACCTGGTCGATCTGCGGCACCGTCACCTCGCCGCGGTTGACCGTGATGTGCTGCGGGTCCCGCATGTAGCGAAGCGCAAGCCGCTTCACCTCGTTCGGGAAGGTGGCCGAAAACAGCATCGTCTGCCGATCGGTCGGCGTCTCGCGCAAAATGGCCTCGATGTCGTCAATAAAGCCCATGTCCAGCATCTCGTCGGCTTCGTCGAGCACCACCATGCGCACGCTGTTGAGCGACAAGGTGCCGCGGTGAATGTGATCGAGCACGCGTCCCGGGGTGCCGATCACGATCTGCACCCCCTGCTTGAGCGCCCGGATCTGGTGGACAATGGACTGACCTCCGTAAATCGGTACGGACCGAACCCGCTTGTACTTCGCGATCTTGCGGATCTCACCGGCCACCTGAATCGCCAGCTCGCGCGTCGGCGTGAGCACGATGGCCTGCACGTGCGGTTCGGTCGACACCCGTTCCACGAGCGGGATGCCAAACGCGGCCGTCTTGCCCGTGCCCGTCTGGGCTTGGCCGATCACGTCCCGGCCCTCGAGCACGACGGGAATACAAGCCGCCTGAATCGGCGACGGCTCCTCAAACCCCATATCGTGAATCGCCTGCAACACGCGGCGGTTCAAACCAAAAGACTCGAAAGATGACATACTCTCAACCTTTCTCTCCTCTGCCTGTCTTGTCTCTTCCCACATCAGAATCTCCATTCAACTCCTGCCACAGTCGCCAGAGCGCCTGTTTGCAGCTTCGAATCCGAATCTGCGCACGCGAGCCGCGAAGCCGAAGTTCGTAGACGCGCGAACCGCGAGGTCCTGCCACGCCCACGTACACGAGGCCCACCGGCTTTTCCGGCGTACCGCCTCCAGGTCCCGCGATACCCGTCACCCCGATGCCGTACGTCGCGCCAAGCCTCGCTCGCACGCCTTCCGCGAGTTCTCGCGCCGTCTGTTCCGACACGGCTCCGTACCGCGCCAAGGTCTCGGGCCGCACGCCGACCATCGACTCCTTCACCCGGTTGTCGTACGCGATCACGCCGCCGAGAAATGCGGCCGAACTGCCCGGCACATCCGTGATCATCTCGGCCAGCATGCCTCCGGTGCAGCTTTCCGCGACAGCCAACGTCGATCCACGCTCGGCGAGCCGCCTCAATACGACCGACGCCAGCGAATCGTCGTCCACGCCGTAGATGTACGGCCCGAATCGCCTGCGCAACTCGTCTTCCACCGGGCGAATGAGCTCCAGACACGCCTCTTCCGTCGGGCCAGACGCCGTGATCCGAAGAACCATCTCGCCCTCGCCGGCGTACGGAGCCACGGTCGGGTTGTCCTTGCATGTCAGATCGGCGATGCTCGCATCCACATCCGACTCGCCGATGCCGCAGAAATGGAGAATCCGGGAAACCAACTTGCGTGTGCCGCCAAAGTGGTCAACCAGGCGAGGAATCACGTAATTTTGCAGCATAGGACGCATTTCGAGGGGCGGACCCGGAAGAAGAAAGTAGTGCACGCCGTTGTCGAACACATACTGTCCCGGTGCGGTCCCGTTTGGATTCGGAAGCCATTCTCCGCCTTCAATGACGAGGGCCTGCTTCCGATTCTGCTCCGGCATGGGCCTGCCTCTTCGTTTGAAATAGGCCTCGACTTCCGCGAGCGCTTCCTGGGAAAGCAACAGCCGCCTGCCCAGAAACTTCGCCAGCGCTTCCTTCGTCAAGTCATCCTGCGTCGGGCCCAGTCCTCCCGTGGCGATCACGACGTTCGACCGCCGAGCCGCTATGGAGAACGTCTCGATAATCCGCGCCTCGTTGTCTCCCACCGCACTGTGATAGTACACGTACATTCCGTGCTTCGCAAGTTCCTGCGAAATCTCCCGCGCATGCCCGTTGTGGATCTGCCCTATCACGATTTCTGTGCCCACCGCAATCAACTCAGCCCGGCACGTCTCTGCCACGGCCAACGCCACCATCCCCATCCTGACAAGCGCGTCAAGAGGCGCGCGACAAGATCATCTCTCGGTTTTTCAGAAAGTAGTCGATCGCCGACACGACGGTCATGACGACCATCACATAGATCATGACCTGCGCGATCGGCACATTGATCACCGAAAAAGGGAAATTATTCAGCATCAAGAGAACAATGCCGACCATCTGCGCGGTCGTCTTCCACTTGCCCCACTGGCTCGCCGCCACCACGACGCCGTCGCCAGCCGCAATCAGGCGAAGCCCTGTCACCGCGAACTCGCGGCTCACGATCACAATGGCGACCCAGGCCGGCATCCGCTGCATCTGCACCAGAATGATCAGCACCGCCGAGACCAACAGCTTATCCGCGAGCGGATCGAGAAATTTGCCGAAGTTGGTGATCATCTTTCTTTTCCGCGCGATCCGGCCGTCGAGCGCGTCCGTGGCTGCCGCCGCGATAAAGACGAGCGCAGCCAGAACCTCGTTCAACGTCGTGGTCTGTCCGTGGAACGTCACAGAACCGACGTGAAATGGCACCAACAAGATCACGCAGACGACAGGCACCAGCAGAATTCTGGCCAGCGTAATCCGATTCGCCAGATTCAACGGCCCACGCCCCTCTTATCCGATTCGCACACTGGTCGCCAGTCACGAACGGTAGTTCGTAAATTGCAGCGGAACGTCCAAGTCCGCGTTCCGCAGCATCTGAATCACGGCCTGCAGGTCGTCGCGGCTCTTGCCGGAGACGCGGATTTGATCCCCCTGAATCTGCGCCTGCACCTTGATCTTGGAGTCCTTAATGAGTTTGGTGATCTGCTTGGCGTGGTCCGCGTCGAGGCCGTTCACAAGTTCCACCACCTGCCGCACCGTGCCCCCCGCCGCAGGTTCCACCTTGCCAGGCCGCAGCGCCTTGAGCGATACGTTCCGCTTGACAAGCTTGGTCTTCAAGACATCCATGAGCTGTTCGAGCTTGTACTCGTCGTCCGAAATCAACGTCAGCTTCTCGCCTTCCAGGCGAATCTCGCTCTTCGATCCCTTGAAGTCAAACCTCGTCTCGATCTCCCGGCGAGCCTGCTGAACCGCGTTGGACACCTCCTGCAGGTCCACCTTCGAAACAATGTCGAACGACGCCTCTTTGGCCATACTCCCGCTCCTCTACCACCAGTCTACGCTGAACCTTCTTCCTCGTCACCCTCGTTCGATCACGACGACGGGCGCCCACGTGATATTCGGCAACTGCACAGGCTGTCCATCGACCGTGATGGACACGCCCTGGACGTGACCCAGATGGAACGTCACGCTGTTTTGCGCCGAAAACGTCTTCGACTGGCCTTGATTGAGGATGACGTTCGGCGCCACAGCCTGCCCGTCCGCGGTCGCGCTGAACCACAGCTCACCTGAATTCACCGACACCACCACGCGGAGGTTTGCAGCGTGAAGCACCTTGTACGTATACATGCCATTGGCATACGGCAGGGCCACCACCGCCACCGATTGCGCCTGGCTGGCTGGCTTTGATGGCGGCTTCGACGTCGTCACCCGCTGGCCGGAAGGCTGGGTTGCGTGCGTCTTTGGCGGACTCGACGTGGTGGTGTTCGTCTCGTGCGCCCCGTGCGCGTGATGATGAAGCAGGACGTACAACCCGCCAACCACCACCAGAGCGCCGACGATGAGAAGCCCTTGTCCCACCCAGGATCCGACCGAGCGAACGGGCCGGTCGTACACTTCCCGCCGCGCAGATCCAGAGCGTTCCGAAGCCCGGGATCTGGTTCGCTCCATCTCGTTGAGAGACCTCGGCTCCACCATCCTGGCCGCCGGTTTGCGATCCGAGATCCGGCTGTCCGAGGTCAAAGGCGATTGCTCGCTTCGCGCTCCCTGCGGCGATCCCACGTCCTCGCCGCCGTCCACGTACTTTTCCAAGAGCTCACTTCCATCGAGACCCAAAACCTCGGCATAACTCCGCACAAAGCCACGCGCATACACGCGGCCGGGAAGCACGTCCCACTGTCCCGCCTCCAGCGCCTCGATGTAGCGCTTGCGGATTTTCGTCCGCTCTTCAATATCTTCGACGGTGAGTCCGAGCGATTCGCGCCTGGCGCGCAGAATTTGGCCCAACTGCTCGTGCACGCGTCGCCCTCCCTTGTCCAGTGACGTATCTATTCCTGAGCCCACGCGGTCGCTTCGTCTTCGAACATATCATAGCGAATTTCTTCCTGCGGATCTCGGCGCAATTCGATCAGCATGTCGAACAAGTCCCATGTGTAACGGGTTCGCCGCACGAAAATGTCCGGATGCTCGATCACGACCGGCGCTTTCATGCGCAGGATCTCATCCACGCATCGCATGTGCTCTTCGCCGCCCCGCATCACCGAGACGGCTCCATCGATGATGTAGACGAACGGCTCGGCTCGAAACGTGGCGGAAGGCAGTTCGCGCATGATGGTCTGTTTCAGAAGGGTGGAGGAGACAAACAGCCACCGCTTGTTTGCGTACACGCTCGCCGCCACCACCGCCTCCGTCTTGCCGACACGCGGCTGTCCTCGCACCCCGATGACCTGCCGCCCCGGCCGCTTCAGGATCTCGCCCAAAAAGTCGACCAAGACACCCAGTTCGTCGCGAACAAACCGGTACGTGCGTTTCTCTGTGTCGCTTCGTTCGATAAATCGCCCATGGCGAAGCGCCAATCGATCCCGCAACGTCGGCTCTCTCAGCGCCGTCACCTCGATGTCCTCCATGGACTCCAACATCGTCCTCAGGACGTCGAGGATATCCGGGCGATCCACGTCGATCAGGAATCCCCTTCCATACTCCGACACTCCTGATAATTGTACGATGTTGACCCCGAGCATGCCAAGCAACGAGGCGATGTCTCCCAACAAACCGGGGCGATCCCGGCGTATATGATACTGGAAATAGTATTCGGCCACGCCGTCTCAACCTTTCTCCACATCCTAGGACAGATGAAACGTGTTCTCGAGGTACGACCGCACGGTGTCAGGCAACGCCGCGAAGAGGGCATTCGCCTGTTGCGATTGTGCCTCCGCTCGCACCTGAAGCCCTGCCCACGCCGTCAGCACGGAAGCCGGCACCTGCTTGTCGTCCAGGGCGATGGACGACAGATCGAGCACAAGGTGTTCTCCGGGCTGCCACGAGCTCGAAGAGACCAGCCAACGGAACGCCCGCAGCACTTCGCTTTGAGCGAGATGGCCCGGCGCAATCGCACACCCGGACGCGCCGGCCGACCCGAAACAAACCCAGTTCGGCGCCACGCCGCGCAACATCTGCATCTCCGCAGGCGGCGCGCTCCCTCCGATGGCCCCAAGCTCCACCGCATACCCGTAGCTCGCCAGATTCTGCGATCCGGCCTCCGGCAACGCCATCACTCGAACCTCGGCGTTCGCCTGATACAGACCCGCAAAGAAAGCCTTTTGTTCAGTGGCGTTCGCACCACGTGGAACGTACACGAGCGTCGGCGCGCCGCCGTACACCGACGCGTTTGTCGAAGCAGACGTCACCGCCGTCATCCATTCGCCGCACAGCGCGCCGATGCTGTACGCGATGCCGACGGGATCCTGAGCGATTTCCGCCACGTTGTCCGAGGTCGACAGAGGGGCGGGATCGTCGCTGACCACGGCGAATCGCACCGAAGGATTCGCCGACGCGAGTTCATCGACGCCCGAAGCGACGGCGCTTGCGTCGTCGCAGACCAACATCACGCCTGTCAGGTGGCCCTTGGACAGCACCGCTTCCGCCTTCGAACGCCACGCGCTCGTCGGAACGTGCATCACGTCGACCGAAGTGGCGCCCGCGGTTGCCAATTCGGAAGCGGACGGTGCAAACGGAGGAGAACCCAGGATTTCCACAAGCACCGCAGGCTTGTCGACTGTCGGGCGCAAGGCCGCGAGATCAGGAGCGCCACAGCCCGCGACACCGGCCGCGGCGGCGCAAGTCGCCATGGCGATCCCCCACTGTCTTTTCACGATTGGCACCCAACTCCTTTGTACGAACTCCCGCAGACTTGGCTTCATCCTATTGTAAACCTTCCATCTGGGGTTGTCTCACTCAAGTGCGATCTCCACTCTTGCCTTTCAGGCTTCTCTCTTACATGATAAGGGTATACGAAAGGATGATGGAGCCGTGGGGGATCTGAACGGAGACCACGTGTCCGTTGCGAAGGCGTTGTATCAGCTCGACTTTTACTTGGAGCAGATCGACGCGCCGTTTGATATTTACGATCTATACGAAGAGGCATACCGCGAACAGCGCGGGAAGTACTACGACGAGAGCTGGCTCGACCATTTGGACGACCACCCGCACGTGCGCGAATCGCTCGACGAGAACTTCACGCTGCAGACCATCGTGGATGCGCTGCTCAGAACCGGCCACGAGCCCGTGGTTCGTGCGCTGATGCGTTCGTTTCGTCGAGAGCAGATCTCCGTCACGCAGCGGTTTATCGACGGCGCAAGCCGACAAAAGGGACGCCCATAGGCGTCCCTTTTGTCGTTCCGCATCTCGGCCATCCTCAGTTCGCCAAGGGTTTCAGTTCAATCCAGCAGGCGTCCTCCACTCCGCTGTCGTCTTGAGGCGAACTCTGCATAGCGTCCGCCAGGTCCTCACCCGCCGCCCGAGCGGCCAAATGCTCGTAAGCTTCCTTCCCGAGGCCTGCGGTCCCCACGATATTTCCGCCCTCCGTGAACGTAACCTCCGCCTCCGCAATGGGCTCGTTCAACATGTACAAATCGCCCAGATAGGCATCGGTGTCGGCGCGCATGTCGCGAAAAGCAGCGGTCGGACTGGGCACGCCGCCCGTCCCCGCCTCGACCTCCACCATGGCCGAAACCACATACTGGCCGTCTCCGCGGCCATCGGGCAAGACAGCGAGATCGTACAGGCCCGGGACGTCGGCCAGGCTCGCCGCTATCGTGTCGATCGCGGCATTGGATAACGCAGCATCGGCCACGGACGCGACCGCCCGCTGCCCCGCGCCGGCGCTCACGCGGGCAAGTTCCTTCTGCGAAAGCGCGTGTTGCAAACCCATGTACCCACAAACCGCGAGAAAGGCTACAGCCATGAGAGCCATCGACGATTTCTGGCGTGCCACCCGTCGTCCTCTCCTTGCGTTGAACTAGGACATGTATACGGAGTGGCGTGCACATCTATGCTTCATTCGGCCTGGTGTTGTCGCACGAACGACGCTTTGGCCTGCAGCCATTGATCTTTCGTGATGAGAACCTCTCGCGGCTTGCTGCCCTCGTAGGGGCCCACAATTCCGCTCTGCTCCATTTGATCGATGATTCGCGCGGCGCGCGAGTACCCGATGCGAAACCTCCGCTGCAACAGGGACACGGACGCCTGGCCCATGTCGACGACGAGATCGACCGCGTCCATGAACAGGCTGTCGAGCTCCGGCCCGTCCTCATCCTCAGGCTCGTCCTCGATGGCGGTGCTCAAATCCATGGTGTAGACCGCATGTTGCTGCGTCTTGACGTACTCCACCAAGCGTTCGATCTCGCGCTCCGACACGTACGCCCCCTGCACACGGGTGGGCTTGGCCGCGCCCACCGGGTAGTAGAGCATGTCTCCCCGGCCGAGCAGCTTCTCGGCGCCTCCCATGTCGAGAATGGTGCGGGAGTCCGCCATCGACGAGACCGCAAAGGCGATGCGGCTCGGAATGTTGGCCTTGATCAGTCCCGTGATGACGTCCACCGACGGCCGCTGCGTGGCCACGATGAGATGAATGCCCGCTGCGCGAGCCATCTGAGCCAATCGGCAGATGGCGTCCTCCACGTCGTGCGGCGCCACCATCATCAGATCCGCAAGCTCGTCGACGATCACGACGATGTACGGCAGCGGCTCGAGCCCCTCTTCGCGCATGATCTCGTTGAATCGGTCGACGTCCCGCGCTCCTCGCTCCGCCATCAGACGATAGCGGTTCTCCATCTCCTGCACAATCTTCTTCAAGGCGCCCGCCGCAAGCCGGGCGTCCGTCACGACGGGCGTCAACAAGTGAGGAATGCCGTTGTAGATGCTGAGCTCGACCATCTTGGGATCGATCATCATCAGTTTGACCTCATGAGGCTTCGCCCGCACCAGGATGGACGCGATCATCCCGTTGATGCATACGCTCTTGCCCGAACCCGTGGCGCCCGCCACCAACAGGTGGGGCATCTTTTGCAGATCCCCGACGATGGGCGCACCGGTGATATCTCGGCCGAGCGCAAGCGCCAGCTTCGCCGGGGAGGATTGAAACTCGGGCGACTCGAGCACTTCGCGCAGCGTCACGACGGCAATCTCGTCGTTCGGAATCTCGATGCCGATCACCGACTTTCCCGGCACTGGCGCCTCAATCCGGATGTCCCTGGCGGCCAGGGCAAGCGCGATGTCATCCTGCAGAGACAAGACGCGCGCCACCTTGACGCCGGCCGCAGGCTGGATTTCATAGCGCGTGACCGTAGGTCCGCGGTGAATCTCCACGACTCGCGCCTGCACGTTGAACGACTGCAGGGTCGATTGCAGCTTCTGCGCGTTTTCCTGCACGTTCGCAGCCGCCACAGGCGCGTGCTTGCCGGACGGCGGGTCAAACAGCGTCAGCGGAGGAAGCTGGTACGACTCGTCGTGAACCATCGGTCCCACTTCGTACTCGGGTACCACCGCCGCGCTTCGCTCATCCTCGCGGACAGGGGCAGCTTTTTTCCGCTCGCCTTTTGAAGGAAAGCGGACGACGAGCCCCTTCGCGTCCGGTTCCACGACGGGTTCCGTCGGATCATCCCACGGGGGAACGTCATTCTGGGGTTCGGAACGACTCGCCCGCGCCGCAAAATCGTGAATAATCGGCTCCGCCTCCACGGACGACTCTGCGGACTCCGCCTCTTCCAACACATCACCGTCGATCACGACCGAAGGCCGCGTGGCCCGCGGTGCGTCCTCCACCACCTCGGGTTCAGGATCTCTCTCCCGCCGGAACACCTGTCCGGCCTGCCGGCGGAGGTTCGACCACATCCGATCGAGCGCCTGCTCCGTGTAACGGGATCCGCGGCGCACGACGCTCACGAGCGACACCTGGAAGACCAGCGCGATTCCAATCAAGCCACCTGCGACAATGACGAGGCGCGGCCCCAACTCATACGTCTGGGGCGAATTAAACAAGAGATGCAAAAGTTGAAAGATCAAAAAGCCGATAAGGCCGCCGCCCGCGCTCGGGGGCGCCCCCGACGTCGGGTGAAAGACGTAGTTGCGCAGCGCCTGCAGAGCATTCCACTCGCTCGACCAGAAGTACGATTGAAGGCCTTGATCCGCGAGATTCGAGTAGAAGTTCATCTCAATGAGCGCCAGCATGCACAAAAGGAGGATCAGAAGCCCCAGATGGCGGCCGTCCCACACGAAGCGGCTTCTGCGCACCATCATGTAGACCGCCGCATACCCGACGAGAATCGGTATGAGGAAATACCAACTCCCGGCGAGATAGATGCTCACAACCGCCAAAAACTGGCCCACGAGGCCGAGACGCCCCAGAGCCAGCGCACATGCCGTGAGCATGGCCAGACCGGTGACTTCGTATTTGAGCACGTTCTTCTGCTGTTGTTTGCGAGCCAAGCCTCACCAGTCCCTTCGTTAGACTGATGATTCGACCCTTCTGTTGAAACTCCTGCCGCCGCTTAGCGAAGCGCCGCGCCCGGTTGCCACTCCGGCCTCAGGTAGTCGCTCACAACCGGGCTGATCAGCCGCACCACCCTCGGCGTCCCGTATTCGTCCCTCGCCACAATCAGTGTGCGATGCCCGTCCTTCCACTCCTCGAACCGAGGGCCCGGCCCCCACCAACCATTGTAAATCTCGTGTTCGGCCAACGGCGTCCAAAGCATCACTGGATCACCCCACTCTGCGTTACGGGCGCGATCCCTACGCCTTGCCTCGAATCCTTGCGTTCGCGAATCAAATCTTTCAATTTCCGCATCGCCTGACCCAGGCCGCCCACTTCATCGCACAGGCCGTACTTGACGGCGTCTCGGCCGACCACCGTGGTCCCGATGTCTTTCGCCATCTCGCCTGTGTTCAGCATCAGATGCCGAAACATGTCTTCCGAGATCCGAGAGTGTTCGACGACGAAACGGATCACGCGATCCTGCATCTTCTCGAGATACTCAAACGACTGTTGCACGCCGATGACAAGGCCGTTCAAGCGAATGGGATGGATGGTCATGCTGGCTGACTCCGCAATGAACGTGTAATCCGCCGCCACAGCGATGGGCACACCGATGGAGTGGCCTCCGCCGAGCACGATGGACACCGTCGGTTTCGACATCGATGCCACGAGTTCCGCGATGGCCAGGCCAGCTTCGACGTCGCCGCCGACCGTGTTCAGAATGATGAGCAGTCCGTCGATCTTGTCGCTTTCTTCGACCGCCACGAGCTGCGGAATGACGTGTTCGTACTTGGTGGTCTTGTTCTGAGGCGGCAGCACCATGTGTCCCTCGATCTGGCCGATCACGGTCAAACAATAGATGTCGCTCGTGACGACCGCCGCCGGTTCGCTCACGCCGAGGGATTCGATGGACGCCTGGGCGTCCTTCGCCTCTTGGCCATCCGCCGAGCCCGCGGCCCCGCCTTTCATCACGGCATCGTATGCTGACTTTGCGTCCATATTGGCATCCGCCTCCCGCCGTCCAAAGTATCGGCAAAGGCCGGCCAGTCCATACGCAGAGCGCTGTCGCAGGCGGGCGGCGTCCATCCGGGCGCCGCGAGCAAAGCAAAAACGGGGCTATCTCTGTCCCCGCCTAAGGAGCGGGTCATGGAGATAGCCCCGTGCTCGCATGCCAAACTCCCGGACGATCACGCCTCCATGATGATAGGCAGGATCATCGGGCGGCGGCGCGTCTGTTCGTACAAGTAACGGCCCAGCGTATCCCGCACCGCTGTCTTAAGGGAAGACCACTCGCTCACGTTGTCGGAGACCAGCTTGCTGAGCGTGCTCTCCACGAGGCGATTCGCCTCGTCGAGCAAGGCCTCCGACTCGCGCACGTAGACAAACCCGCGCGAGATGATATCGGGCCCAGACAAGATGTGTCCGGTCGTCTTGGACAGCGTGACGACCACCACCAAAATGCCATCCTGAGACAAAAGCTTCCGGTCTCGCAACACGATGTTGCCGACATCGCCCACACCGAGGCCGTCGATCATCACCGAACCGGCGGGCACCTTCCCGCCGAGGCGCGCGCGCCCATCCTCAAACTCGACGACATCCCCGATTTCCGTGATGAAGATGTGATCTGGCTGGATGCCGAGCTGAATGGCGAGATCGGCGTGAATGCGCTGCATGCGAAATTCGCCGTGAACCGGGAGGAAGTATTTCGGCCGGACGAGCTGCAACATCCATTTGAGCTCTTCCTGGCTCCCGTGTCCTGAGGCGTGTACACCGCGGTAAATGACATGAGCCCCTGCTCGGAACAGCTGATCGATGGTCCTGGCGACAAACTTTTCGTTGCCGGGAATCGGCGAACTCGCCAATACCACCGTGTCGCCAGGGACAATTTCGATCTTCCTGTGCGCGGCCCTCGCCATGCGCGTGAGCGCTGACATGGGCTCGCCTTGACTGCCCGTAGATAACACCACGACCTTCTCGGGGGGAAGCTTGTTGACCTCGTCTGGGTCGATCAGCGTGTCGGGCTGCGCCTCCAGGTACCCCAACTGCAGCGACGTCTGCACATTGTTCACCATGCTCCGCCCGACGATGGCGACCTTGCGCCCATGCCGCTCCGCCGCCCGAATCATGAGTTGCAACCTGTGAATATTGGACGCAAAGGTGGACAAAATCACCCGCCCGGGCGCTTGGCCGATGATCTCGTCGATCTTGACGCCGACCGTCATCTCCGACGGCGTGTAGCCGGGACGCTCCGCATTGGTGCTGTCGCCGACGAGCGCCAAAACGCCTCGCGCACCCCACTGCGCCAGCTTGTGAATGTCTGCATGCCGACCGTCGATGGGGGTCTGATCGAACTTGTAGTCGCCCGTGTGAATGACAATGCCTTCCGGGGTCTCGATGGCGAACCCGACGGTGTCCGGAATGCTGTGATTCACGTAGAACGGCGACACCGCAAATTGACCAGCCTGCACGCGCGACTTGCCGTCCATCACGACGAGCTTCACATCGTGTACGCCCGCCTCGCGCAACTTGTTCTCCACAAGTCCGAGGGTCAGCCGCGTGCCGTACACGGGCACGTTGATCTCTCGAAGAACGTATGGGAGCCCACCGATGTGATCTTCGTGTCCGTGCGTCAAAAAGATACCGCGAATTTTCTCGCGATTCTCGACCAAAAACGTGATATCCGGGATGACGATGTCGATGCCGAGCATGTCTTCGTCGGGAAACTTCAGCCCCGCATCGACCACGATCATGTCCTGCCCGTACCAATACAGGGTCATATTCTTTCCGATCTCCCCGACTCCGCCGAGCGGGATGATGGAAAGCCTCGATCTCGACCTTGGCATTTTGCACCTCCGTTACCATTCATATGGAATTCAGCGACACGATCACGACCCGCCCGTCCCGGTCTCTTTCGCACTTTCCCACGACATGCAAAAAAAGCCCGCGCACACCAAGGCCGTGTCTTTCTGTGCATCGAACGCGCTCAAGCGGACCAACCGACCCGTTCCCATCCGCTTTCACGCCATTCGTTGTCTTCGCCTTCGCGGATTCGATCCCTGAGGCGAATAAGCCGCACATGTCACTATCGGTGATATTATACTCCCGTTCCGATCCTGACACAACCATGGATTGCGCCAAGGTTCCGCCGCGCTCTTCCTTCCATCGGATACGCCCGCCGATCCAACAAAAAAGATGTAGTCTCGAATCAGAAATCATGCTACAATTAAGGTTGATTGAAAGCGCTTGCACTTGTGCGAGCGCCGCCCTATCGTTCTGGTGAGACCGCCGGAGCGGTATACTCAATGGGGAGGTCTCATTGCACATGGAACTGTTTACCCGCATGGCCCAATACGACTACGAGCAGGTGGTGTTTTGTTACGATGAGGCGTCCGGCTTGCGCGCCGTGATCGCCATCCACGACACCACGCTCGGCCCTGCGCTCGGCGGATGCAGGATGTGGACGTACGCGTCCGAGGAGGACGCGGTCGTCGACGCGCTCCGCTTGGCGCGTGGCATGACGTACAAGGCGGCAGCCGCCGGGCTCAATCTCGGCGGTGGCAAGACGGTGATCATGGGCGACCCGCGCAAGGACAAGAGTGAGGCCCTGTTTCGGGCCCTCGGGCGCTACATCCACAGCTTGGGCGGCCGCTACATCACCGCTGAAGACGTGGGCACGACCGTTCAGGACATGGATCTCATTCACCTTGAGACGCCTTATGTGTGCGGCATTTCGCCAAGCTACGGATCGAGCGGCAACCCCAGCGGCATGACCGCCCTCGGCGTATTTCGGGGGATTCAGGCCAGCGCCAAGCATCTGTACGGCACGGACGATCTCGCCGGGCGCCGCGTCGCCATTCAAGGGCTCGGCAGCGTCGGGTACGAGCTGGCTCGCTTGCTGCGAGGCGCGGGCGCCAATCTCCTCGTGGCCGACGTCAACCCGACTCAGGTGGAACGAGCGGTCCGTGAGTTCGGCGTGCAGGCGCTCTCCCCGCAGGACATTCTGAGCGCCGAGTGCGACATTTTGGCTCCGTGCGCGTTGGGCGCCGTGTTGAACGACGAGACCATTCCCAGGCTCAGGGCGCAAATCGTCGCCGGCTCGGCGAACAACCAACTGGCCGAGGAGCGGCACGGGGACATGCTTCATGAGCGCGGCATCCTGTACGCGCCGGATTACGTCATCAACGCGGGCGGATTGATCAACGTCGCGGACGAGCTGGAAGGATACCACCCGGATCGGGCGAGGTCCAAGGTGGAGCGCATTTACGACATCATGCTCGACTTGTACAAGCTCTCCGCCGAACGCGGCATTCCGACGCATCGGGCCGCGGACGAGATGGCGATGAGGCGAATTCAAACCCTGCGCCAGGTGCGAAGCACGCACCTGGGACACCACGAACCCGTAAGGCGCGGTCGATAAAGGGAGAGCGAGGCGCGGGAGCCCCCGCGCCTCGCTTTCATTCGCGGATTCACTTGGGCTGCATGCGCAGCGCGCCATCGAGACGGATGACTTCCCCGTTCAACATCACGTTTTCCACAATGTGCCGCGCCAAGAGGGCGTACTCGCGGGGGCGGCCGAGTCGCTGCGGAAAGGGTACCTGTTGTCCGAGGGACTGGCGTGCAGCCTCCGGCAGGCCCATCAGAAGCGGCGTTTCAAAGATGCCGGGCGCGATGGCCACGACGCGAATGCCGTAGGCCGACAGTTCTCGCGCCGCGGGAAGCGTGAGTCCCACGATGCCGCCCTTGGAGGCGGCGTAAGCCGCTTGTCCGATTTGTCCCTCGTATGCCGCGATCGACGCGGTGTTGATGATGACCCCTCTCTCCCCATCGTCCAGCGGAGGCGCTTCGGCAACCCGCGCGGCCACGAGCCGCATGACGTTGAACGTGCCGATGAGATTGATCTGAATCACGCGCGCGAAACTCTCGAGCGAATGCACGCCCCGCTTCGACAAGATCTTCTCCGCCGTCGCGATCCCGGCGCAGTTCACGGCGCCCCGCAAGACCCCTGTTTTCGCCGCTTGTTCCACGGCGTCGCGCACCGCGGCTTCATCGGTCACGTCGACGCGCACAAACGCCCCCCCGATTTCCTCTGCGACGCGACCGCCTCGTTCCTCGTGAATGTCGAAGATGACCACGTGTGCGCCGGCTTCGGCGAAGCCACGAGCCGTCGCCTCGCCGAGGCCAGAACCTCCCCCTGTCACAATGAACGTGGCTCCCTCAAGCCTCATCGCGTGTCCTCCTTGTCAGCCGATGCGTTCGATCACGGTCGCGTTCGCCATGCCCGCGCCTTCGCAGATGGCGATGAGCCCATAGCGACCGCCGCGATCCTCGAGCGCGTTCAACAACGTCGCCGCAATCCGCGTGCCCGTCGCGCCGAGCGGGTGTCCCAGCGCGATGGCGCCACCGTGCACGTTCACGCGATCCCACGGTGCGCCGATCTCCTTCTGCCAGCCGAGCACCACCGGCGCGAACGCCTCGTTGACCTCAAACAAATCGATATCTTCGACCTTTAACTTCGCGTTTTGCAACACCTTTTGGGTGGCCGGAATGGGACCGGTCAGCATGGTCACCGGGTTCACGCCCACCACGCTGAAGGCCACGAACCGGGCGCGCGGCCGCAACCCGAACTTCTCCGCCGTCTCCCGGCGCATGACAAGTGCAGCGCTGGCGCCGTCCGAGATCTGGCTCGCGTTGCCTGCCGTGATGAGCTCGAGATCGGGAAACGCCGGCTTGAGCGACATCATCTTTTCGAGCGACGTATCCGTGCGAATGCCTTCGTCTTCTTCGAACGATCCCGGCAGTCCGGCGAGCGAAAGCGGTACAGGCGCGATCTCGCGCCGAAACTTCCCTTGCCGCCGCGCTTCGGCCGCCAGCTGATGGCTGCGCAGGCCGAACCGGTCGAGATCCTCCCGCGAAAAGCCCCATTCCTTCGCCAACAGCTCGGCGCCGAGCGCCTGATCGAAGAACGATCGGTTGTACTGACGCATGTGATAACGCGCTTCCAGCGACTCGGTCATCGGCGTGCCATGCACGCCGATGGAACTCATCATGGGCACGCGCGACATGGCCTCCACGCCGCAGGCGATGGCCACCTCGTACGCCCCGCTCATCACGCCCTGCGCCGCGAAGTGGAGCGCCTGCAGGCTGGACCCGCATTGTCGGTCGATGGTGCACCCCGGCACCGACTCCGGCAACCCGGCCGCGAGCCACGCGTTGCGCGCGATGTTCACGGCCTGGTCCCCGATTTGCGTGAGACACCCGGCGATCACGTCGTCCACGGCCTCGGGCGGCAACTGGTTCCTCTCAACGATGCTCCGCAGCACGTGACCCAGCAAATCGACGGGATGCACGTCCTTCAGCGAGCCGTTTCTCCGCCCGATGGGCGTGCGAATGGCGTCGACGATCACGGCCTCGTACATGGCGTCATCCTCCCTGTCCCTCATTCAGCTTGCGGTGCCGCTTCCATTCCCGCTCGCGCAACTCGACCCGACGAATCTTGCCCGACGTCGTTTTCGGCAAATCCTCCACAAATTCGATGGCGCGCGGATACTTGTAGGGCGCGGTGATCTGCTTCACGTGTTCCTGCAGTTCCCGAATCAGTGCCTCGCGGCGCTCTCCGTCCGATTCCAATTCTCGATGCAGCGCGGGGTCCTTCAGCACCACAAACGCCTTAACAATGGCCCCCCGCACCTCGTCGGGGCTCGAGACGGCGGCGCACTCGCGCACCAAGGGGTGTTTGACGAGCGCATCCTCCACCTCGAACGGCCCAATCGTGTATCCGGCGCTGATGATGATGTCGTCCGCCCGGCCACTGAACCACAGGTACCCGTCTTCATCCTTCTCGGCGCGATCGCCCGTGATATACCAATCGCCGCGGAACTGAGCCTCGGTCCGCTCGGCATCCTTGTAGTAACCCTGGAAGAGCGCGGGAAAGCCGCGCCGCACCGCGATGTCCCCGACCTGTCCCGGAGGAAGCGGCCTGCCCTCCTCATCCACGATCTCGACCGCGCCTTCGACCGTCGGCAATCCCATGGATCCCGCGCGCATTTCCGTGTCGACGCAGGTCGCCACAAGCAGCGTGTTTTCCGTCTGCCCATAGCCGTCGCGCACGGTGATTCCGAAATGGCGCCGGAACGTGTCGATCACCTCGCGGTTGAGGGGCTCGCCAGCGCTCACCGCCTGGCGCAGCGACGAAAGTCGAAACCGCTCGAGCCCATCCACCTTGGCCATCATTCGGTATTCGGTCGGCGTCGCGCACAGCACGTGGATCTGTTCATCGTCGATCAGCTGGAGGAACGTCTCCGGATCGAAGCGGCCGCCGTAATGAAATCCCGTGGCGCCGGACATGAGCGTGGCGACAAACGGACTCCAAATCCACTTGGCCCAGCCCGGCCCGGCCGTGGCCCAGACGACGTCGTCCGGCTCAATGCCCAGCCAACGCTTCGCGGCAATGTGCCAGTGGGCGTGAGCCCAGCCGTGCACGTGCATCACGCCCTTGGGGTAGCCCGTCGTGCCGGAGGTGTAGGACAGAAAGGCGAGATCGTCCCGGCGCGTGGGAAAGCGATCCCACTCCTGCGACGCGCCGCGCACCAAGTCGTCGTATGCCAGCCAGCCGTCGCGCGTGCCCTCGACCACCACGCGCAACTTGACGAACGGAAGGCCGGCGACGGCCGCCTCCGCGCGTTCCGCCAGCGCAGAATGGGCGATCACGCCCTTCGCCTCCGCGTGCCGCACGCGGTAGGCGATGTCGTTCGGCATGAGCAACTCCGATCCCGGAAGAACGACCGCACCGAGCGAAAGAATCGCCAGATACACGGCGTACGTCTCCGGCCGGCGCGGCATCAGGACCAGCACGCGGTCCCCTTTTCGCAGGCCGAGATCGTGCAAGGACTGCGCCAAGCGGAGCGACTCGCGGCGCAAGTCGCCGTAGGTCCACGTCCGCTTCGCGCCGGCCTCTGAGCGCCATATGAGCGCGCGCTTTCCTTCGTCCCGGTTCAGGATGGCACCCGCGATGTTGAAGACCTCCGGCGCCACGAGCTGATTCCATGTGGCGGTGTGTGTCGGCTCCATATCCCAACGCTCCCCTCGAGGAACCTTCAGCCCGACTCAATTCGCGAACGGAATGGCAAGATGAATGGGTTCGAAGAACGCCTGAATCTCTTCCGATGGAACGCTCTCCACGCGATCGTGACGCCACTTTGGCTGCCGATCCTTGTCGACCAGCTGCGCCCGCACCCCTTCGACGAAATCGCCGCGGCGGATGAACTGAAGGGCGAGGCCGAGATCGGTCTGAAGCACCTCGCGGTACGTCGCATTTCTCGCGCGGCGAAGCGCCTCAAAGGTCACCGCGAGCGACAGTGGCGAGCGCTGGCGCAGCGTCTCGAGCGACTTGGCGGCAAACGGATCGCGCGATGCCCCTTCCTGGAGGCGCGCCAGGATCTCCTCAAGTGTGGGTGCGTCGAAGTACGCCTTCACACTTCGGAGCACAGGTTCGACCTGTTCCGGCTGGACCTTGGGCGGCACGAGTCGCGCCGCCAGCCAACGCTGCAACGCTTCGGCGCTGGCCCCCTTCTCGCCGAGCGCCGCCAGTTCCGCCTGAAAGGCCGGTCGATCGTGGCTTGGAAGCCAGGCGTTGGCCATTCCGGTTGAAAGCAACAGCCAACCGTCGACGGATTCCCCCGTGAGCGCCAGGTAGGGACCAAGCCCACCCTCCAAGCGGCTGAGCGCGTGACACATCCCGACGTCTGGGAAGAAGCCGATGCCGGTCTCCGGCATCGCAAAGCGGGTGCGATCCGTCGCGACCTTCCAACTCGCGCCATAGGTGAGGCCGACGCCGCCTCCCATCACAATCCCGTCCCACAGGGCGAGCACCGGCTTGGGATAGCGCACCACGCGATCATCGAGCGCGTACTCCTCCGAGAAGAAGGCGACCGCGGTGTCCAGATGGGGCTCATCTTTCGCGTCGTACAAGGCCCGGATGTCCCCGCCCGCGCAGAACGCGCGATCCCCTTCGCCGTACATCACCACGAGCTCAACGGATGGATTCCGCGCGATCTCGTCCAGGTACTGTCGAATGAGGCGGATCATCTCGAGGCTGAGCGCGTTCAACTGCTTGGGCCGGTTCAGCCCGAGCCAGGCCACCGTCCCCGTCTGTCGAAACAAGACGCTGTCCATAAGCCACCTCACTCCGGATGATCAAAACCAGCGCGTCGAAACGACCTTGCGACGCGTGAAGAACTGGACCAGTTCCTTGCCGTTTTCGCCCGTCACGCCGTAGAACGAGTCCTTGTGCCCGCCGAAGGGGAAGAAGGCCACCGGCAGAGGCACGTTGACGTTGATGCCGACCATGCCCGCGTCAATGCGATCCCGAAAGATCTGCGCGGCCTTCCCGCTCTGCGTGTACAGGATGGCTCCGTTGGCGTAGCGGGAGCGGTTCGCGATGGCGATGGCCTCGTCGAGATCGCGCGCGCGGACGACGGAGAGCACTGGGCCGAACAACTCCTCCTGCCACACGCGCATCTCGGGCGTCACATGATCCAGGAGGCACGGTCCCAAGTAAAATCCTTCGGGATGTTCGTCGATGGCCTTGCGCCCGTCGACCACGAGCCGCGCGGACATGGCCGCCTCGTCCACGTACGCCCGGACGCGATCGCGATGCTCCTTCCGGATGAGCGGCGTGACGTCCACACCCTCTTCGAAGCCGGAGCCGATTTTCATGCGGCGTGCGCCGTCCGCCAGCCGCTCCACGACCTCGTCCGCGACAGAGCCCACCGCCACGACGACCGACGTGGCCATGCAGCGCTGGCCGCCGTTGTGAAAGGCCGCCCGCAGGATGCCGTCGATGGCCGGATCGAGCACGGCGTCCTCCAGCACGACGGCGTGATTCTTCGCGCCGGCGAACGCCTGCACGCGCTTGTGGTGACGAGCCGCCGTCTCATACACGTAGGCCGCGGTCCTGGTGGAGCCGGTGAAGTTGACCGCAAGGATGTCGGGATGCGCCAGAATCGCGTCGACCGCTTCCTTGCCGCCGTTCACCGCCTGAAGCACGCCGGCGGGAAGACCCGCTTGGTGAAACATCTCGACGATTCGAAGCGTGGTCATCGGCGTCTGCTCCGACGGCTTCAAAATCAACGCGTTACCGGTGACGACCGCCCACCCCATGACCCAGAGCGGGATCATGGCTGGGAAGTTGAACGGCGTGATGCTCGCGACCACGCCCAAGGGATACCTGTAGTACGCCTGTTCCAGCCCCTCGGACACATCGGCCAGCGATTCGCCCATCATGAGCGTCGGCGCGGAGAGCGCATGTTCCATGCCCTCGATGCCGCGGTCCACCTCGGTCAACGCGTCCGCAAAGCTTTTGCCGTGCTCTGTCGTGATCATCCTGGCCAAGCTCTCCCGCTCCGACTTGAGCATGGCCAACACGTCGAACAGCACGCGGGCGCGCTTGATGACCGGCACTCGGCTCCAGGCCGCAAACGCGCGCTTCGCGCCTTCGACCGCCCGCGAGACATCCGCGTGCGACGAGAGAGGCGCCTCGGCAATCACCTCGCCAGTCGCGGGATTGTACACCGGCACGGCATGTTCGCTCGTCGCGTCCACCCACGATCCATCCACAAAGTTCTTGAGACGCTCCATGCAATTTCCCCTCTTCCCAGGCGATCACGCCCGTTGTTCGTTCTTGACATCCTGGATGTAGCGGTACATCGCGGCCATGTCGAGATCGGCGTAGCCTCGCTCGGCGGCGCTTTCGTACATGCGGATGAGCACATCGGTCATCGGCAGCTCGAGCCCTCTGGCGGCCGCCATATCCTTGGCAAGGTGCAGATCTTTAATCAAAAGCCTCGTGGTAAAGCCGGGCTCGTAGAAGTCCTTCGAGATGAACAGCTTCCAGTTGCGCTCGTAGATCCGGCTCTGTCCGTAGCTGACGTTCAAGATGGAGAACAGCTGCTCCAGGTCCATGCCCATCTCGCCGGCGAGCGTAAGCGCCTCGGCCACCGCCAGCGTGTAGTACCCAATGAAGTAATTGTTCACAAGCTTCACGACCGAACCGGCGCCGACGTCCTCGCTGATGTGAAACACGTTCTGGCCGATGAGGTCGAGGAGCGGTTTCGCGCGTTCGAAGGATTCTGTCGCACCCCCCACCATGACGGTGAGCGATCCGTCTACCGCCCGTTCGACGCCGCCGGATACCGGCGCCCCCAGGTAGCCGATGCCCCGGCTCGCGAGCGCTTCCGCCACGCGATGATTCACCTGCGGCGAAACGGTGCTGAAGTCGATCACCAATTGCCCCGGGCGCCCCTCGTTCACCACGGTTTCGCCAAACACCTGCGTCACCTCCGCAGGCCCCGGCAGGCTCGCGCACAGCACGTCCGCCGCGCGAACCACCTGCTCCACGGAATCGCAGGCCCTGCCGCCTTCGTTCGCGAACAACTCCCGCGAACGAGGCACGACGTCATAGCCATAGACCTCATAGCCGCCGCGCACCAGATTCAGGCTCATCGGGAGCCCCATCTTCCCGAGCCCCAAAAATCCAATCACCGGTTTTTCCATCGGTCTCTCACCTCACCGTATCCAATACATACTCTGCAATCGCCTGCAGTTGGACGATCTCGTCGGGATACGCCGGCATATCGAGCTTCACGCCCACGTGTCTCGCCGCCTCGCCGAGCGGAAGGAATCCGCAGCGCACCGCATCGGCGCACGCGACGGCGGCGAATTCCGCGCCGAGATCGCGCGCTGGTCCTTGCGCATCGTGGGCTATCGCGACGCGCACAAGCGCGGACTCGAGCGCGTACAGCCACATCTGGGCATCGGCCAGGCGGCGCACCAGCGCCTGGTGTTCGACCAACTTGTCGCCTTCGCGGGCAAGCGCCGCGTCCACCACCGCGTCGAGCCCTGCCGCCAAAGCCTGAGCCACTTGTTCGCCGGTTTCGACAGCCGACCGGAGTAAACCGATGGGCAGGCGGGCAGCGAGGGACGAAGGTTGGGCATCGGCCGGCGATGCGCTTGATGAACAAGCGCTTGTTTCCTTGCGGCGAGCGTGAAGAAAATCGCGTACCGCCGCCAGCCGGTTGATCTCATTGGTTCCTTCGAAGATGCGGGTGATCCGCGCGTCCCGGTACATGCGCGCGATCTCGTAGTCCTCCATGTACCCGTAGCCGCCGTGGATCTGAACCGCCTCGTCGATGACAAACGCCTGGACTTCCGTGGCGAGCACCTTGTTCAACGAGCAAGCCGCAATGCAGGACGACAATGCGGCCGCGACGCCGCGGGCCTTGTCCTCCGGCGACAGATCGGACCGAAGGGCGAGATCGAGCGCCTGCTTTTTCCCCGGAGCAAGCTCTCCAGCCGTGCGATACGCCGCGCTTCGCGCGACAAAGTAGCGCGCCGCCATGTACCCCAGCTTCTCCCGGATCATGCCAAACGAGGCGATGGGCACGCCAAACTGGCGGCGCTCCTTGGCGTAAGCTGCGGCAATCCGAAGGGCGCGCCGCGACTGACCCAGGGCGTAGAGCGCCATCTTGTGCCGGGCCAAATTGAGGACCGAGAGCGCAATCCGGTGTCCATGCCCCGGCGCGCCAAGCAGGGCGGACTCCGGCACCTCCACGTCGTCCAGGATGAGCGAAGCCGTCGGACTCGCGTGAATCCCGACCTTGTGTTCCTCCTTGCCGACCGACACGCCGGGTCGATCCCGATCGACGATAAACGCGGTCATGCCGCGATCGGCCAGCTGAGCAAACACGACGTAGACGCCCGCGACGCGAGCGTTCGAAATCCACTGCTTCTGCCCGGATAGGACGTAGCCGCCGCGGGCTTCGTTTCGCCGCGCGCTCGTCTTTCCGTGGAGCGCATCCGAACCCGCATTGGGCTCCGTCAACGCGTACGACGCGATGACTTCGCCCGAAGCGAGCTGAGGCAAATACGCCTCGCGCTGCGCCTCATCTCCGAAGTACAGAATCGGATGAAGGGCAACCCCGCTATGAATGTTGATGGATACGCCGAATCCCGCCGTTTCTCCCAGCGTTTCCGCCACGAGGAGCGACGACAAGGGATCGAGTGCCAGACCTCCGTACATCTCGGGCAGGTCCACCCCGATGAGGCCCAGCGCGCCGGCCTTCTGATAAAGCGCTTTCAGAGCGTCGATATCGCCCCCTTCGAGCGCGTCCATGCGGGGCAACACGTCGCGCTCCACAAACGATCGCGCCGTCTCCTCGATGAGATCGTGCTCGTCGCTCCGGCGCTCCGGTGTGAACGCGCTGTCCAGGCTCGGATGAAAGTCATGGGTGACATCCACCGTGCGACGCATCTCCCTCCGCGGAACCTCATCTGCAAGCGGTTTCAGACCGGTCATCACAAACGACTCGGCCCACCGCCTGATTCGGCTCGCGCACAACATTATGCAATCATTGCATAGATTCACTATAACCCGACGCGGCTCTGAGCGCAACCCATCGGCACAGCCGGCTCATCGCCGGCTGTGCACTTCGTAGATGAGAAACTTCAGGTAGTGCTGTTCCGGCGCGCCAGCGTTCTGCGGGTGGTCGCTCGCCGCCCGAGACTCGCGCACCACGCGCAGCACTTTGTGGGCGTCGACGGCCGCATCCAAGATGGTGTCGCGGAACCGCTCGGGCGACATGTGATAGGAACAGCTCGCCGTGACGAGAAAACCGCCCTCCCGGAGGATGCGCATGGCGCGCAGATTGATCTCCTTGTAGCCTCTCTGGGCGCTTTCGATCGACTGCCGCGACTTTGCAAACGCCGGCGGATCCAGGATCACCACGTCGTAGCGCATGCCGCGCGCGTCCTGCTCGCGCAGGTAGTCGAACGCGTTGGCGACCACAAAATCCGCCCGGTCGATCACGCCGTTGCGGCGGGCGTTTTCACGGGCAAGTTCCACGGCATCCGCGGAGATATCCACCGCGGTGACGTGCGCCGCGCCGTAGTGCAGCGCATGTACGGCGAACGCACCGGTGTGGCAGAAGCAATCGAGCACGCGGGCACCGTCGACCTCGTCGCCGCGCTCGCCGAACAATGCGCGCCGCGCCGTCCATCCCGTCATCAACGGGCGAATGGCAGCACGATTTTCCGATTGGTCCCAAAAATACCCCGTCTTTTGACCCTCTCGCAGATCCACGGAAAACGTGAGCCCATTGTCGATCACGTCGACCACATCCGGGACCTCGCCGTAGGCCGTCTCCACGCAGAGCGGCAAGCCCTCGAGCCCGCGCACGGGCACGTCGTTGCGCGCCAGAATGCCATGAGGCTTGTACACCTCGACGAGGGCTTCAAGGGCATGCGGCCACAGCCGTTCCATGCCGGCCGTCAGCACTTGGGCGACGAGCACGTCGCCGAATCGATCGACAACCAGCCCCGGCACGAAGTCCGCTTCTCCGTACACCGCCCGGCCATAGTGGAGCGCTTGCGGAGCGAAGCGGCGCCGATATTCGACCGCCTGCCGAAACCGCCGAACGAAGAACTCGACGTCAATTCGCTCGTTCTGGCGATACGTCAGCACACGCGCGAGAATCTGCGAAGCCGGATTCGCGTAGCCTCGAGCCAGAAAGACGCCCTGGTGATTCACAATGTCGACGAGATCGCCCGGAGCGAGCGGGCCGTCCACCCGCTCCACCTCCGAGCGGTAAATCCAGGGATGACCTTGTTCCAGGCGCCGCCTTCGATCGCGGCGCAGGACGAGGCGCGTTGGCAACAGGCCGTCTCTCCTCTCTCTCATGCGCTTGGTTCGACGACCCCGAGCGCGTTCAGAAGCGTGTAGAGATGTTCCCGGAGCGCCTTGGACGCCGGCACAAGGGGCGAACGGACGGAGCCCACGTCGATGCCGATGATGGAAAGCGCCTCCTTGACCGGCGCCGGACTCGCCTCCATAAACATGGCCTCGAAGATGGGCAACAACCTCGCGCTCCAGTACGCCGCTTCATCCACCTGGCCCTGCCAGAACAAATCCATCATGGTGCGGATCTGCCGGCCCACCACGTGCGCCGCGACGCTCACGACGCCCGCCGCGCCGATGGCGAGCATCGGCAGCGTGAACTTGTCGTCCCCGCTGTAAAGGAGAAAGTCGTCGGGCTTCTCGGCCGCGATGCGGAGGATCTGCGAAAAGTCGCCGCTCGCCTCCTTGAGCGCCACGACATTCGGAATCGCGGCGAGCTGAAGGGCCGTCTGGGGCTGCAGATTCACCCCCGTCCGTCCAGGGACGTTGTACAGCATGACCGGCAGCGTGGTCGACTCCGCGATGCTCGCGAAGTGCATGTACAGCCCTTCCTGCGAAGGCCGGTTGTAATACGGAGTCACGAGCATGACGCCCTGGACGCCGAGCCGGGCGGCTTCCAACGTGAGTTCGATGGAATCCTTGGTCGAATTGGTGCCGGTGCCCGCGATGACCGGAATTCGCCCGTCCACCGCGCGGAGCGTGGCATCGAACAGGCGCAGCTTCTCCGCGTGGCCGAGCGTCGGGGATTCGCCCGTCGTCCCGCACACCACGACCGCCGTCGTGCCCGTCTCAATCAGGTGGTCCACCAACCGCCTCAGCCGACCTTCGTCCAGCGCTCCAGTGGCGTCAAAGGGCGTGACCATGGCCGTGATGAGACTCCCAAAATCCATACGCATCTCCCCTGTTCAGGTTCCCGAAAGCTGAAAAGCGCGGTGAAGGGCGCGAACGGCGTCCTCCATCTGGCTGCCATCGACGAGCACCCAGATGGTGGTGTGGGAATCCGCCGACTGCAGGATCTCGATCCCGGCTTCCGCCAGGGCGTCGACGATGCGCGCCATCACGCCGGGAACGCCCATCATCCCCGCGCCGACGGCCGAAACCTTGGCGCAACCCGGCCGCGTCTCGACCCGGTACCCGAGCTGCGACAGGTGGTGGACGGCGGCGTCCGCCAACGCGTCCGGCACGGTGAACGCGACCTCCGACGGCGTCACCGAGATAAAGTCCACCGAGATGCGGTGTTCCGCCATCAGCCGAAAGATGGACGAGGCGCCGATGCCTTCGCCGCGCACGCGAATCTGCGTCACATTGGGCGTGTGCGCGATACCCGTGACATACCGATCCATGACGCGGCCATGCTCCAGATGCGCGGCGGCCTGCGTCACGAGCGTGCCGGGATCGTCGGACAGCGTGCTCCGGACCCGGATAGGCACGTTGCCTTGCATCGCCAGCTCGACGGCCCGCGGATGAATCACCTTCGCTCCCTGGTACGCCATGTTACAGATCTCAGTATACGTCACCTGGCGCAACTGGCGCGCGTCTTCCACGATGCGCGGATCCGCGGTCATAATGCCGGAGACGTCGGTGAAGATGTCCACCACTTCCGCCCTGAGGGCCACCCCGAGCGCCGTCGCCGTGGTGTCGCTCCCGCCGCGACCGAGCGTGGTCACATCGCCCGATTCGGTGCTGCCCTGGAATCCCGTCACGACGGCGATCTCGCCCGCCTCCAGCGCGGCGCGCAACCGCTCCGTCCGGACGTCGAGGATCCGCGCGTTGCCAAATTCCTCCGAGGTGACGATCCCGGCCTGCGCCCCCGTGAACACCCGCACGCGGTGACCGCGGGCGCGAAGCTCATGTGCAAACACCACCGCGGAGATGATCTCGCCGCAGCTCATCAGGAGGTCGCGATCGCGGGGATCCGGTGGGTGGCCCGCCCCATCGCCCGCCTCGAGCAGGCTCAAGAGCGTATCCGTCGCATACGGATCCCCGCGCCGCCCCATCGCCGAGACCACCACGGCGACCTGATATCCCTCGTTCAAGGCGCGCTCGACATGGCGATACGCCGCACGCCTCGTCTCCGGTGTCGCTACCGACGTGCCGCCGAATTTCTGCACCACAATCTTCACAACGGCTCGACTCCTTCGCTCAACCCGCCATCTCGATCAGCTTCTCGGCGATTTGTACCGCGTTCCACGCCGCGCCCTTCAGCAGGTTATCGGCGACGATGAACAGCAGAATCGTGTGAGGATCGTCGAGGTCCTGGCGAATGCGGCCGACGAACGTCTCTCCGCGGTTTTCGACCATGCGCGGATGCGGGTATGCGCAGGAGGCCGGATCGTCCACAAGCACGACATTCTCGGCGTTTGCGAGGCGCTCCCGGACCTCTGCCACACGCACAGGCTGGCGGAAACGCACCGCAACCGATTCCGCGTGGCCGTACAGGACAGGCACGCGCACCGCCGTCGGCGTCACGCGCAGCGACGGAAGCTCCAGAATCTTGCGCGACTCGTTGACGAGCTTCATTTCCTCTTTGGTGTAGCCGTTGTCGAGGAAGATGTCGCACTGCGGGATGACGTTGAACGCCATGGGCACGTGGCGATCCTGCTTGACCACGGGAAACACCGTGGTCACTTCGCGCTCGCCCGCTTCCGTCCGCTGGACTTCCTCGAGCAACGCGTCGATGGCCCGCTGCCCCATGCCACTCACGGCCTGGTAGGTCGAGATGGTCACGTGTTCAAGGCCAAACTCGCGCAGCGCGTGCAGGACGACGACCAACTGAATGGTGGAACAGTTCGGGTTGGCGATGATCCCGCGATGGTGCCGAAGCGCGTGCGCATTGACCTCCGGCACCACGAGCGGCACGTCTTCGCGCATGCGAAACGCCGATGAGTTGTCGATCACGACGGCACCGCGCTCGACGGCCACAGGTGCCCAGGTCTCGCTCGCCGAAGCGCCCGCGCTGAAGAGGGCGATGTCCACGCCGTCGAACGATTCAGGCCGGACGGCCTCCACCACGAGCTCCTGGCCGCGAAACGGAACGCGCGTTCCCGCCGATCGAGGAGACGCGAGGAGCCGCACCTCGCCAGCCGGAACGCCGCGGCGCTCCAGCGTGGACAACATCCGCCTGCCCACGGCGCCCGTGGCGCCGAGAATCGCGATGTGATAGCGCTCTTTTCTCTCCATCCCCAAACTCCTTCTCCCAAAATCCGCGCTCACGGCCTGTCTTCGCGCCAGCGTTCGATGAGCACCGGCTGCAATTGGCGCCCTTCGAGCGCGGCGGCGACCGTCTCCGGGATCAAACGCATGAGCGCAACAAGCGAATTCATTTTAACATGCGGCGCATCCTGGCCAAACGGCACAAAATAGACGTTCTTTGCGTTCATGAGCATGGCGATGTTGTACAAGCTCAAGCCTAGCCCATCGTTGGTGGAGATGGCAACCACGACAGGCCTACCATTGCGAAGCGTGGCCTTGGCGGCCATCAGCACGGGCGAGTCCGTGTTGGCATGGGCAAATCGGCTCAGCGTGCTGGCGGTGCATGGCGCAATCACGAACGCGTCGAGCGCCTTCGAAGGACCGAGCGGCTCCGCCTCAGGAATCGTGGTGATGGCCTGGTTGCCCGTGACTTCCTCAATCTTTCGGGCCCACTCGCCCGCCGCGCCGAACCGCGTGTCGGTGTGCATCACGTGATGGGAAAATACCGGCAGCACGCGCGCGCCGAGATCGCACAGCCGCTTGACCTCCGGAAAGATCTCCTCGTACGTGCAGTGACTCCCTGTGACGCCAAAACCGATGGTCTTTCCACTCAGGTCCATAACTCTTCCTCCTCGAACTCCGGTTCGTCGTCGTCCGCGAGCATGCGCGTGATGGACGCCGCGATGATCCGGCCGGCCGTCCTCGGCGCGACCAGGCCCGGCAAGCTCGGCGTGAGGATGGCCTTGATCCCGCGCCGCTCGGCGTAGCGGAAGTCGGTCCCGCCGGGCTTCGACGCGATGTCGATGATCACCGCTTCCCGCCGCATCCGCTTCAGCACGGCCGCCGGCAGAACCATGGCTGGAATGGTGTTGAACACGATGTCCGCGTCGTGCACGGCGTGCTCAATGTGTTTGAGCGGCACGGGAATGAGGGACTGCTCGTGAATCCGGGCGAGATCGCGCGGATCGGCCGCGCACACGTGGACGATGGCGCCCATGGCGTGGAGCTTGTGGGCGAGCGTCTGGCCGCAGCGCCCGAATCCCAATACGACGGTCTTCGCGCCGTGAAGGGTGATGTCAGTCTCCTGCATCGCGATGGCGATGGCGCCTTCGGCGGTGGGAATGGAGTTGAGAATGGCCACGTCGTCGAGCTCCATCAACTTCACCAGCCGGAGCGAGTACCGCTCGCACCACTCCTTGAGCACGCGGTGCGCGATGCCCGTGAAGACGAAGGTGCCGGGCCGCATGGCCTGAAAGTGCGACTCCTTCAACTCCACCGGTTGCGGCGCGAACGACGTGTCCACGCGCCCGTCATCCTCCATGCCGGCGACCGGCAACACGAGCGCGTCCGCCTGCGCGAACACCGCCTCGGTGGGCTCTGCAAAGGTCGTGTCGGCGAACGTCCGCCCGAGATCGGAAAAACCGATCAGCGTGGCGCTCGCGTCGTTGTCCGTGATCTGCGCGATCACTTCGAGCTGACGCCGATCGCCGCCGACAAAGACCAGGTGTTTCCCAGTGAGCATCGAGGGTCACCTCGCCATTGGCATGCGCCATAGCTTATGACGTCCGCCCACAAGGGGTGAGAACACAAAAAAGCCCGGGTGCTCGTTCGAACACCTGGGCCTTCTTCGTGGCGCGTCGAAAACCTACACCCGCCCCGTCGAGCCGAATCCGCCTGCCCCGCGCTCGGTGGGACCGAGGTAGTCCACAGGCACGAGACGGGCCACGTAGATCGGCGCGATCACCAGCTGGGCAATCCGCTCCTTTGGTTGCAGCACGAAATCGCGGCTGCCGTTGTGGCAGAGCGGCACGACGATCTCGCCCGTATAGTCGCTGTCGACGACGCCGACGCCGTTGGCGAGGGCGATGCCGTGCCTGGTGGCAAGGCCGCTTCTGGCATACACGAGCGCCACGGCATCGCGGCGAGCGAGTTGAATCGCGACGCCGGTCGGCACCGGCACGATGTCGCCCGGCCGGATGGTCACCGGCTCCTGAAGGCAAGCGCGGAGATCCATGCCGGCTGAGCCTTCCGTGGCGTACTGCGGCAGGTCGTCGGGCGACAAAAGCGGCGACACAATTTTCACCTTGACGTCGATCTCCAGGCGGCCGTTCACGAAGAGACACACACCTTCGCGGCGCGATCGAAGGCGAACTCGGCGAGGGGGCCCACGGCCGCCAACGCAAAGCCGTGGCTCAACACGTCCTCGGCGACGCGCTGAATGTCCTCGGGCGTGACCGCCTCGATCCCGGCGATGGTCTCTTCGATGGGCACATCCCGGCGAAGCAAAATCTCATTTTTGGCCAGACGGCTCATCCGGCTGCCGGAGCTCTCAAGGCCGAGGATGAGCGCCCCCTTCACCTGCCGCTTGGCCTTCTCGAGTTCGTCCTGGGAAATGGGTTCCTGCCACATGCGCGCCGTGACTCGCTGTACGAGATCGAGCACTTCTTCGGCGGTCTCGGGCGACGTGCCCACATAGATGCCAAACATGCCCGCATCCTGGTAACCCGTGTGGAACGAGTAGACCGAATAGGCCATGCCGCGCTCCTCGCGAATTTCCTGAAACAAGCGCGAGGATTGCGTACCCCCGAGCACGTTGTTCAGGAGCAGCAAGGGATACAACTCGCGCGACCCGGCAGGGTAACCCGGGGCTGCGAGACACAGGTGCACCTGTTCGATGTCCTTGTCCTCCGTCGTGATCGTCTTGTGAAAGGGCGGCGGCGCAAGCGAAGGCGCGACGGACGATCCGGCCTGCAGACCGCCGAACACCCGCTCCACCTCTCGAATGACGACATCTTCCGGCACGTGCCCGGCGACCGAAACCACCATGCGCTCCGGCCGATAATGCCGTTCCACATAGCGCACCAGATCTTCACGCGAAAACCGGAGCAGGTTTTCATCGCGCCCGAGAATGGTGTATCCCAGCGGGTGCTCGCCGTACACCCCGCGCGCGATGAGATCCATGACGAGCTCGTCGGGGGTGTCTTCGTACATGCGGATCTCCTCGATGACCACCCGCTTCTCCTTCTCCATCTCCTCCGGAGCGAAGCGCGAATCGGTCAGCATCTCGGCGAGCGTCTCGAGCGCGACGGAGAAGTGTTCGTCCAACACCCGCGCGTAAAAACACGTGAATTCCTTCGCGGTGAACGCGTTCACCTGGCCGCCGAGATCGTCAAACAGATGCGCCAGTTCCTTTGCGGAGTGGCGCGATGTTCCTTTGAAAAACATGTGCTCGAGAAAATGGCTGATGCCATTTTCGCTGTACGATTCGTAGCGAGATCCGGTCTGAATCCAAATGCCCAAGCTCACCGAGCGGATGGAGGACATCTCTTCCCCCACCACGCGGAGCCCATTCGCCAATGTCGTTCGGTATGTCAAACGCTAGGCCTCCTACATCACTGTTGGCGCGCTTGTGGCGGCGCCTTGCCGTCAGGAACGGAGCGTATCCCTCGCGAGCGTCGCCGGAGGCATCACCGCGGGCCGCTCGTCGACCACATCTTCCACGGTCTTCAACCGGTATCCCCGCGCCTCGAGCCAACGGATCACCGCCGGCAGCGCCTCGACGGTCGACCTCGTCGGATGCATCAGAACAAGCGCCCCGGGCTCGGCCCCCCGTTGCACCCGCTGCACGATGACTTCCGGCGGCGGATTCCTCCAGTCCACGGTGTCCGCGGTCCAGAGGATGGCGTACATGCCGCGCGACTTGGCGAGCGGCGCCAGCCGGGCATCGTACGATCCGGCAGGCGGAGCGATGAGGCGAGGTCGTCTGCCGGTGATGGCTTCGAGGATCCGGTTGGTCTCGTCGAGCTGCGCGCCGAGCTTCGCATCGGACAGCCGCCGAAAATCGGGATGTCCGGAACCGTGCGATTCCACCGCATGACCGTCCCGGGCCATGGAGCGGACGAGATCGGGAAACTTTTTCGCCCAAGCGCCATCCACGAAGAAGGTGGCCTTCACGTGCGCGTCGCGAAACACCTGCAGCATCTTCGGCACGTACGCCTCGCCCCACGACACGTTCACCATGAGCGCCACCGATTTTTCCTGCGCAGGGCCGCGATAGATCACGTCAGGCGGGAGATCTTGAAGCCGCACGGCCGGCGGCACGAGCCGCCAGACGAGGTGCACCGCTCCGTCGCCCGAACGTGCCGTCTCTCGTTCGCTGGCCGGGACGTCGAGCGCGAAGCCCGCCAGTCCCGGGATGTTGTGCCAGACGCGATCGCGCCGGGCGTCGACGGGCGGGCTGCTCCACGCGCGGCTCACGCCCTCCCACAGCCGCGCCGATGGAAGAGGCGCGGGGCGGGCAGGCGCCTGCGCGCGCACCGGGAGCGCGGCGCCCATCATCCAGGTGGACACGCCAACCATCAGACAAAGGCAAAGATGCCTGGCTTGCAACGAGCATCCCTCCATCCGCATCACGCGGATTAGGATGCCTCCACGCGCGGGCGGTCAATCACGGGTGGTTCCTGCGCGGCGCGGGCCTCGGACCGGCGCTGTGACCTTGATCCTTCCGCGACTGCCCGCCCTGCTGCGGTCCGCGGCCGGGTCCTGTCGACGAACGGGGCGGCTGCGGCGGCGCAGGCGGCTGCATCGCCTTCAGCACCTCTTTGCGGGACAGGTTGATTCGGCCCTGGCTGTCGATCTCGGTCACCTTGACCGTCAGGGTGTCGCCCACCTGGCACACATCCTCGACCTTCGCCACGCGATTCAGGTCGAGTTGCGAAATGTGCACGAGGCCCTCCTTGCCGGGCAGGATCTCGACGAATGCCCCGTACTTCTCCACGCGCGTCACCTTGCCCGTGTACGTGGCGCCGACCTCGACTTCGCGGACGATGTTCTCGACCATCTCGCGAGCCCGGTTCGCCTGTTCCGCATCGGTGCTGTGAATGTAGACGCGGCCGTCCTGCTCGATATCGATCTTGACGCCGGTCTCTTCGATGATCTTGTTGATGACGCGCCCGCCCGGGCCGATCACGTCTCGGATTTTGTCAGGGTGGATCTTGACGGTGATGACCCTCGGCGCAAACTTCGAAAGATCGGCGCGCGGTTCCGAGATGGCCTCCATCATCTTGCTCAAGATATACATCCGGCCTTCTCGCGCCTGCTTCAGCGCGCGCTCGAGAATGGAGCGGTCAATGCCGCTGATCTTGATGTCCATCTGCAGCGCGGTGACGCCCCGCTCCGTGCCCGCAACCTTGAAGTCCATGTCGCCGAGATGATCCTCAATCCCTTGGATGTCGCTCAGGATGGCGACCTGATCGCCCTCTTTGACCAGTCCCATCGCGATGCCCGCCACCGGCGCCTTGATGGGCACGCCCGCATCCATGAGCGCCATGGTGCTGCCACAGATGCTCGCCTGGGACGTCGAGCCGTTCGACTCGAGGATCTCCGACACCACGCGGATGGCGTATGGAAACTCCTCCGGGGAGGGGATGACGGGATCGAGCGCGCGCTCTCCCAGGGCCCCGTGGCCGATATCCCGGCGGCTCGGCGCCCGGAGGGGCTTCGCCTCGCCAACGCTGAAGGGCGGAAAATTGTAGTGATGCATGTATCGATTGGACTTCTCCAGCTCCAGGCCATCGAGCAGTTGCTCGTCGCCCATCGAGCCGAGGGTACAGACGGAAAGCGCCTGCGTCTGTCCGCGCGTAAACAGCGCAGACCCATGCGTCCGCGGCAACAGGCCCACCTCGCACGAGATGGGGCGAATCTCGTCCAGGCGCCTGCCGTCGGGGCGGATGCCCTCGCGCAAAATGGCCTCGCGCACCCGTTCCTTCAGGATGGTGTGCATGACTTCGGCGATGTCCGCCTCTTTCTCGGGGAACGCCTCCTTGAAGTGCTCCAACACTTCGGCGTTGAGGTTGGCGAGCGCCTCTTCGCGCGCGAGCTTGTCCGGGTTGCGAACCGCCGCGTTGACCTTGTCGGTGGCGTACTCGCGCACGGCGGCCTCAAGCTCCGGATCCACTTTGTGGAGTTCCACTTCGCGCTTCTTCACGCCGACCTTTTCGGCGAACGCGTTGATTTCATCGCAGATGGTCTGAATCACCTGATGGCCGTACAGGATGGCCTCGAGCACGACCTCCTCGGGCACTTGATTCGCCCCGGCCTCCACCATCACGATGGCGTCCTTCGTTCCCGCGACGACCAGATGCAGATCGCTTTTCTCCGACTGCTCGACGGTGGGGTTGATGACGAATTGGCCGTCCACAAGTCCCACGATCACGCCGCCAATCGGACCGTTGAAGGGAATGTCGGAGATGGTGAGCGACGCGGACGTGCCGATCATCGCAGCGATCTCCGGCGCGCAGTCCTGATCGACCGACAGGACGAGATCGACAATCTGGACGTCGTTCCGAAATCCCTCAGGGAAGAGCGGACGAATCGGCCGGTCGATGAGTCGAGACGCCAAGATGGCGTGCTCACTCGGCCTTCCCTCGCGCTTGATAAAGCCGCCGGGAATTTTCCCGACCGCGTAGAGCCGTTCTTCATAGTTCACGGTGAGCGGGAAAAAGTCGAGCTCCTTCGGCTCCTTCGACGCTGTCACCGTGGCCAACACCACGGTTTCACCGTACTGAACGTGGACCGCAGCCGTCGCCTGCCGGGCCAGTTTCCCAGTCTCCAGGACAAAACGCCGGCCCGCCACTTCAAACTCATGGCGAACCACCATGCATCTCCAACCTCCTGCCATCTCAAGCGGCGAAACGCCGCACGCCATGCTATGTACAAACGGGGGTCTTCCGCCACACATGCAAAAGAAGCGGGCCGAAGCCCGCCTCGTCTCAGTGGCGCAATCCGAGGGATTCAATCAACTGCCGGTACCGGTTGATGTCCTTCTTCCGCAGGTAATTCAACAGGTTGCGGCGACGGCCGATCAACTTGTAGAGGCCGCGGCGCGAGTGATGATCCTTCTTGTGAACGCGGAAGTGCTCCGTGAGCGAGTTGATGCGCTCCGTCAAAAGCGCGATCTGCACTTCCGGCGACCCGGTGTCGAGATCGTGCAACTGGTACTTTGCGATGATTTCCTTCTTCTTGTCCGATTCGAGCATGGAAATCCTCCTTGAACGTGAAAATCGCTGCATCGAAGAACAGGCCGGAGGCTCCTGATCCGCGGTGCAGTTCATCGTGTTGCGCACACGGTCATCACTATACCATATTGCCCAAAGCAATGCCAGTCGTAAGCGCCCGATCGGCCCTGACGCGATGACAAGCGAGGAAAGGCTGCCGCCTTAGGGGAGATCCCCGCGCGCCGCGCGTGCGGCGTCAAGGAAGAGACGGTCGCGCCCAGGGTCAAGCGGAAGGCAGACCGCTCGTCAGGCCGACCATGGAGCGCGCAGCCTCACAGTCGCGAGCGATTTGCCCTTTCAGCGCCTCCAGCCCGTCAAACTTCATCTCGTCGCGGATCCGGCGGAGAAACGAGACGCGAAGCGTCTTTCCGTACAAATCGCCGTCGAAGCCGAGCAAGTGCACTTCCAGCTGAAAGCTGCGGCCGTCGACCGTCGGACGGTATCCAGCGTTCAGCACGCCAAACGCGTGTGCCGAACAGGCGCCCTCGGCCTCTTCCACTTCCACAAACACGGCATAGACGCCGCTTTTGGGCAACACGTACTCGTCGATGCCGCCGAGATTGGCGGTCGGAAAGCCAAGGGTCCGGCCGCGCTTGTCTCCGTGGACGACTTGGCCCGAGATGACGTACGGCCTGCCGAGGAGGGCCAGCGCCGCCTCCACGCGTCCTTCGCGCAGGTGCTCGCGAATGCGGGAACTCGAGATCTTATGCCCGTGCTCTTCCACCGGCTCGACCACGTGCACGTCGAAGCCCCTGTTGCGGCCGAGATCGCGCAGCACGTCGACGGTGCCTTGCCCGCCGCGCCCGAATCGAAAATCGGGTCCGACCACCACGTGGCGCACCCGGAGCGGCACCAGATAGCCGTCCACAAAGGCCGCCGGCTCAAGCTGCTGAAACGGGCGATCGAAGCGAGCGACGTAAAACGCGTCGACGCCGAGTTCCTTGAAGATGCGGACCCGTTCCCTGCGAGGGGTGAGCCACCTGGCGTACTCCGGGTTTCCCGTCAACGCGTACGTCGGGTGCGGCTCGAAGCTCATCACGGCCAGCCGCTCGTCAGGTGCCTGCAAATCGCGCGCGGCGTTGAGAATGGCCCGATGCCCCAAGTGCACGCCATCAAATTTCCCGATGGCCAGAACCTGCGGCGCGGGAGAAACCGGTGCCTGGCCCTCCATGACCATCCATTCCACGGACTCATCCCCTCTTCCAAAACACCTTCTTCGGTCGAACGGCAGCGGGCTTCCGATCCATCGCCTCGCCGACGGCGGCCACCGTGCCAGCGTAAACCACGAGGACGAGATCGCCCGGCGACAGCGCCAGCGCCTCGCCCACTTCCACGGCCTGGCCGTTGGCGAGGCGCTCCATGGCTTCGCGCGAAGGATGCCAAAGCGGCAGGCCGTCCAGATACAGGAGCGGATCGCGCAAATGGAACGCCGGCTCGTCCGATGCCAGCCAGTCGTCGAGGGGAATCGCGTCTTCGATGCGCGCGCTGCCAATCGCGAGCCGGCGAAGCGACCGCATGTGCGCGGGCACGCCGAGCAACTCGCCGAGATCGCGGCACAGCGCTCGCACATAGGTGCCTTTGGAGCAAACCACGCGAAAACGGGCGACGGCGATCTCGCCCTCGTGCTGCAGCCCGTCGAGGGTGAACGCCCGGACGCGAACCGTCCGCTCGGGAAGTTCCACGCGCTTTCCCTGGCGGGCGAGATCGTAGGCCCGCTTGCCATCGACGTGGACCGCGGAATACTGCGGCGGCCGTTGTCGGATGTCGCCCGTGAGCTTGGAGGCGGCTTCCCGCACGGCGTCGAGGTGAAGATCCTTCGCGGACGCTTGCGCGATGACCTGGCCTTCCGCGTCGTCGCTGTCGGTCCCGACGCCAAAGACCACCGTGCCACTGTACTCCTTGTCGCCCTGGCCGAGGTACTCGAGCAGTCGAGTCACACGGCCCACGCAGATCATCAAAAGGCCCGTCGCCATCGGGTCGAGCGTTCCCGCGTGGCCGACGCGGCGCACGCCGAGCTTGCGCCGGACGCGATCCACCACGTCATGCGACGTCATCCCCTGTGGCTTGTCGACGAGCAACACGCCTTCTAGTTCTTGCACGTTTCATCCACTTCCCGCAAAGCGGCGATCACGGCCGCTTCCACGGCCCGTTTCGCCTCTTCCAAGGTGCCTTCGAGGACGCATCCCGCTGCGCGCGCGTGCCCTCCTCCGCCGAACCGCTGCGCGATGGAAGCCACGTCCACGCGCCGCTTGGAGCGGAGGCTCGCCTTGATCAGGCCGTCCGGGCGCTCTCGCAGCAACACGCCCACCTCGACCGTCTCCACGGAGCGCGCAAAGCCCACGAGGCCCTCGACGTCGTCCTCGCTGGCGTTGCACGACGCGAGCATCGCCTGGCTCACCAGGATGAACGCGTACCGGCCGTCCGGCGCAAGGGTCATGTCGCGCAGGGCGATCTGCAACAGCCTCATCTGCTCGAGCGTGCGCGCCTCAAGCGCGGGCTCTGCGATGTCGTACGGCTGCACGCCGCTCGCCAGGAGTTCGGCCGCGATTTGGTGCACCTCGCGCGTCGTGTTCGGATAACTGAACCCGCCCGTGTCGGTCAGGATGCCTGTGTAAAGACACTTGGCCAGATCGACGGCGAGGGGGATGTCGAGCGCCCGCGCCACGTGATAGAGCACCTCGCACGTGGCGGCCGCCTGCGGATCGACGCAAACCACCCATCCGTAGCCAGGATTGGTCTGGTGATGATCGATGTTCACCAACAACCGATCCGCCGCGAGAAGCGGCGCGACCGGCGCGAAGCGCTGTTCATCGGCGCAGTCGACCGCGACGACGTGCCGGAACTGGCGCGACGCGAAATCTTCGACCGCTTGGATGCGATCGTACATCGGCAGGAAGCGGAACCGCGGGGGCAATGCCTCTCCGGCCGCGATCGCGTATCGCTTGCCCAGCGCGTCCAGCATGTGCGCCACCGCCAGGGCGCTCCCCAGCGCATCACCGTCGGGCCGCTCGTGCGTGACAATCAGCCAGTCATCGAGGCTGCGAAGTGCCTCCGCAGCGCGCGCGATCGCGCCCTTGTCCCGTGGCTCGGGCTGCCAACTCGTCATTCCGTGACTCCCCTCGGCCGCTCAATCGTTCGCTTCATTCTCCTTCAGCGACTTCAGCACTTGCTCAATGCGCTCGCTGTACTCGCCCGACTCGTCGAGGCGAAACACGAGTTCCGGCGCGATGCGCATGTGCAGCCTTCGCGCGATCTCGCCGCGAATGAATCCCGCCGCTTTCGTCAGGACCCCGAGCGTGGCGTCCTTGTCGGCCTCCTGGCCGTACACGCTCACGTAAATCTTGGCGTGCTGGAGATCGCCCGAGACCTCCACGCGCGTGATGGTCACAAAGCCAATCCGCGGATCCTTCAAATCGTGCTGAAGGATGTCCGCGAGCTCCTTTTTCATCTGTTCGGCCACTTTCTGTGCCCGAATTCGCGTCAACGTTCACGCACCTCCACGGCGTTCGCCTCTCACACCCGCGCGACCTGTTCCATCGTGAACGCCTCGATCACGTCGCCCACCTTGATGTCGTTGAATTTCTCGATGGTCATGCCGCACTCGTAGCCTGCCGCCACCTCGCGCACGTCATCCTTGAACCGGCGCAACGACGACAGCTTGCCTTCGTAGATGACCACGCCATCGCGCACCACCCGCACGTCCGCGTCGCGCGGAATCCGCCCGTCCGTGACGTAGCAACCCGCGACGGTGCCCACCTTCGAGATGTTGAACGTCTCGCGCACCTCCGCGTGGCCGACGATGACCTCCTTGTACTCCGGCGCCAGCATGCCCTTCATGGCGGATTCGATCTCCGCGATGGCGTCGTAAATCACGCGATACAGGCGGATATCGATCTTCTGCTGCTCCGCCACGCGCCTTGCGTTGGCATCCGGACGCACGTGGAAGCCGATGATGATGGCGTTCGAGGCGGAGGCGAGCTGCACGTCGGACTCCGTGATGGCGCCGACGCCCTTGTGAATCACGCGCACCCGGACGCCCTCGACGTTGATCTTCTCGATGGACTGCACCAGCGCTTCGACCGAGCCCTGCACGTCCGCCTTCACGATCACGTTCAACTCGGCGACGTTGCCTTCCTTGATCTGGCGATACAGATCGTCCAGCGTGACGCGCGCCGTCGCCTGCATTTGTTGCCGCTCGCGCTCGAGGCGCCGCTCCACGACGGCGCGGGCGCTCTTTTCGTCGTCGTACACCACGAACAGGTCGCCGGCCTGGGGCACGCCGTTCAGCCCCTGGATCTCCACCGGCGTCGACGGCGGAGCTGCCTTCAGGCGCCGGCCATTTTCGTTCACCATCGCCCGGACGCGGCCGTACGTCGTGCCCGCGATCACGATGTCGCCCACCTTGAGCGTTCCATTCTGCACCAAAACCGTCGCCACCGGTCCGCGGCCGCGATCGAGCTTCGCCTCGATGACGGTTCCGCGCGGGCGCGCGTTCGGATTCGCCTTCAGATCCTGCATGTCGGCGACAAGCAGGACCATCTCCAGCAGGGTGTCGAGGTTCATCCGCTTGAGCGCGGAGATCTCGACGAAGACTGTGTCGCCGCCCCATTCTTCAGGGACCAGCCCGTACTGCACCAGTTCCTGCTTCACGCGGTCCGGGTTGGCGTCCGGCTTGTCGATCTTGTTGATGGCGACGATAATCGGCACATTCGCGGCCTTCGCATGGTTGATGGCCTCCACCGTCTGCGGCATGACGCCGTCGTCCGCCGCCACCACGAGAATGGTCACGTCGGTCACCTGAGCGCCGCGCGCGCGCATGGTGGTGAACGCCTCATGCCCAGGCGTGTCGAGGAACGTGATGAGCCGCCCGCCGATCTCGACTTGGTACGCGCCGATGTGCTGCGTGATCCCACCGGCTTCGCCGGCAGCGACGCGGCTCTCGCGCAGCGCGTCGAGGAGCGTCGTCTTGCCGTGATCGACGTGGCCCATGATGGTCACCACGGGCGGCCTCGGCACGAGCTCGGACGGATCATCGGGCTCCACCAGGAGTTCGAGCGCCTCCTCGTCCACCGGCTCTTTGACGTGCACGGTCACGCCGAGGTCGGATCCGATGAGCTCCATGGTATCCGTGTCGATGTCCTGGTTGATGGTCGCCATCACGCCGAGCATGAGCAGGCGCTTGATGATCTCGGCGGGCTCACGCTGCAAGAGCTTCGCGAACTCGCCCACCGTCATGGGGCCCTCGACCGTCACCTCGGTCGGCAGCGGCTTCTCCTGCTTGCCCGCGCGCCGCTTCTGAGCTCGCTGCAGCTTCGTCTCATTGAATTCCTCATGCCGCTGGTACCCTTCGCGCTCCTTGCGGTCCTTCTCCTTCCGCTGCGATCCCGGCGCCACAGGCTTCTGTTGCGCAGCCTGAGCGGCCACCACCTGCGGCGGACGAGGCGCGCGCGGAAAGCGCGAGCCGCCTCCATTCCCGGACGACGGACGCTGGCCATCCCGGCTGCGCGCATGAGCGCGATCGCCCTGGCCCTGCTGCCCCTGCGGGCGCCCCGCATACCCGGACCGATCCCGGCTTTGCCGATCTCCCTGACCGGTTCCCCCGTTCCGGCCGTGTCCGCCGTTTCCGCCGCGCTGACCTGCAGGCCGATCCGACCGGGGCCTATCGTCCCGGGAACGATTCGGAGAGCCCTCGCGCCGATCCCGGCCTTGCCCCTGCGCCGCGCCGCGATCGCGTCCACCGTCGCGCTCCCGCCGCGGTGGATTCGCCTGAGCGCTCGCGTGTTCCACGTCTCGTTGCCCCTGGGCTGCGCGATCGCGCCCGTTTGGCTGTCCTGACGGCGCACGGCTCTGCGCCTGTTCGGCCTGCGCCTCGGCCCTTGCCTTCTGTTGGCGCTCGCGCAATTCCTTCTCCATCTCCTGTGCACGCCTTTCTGCCGCACGACGCTTCACATCTTCAAAAAACTGTTCGACCTTCTGAATCATCTCATCGTCCATCACGCTCATGTGATTGGCGACGGGCACGCCGAGCCGATTGAGGATGGTCAAGATCTCCTTGCTCGACATGTTCATCTGCTTTGCGTACTCGTACACTCTCAGTTTCGTCAAACGCTCCACCTCCGTGGAATTCCCCAAGCCGCGCCACGACCTCGCGCGCAAATCCAGGCTCCACGACGGCAACGGCACCGGACGCATCCCGTCCAATGGCTCGACCGATCTCCGCTTTGGTCCCGAAACACACGACCTGAATGCCGTACGACGCCGCCTTGTCGATCAACTTCTTCCGGCCATTGTCTCCCGCGTCCTCCGCGATCATCACCAAGTGGGCCCGCCTCGTCCTCACGGCGTCCAATACGCGTTTCTGACCGTCGATCACGGCCCCAGCCCGGCGCGCCAGGCCGAGAAGCCCCAAGACCGCTTCTCTGTCAGCGCGCATCTCCGTCCCCCACCAGTTGGCGGCGCAGCGCGTCATGGATCTCCTGTGGAATGGTTGTCTTCAGCGCGCGCTCCAGCGCCTTTCGCTTCACTGCCACGTTGAGACACGCTTCGCTTGGGCAGAGATAGGCGCCCCGGCCGTTCCGCTTCCCGGTCGGATCCAACAAGATGTCACCGTCGGGCGTTCGAACGACGCGCGTGAGCTCCGACTTCGGTTTCATCTCCTGGCAGCCCACGCATTTGCGAAGCGGCACCTTCCTCACGCGATTCATGCGGCGCCCTCCCGATTCAGGGTTCGTTCAGCCAGTCGTCGCTCAGCGTGGCAAACTCGGGCTCCTCCTCGCTTGTGTCCTCGAGTTGATCGAGCAGCGAATGCGAGGCCACCTGCGATTCGCTCTTGATGTCGATCTTCCAGCCCGTCAGGCGCGCAGCGAGCCGGGCGTTCTGTCCCTCCTTCCCAATCGCCAGGGACAACTGATAATCCGGCACGATGGTCCTCGCCACGCGCTCGTCCTCGTAGATGTGGACGTCCAGCACCTTGGCGGGAGACAGCGCATTCGCCACGAAGGTCGCCGGATCCTCGCTCCACTCCACGATGTCGACCTTCTCACCGTTCAGTTCGTTGACAATCGCCTGAACGCGCGAGCCGCGAGCCCCAACGCACGCTCCGATGGGATCGACTTCCGGATTGCGCGAATGAACCGCGATTTTCGAACGAGAGCCCGCTTCGCGGGCCACGGCTTTAATCTCGACAATGCCCTCGTAAATTTCCGGAACTTCCAGTTCGAACAGGCGCCTCAGAAGCCCAGGATGCGTGCGGGACACGACAATCTGCGGCCCTTTCGATGTGCGCTCCACGCGCGCGATGAACACCTTCAGCCGTTTGCCGACCTGGAGCTTGTCGGAGGCCAGCTGTTCCGACTGCGGCAAGATCGCCTCCGTGTCGCCGAGATCGACGTAAGCCACGCGCGGCTCGAGCCGACTGACGATGCCGCTGACCACTTCCTCTTCGCGATCCGCAAACTTGCTGTAGATGACCGACCGTTCGGCTTCCTTCACGCGCTGCATGACGACCTGTTTTGCAGCCTGCGCGGCGATGCGCCCAAAGTCCCGCGGGGTCACCTCAATTTCGACGACATCTCCGATTTGGTAGCTTGGATTGATGTCGCGCGCCGCGTCCAAGGAGATCTCGAGGCGCGTGTCCTTCGGCTCCTCGACGACGGTTTTGCGCGCATACACGTGGACCTCGCCGGTATCTCGCTTCACCTCGACGCGCACGTTGGCCGCCGAGTGGAAATTGCGGCGATAACTCGCGATGAGCGCCGCCTCAATGGCCTCTAACAGGACTTCCTTGTCAATCCCCTTTTCCCGCGCCAACTGGTCTAGCGCTTCCAGAAAATCCACATTCATGACTAGGGAACCTCCCCTTCGCGAAATCTCGGGCGCGTTCGGGTCACCACTCCAGAGCCAGCCGCGCGTGCGCAATCTTTTCCATCGGCACCGTCAGCGTGATGGTCTTCGAGCGGCGCTTGATCTCAAGGATCAAACGTTCCCCGTCGTAGGAGACGAGCGTCCCCTCGTGCGTCTTGGCCCCCATAAGCGGCTCGTACAGCGACACGTGCACGTATCGGCCCACGGCGCGTTCGAAATCGGCCGGCCTCTTCAGAGGACGCTCCGCGCCGGGCGAAGACACCTCGAGGAAGTACGCGTTCGGAATCGGGTCCACGCGGTCGAGTTCTTCCGATAACTGCTCGCTTACGCGGCTGCAGTCGTCGATATCCACGCCTCCGGGCTTGTCGATGTACACGCGAAGGTACCAGTTCTTTCCCTCCTTCGTGTACTCGATATCCACGAGTTCGACCGCTTCCCGCTCCACGATGGGCAACACCAAGCGTTCAACGATCTCGGTCACGCGATCTTTCGTCACGCGTCATCCTCCCACATGCCGCTTGTGTCTCATTCCTCGCCTCGCGTACGCCAAAAAGTGCCGAGCATAAATCAAAGAGTGGGGGGGCCCCACTCTTGTCCGCACACGGTATACGAAGCCTGACGGAGCCAGTATATCACTGCCGTCCGGATTTCGCAACGTGAGGCGGCTTCCTTCGTTGTCTTGCGCCGGGCGACGTGCTATCGTGGTTACCGCAACCGTGCAAAGGAGGACGCCATGCGTACCATCACTCACGACCGATTGCGAAACGTCGCGATCGTCGCGCACGTCGATCACGGCAAGACGAGTCTCGTCGATCAAATGCTGCGCCAATCCGGTCTGTTCCGCGACAATCAGCAGATCGCCGAACGAGCGCTCGACTACAACGATCTGGAGCGCGAGCGCGGCATCACCATCCTCGCCAAGGCGACCGCCATCCCGTACGAATCGTACCGGATCAACATCGTCGACACGCCCGGGCACGCCGACTTCGGCGGCGAAGTGGAACGCATCCTGCGGATGGTAGACGGGATTTTGCTCGTGGTCGACGCGTTCGAAGGCGTCATGCCCCAGACGAGGTTCGTGCTCGACAAGGCACTCTCGGCCCACCTGGTTCCGATTGTCGTCCTGAACAAGATGGAACGCCCGAACGCTCGCCCTGCCGAAGTCATCGACGAAGTGCTGGAATTGTTCATCGACCTCGGCGCCTCGGACGAACAGCTCGATTTTCCCGTGATCTACGCGTCGGCCATCGAAGGGCGGGCGTCGACGGACCCGGACGATCTCGGCAGCGACATGAGGCCGTTGTTCGACGCCATTGTCCAACACATCCCGAGCCCGCGCGTCGACGCGGAAGGCCCCTTTCAGTGGCAGGCCACCATCATCGACTACGACGAATACTTGGGCCGCATTGGCATCGGCCGCGTCCACCGCGGCGCGATTCGCCAGGGACAGCCCGTGGTGCGGTTGCGCCACGCGGAGGACCGCGCGGAGGGACGCGTGCAAAAGTTGTTCGTCTACCAAGGTCTGCGCCGCACGGAGGTCGAGTTCGCCTCGGCGGGCGACATCGTCGCCATCGCCGGCATGCCGGACATCACCGTCGGCGACACGCTCGCCTCTCCGGATCGACCGGAAGCGTTGCCCGTCATCGAGATCGACCAGCCGACCCTCGAGATGACGTTCCACGTGAACGACAGCCCGTTTGCGGGCCGCGAAGGCCAACACGTCACGAGCCGCAAGTTGCGCGATCGCCTGTATCAGGCCATGGAGTCGGATGTGAGTCTTCAGGTCGAGGACACCGACGACGCTGACGCGTTCCTCGTGAAGAGCCGAGGAGAGTTGCACCTTTCCATCCTGATTGAGACGCTGCGCCGCGAAGGATACGAGCTCGCGGTATCCAAACCGCGCGTCATCGTCCGCGAGGAAGCAGGCAGACGCCTCGAACCCATCGAAGAGCTGGTCGCCGATGTGCCCGAAGATGCCGCGGGCGCCGTGATCGCGGAAGTGGGACTCCGCAAAGGCGAACTGATGGCCATGCATCCGGTGGGCCAAGGCGGCATGGTCAGGCTGGTCTTCCAAGTGCCGACTCGCGGGCTCATCGGCTTTCGGTCCCTGTTCCTTACGATGACCCGTGGGTACGGGATCATGCATCACCGCTTTCAGGATTACGCGGAATGGCGCGGACCCATCCAGGCGCGCCGGCAGGGCGTGCTCGTGGCGAGCGAAACGGGACTGGCGACGGCTTACGCCATCGGCAACCTGGAGGACCGAGGCGTGCTCTTCATCACACCGGGCACACCCGTGTACGAAGGCATGATCGTCGGCGAGCATAACCGCGAGAACGATCTCGTCGTCAACGTGACCAAGGAGAAACACCAGACGAACATTCGCTCCTCCACGAAGGAGGAGACGGTGAAGCTCAAGGCACCTCGGCTTCTTTCGCTGGAAGAGGCCATCACGTACATCGAGGACGACGAGCTTTGCGAGGTCACTCCCCAGTCCATTCGGCTTCGCAAGAAAATCCTCAACAAGAGCGAGCGAGAAAAACTCAAGCGGCGCCAGGGATGATCTGGCGCCGCTCGCGCGATTATGCCGGCGCGTACACCGGGTAGATGCCAAGCGTCACGATCTCGACCCCCTGCAGCTCCAGGAGCGCGCGCACCACAGAAAGCACGTGCTCGCCGCGATCGGCGTAGGGGAAAACGGAGGCGTCGAGGTAATACACATAGTTGCCGATGGCGTCGCCGACAGGGCGCGACTCAAGCCGCGTGAGGTTCAGATGCGCCGCGGCAAACGTGTGTAGCGCAAGCGCCAACCCCCCTGGGCGGTGAGGGACGCCGCGCAGACACAAAGATGCCGTCCAATCGGTCAGCGTCCAGCCAGGCTCAGCAAACTGGGTGCCTGGAAGCCCGACGACCGCAAAGCGCGTGACATTGCCCGCACGGTCCTCGAATGGCTCCGGAAGCACCGACAGGCCGTACACCCGCGCCGCGCGCTGACCGCCGATGGCCACCGCCCGGGCGCGTTCGCCCATGGCCACTTGGCGCACCGCTTCAGCCGTGCTCGACACCGCCACCTCCCGGGCGCGCGGAAAGTGGAGGCGAATGTGCTCCCTGCACTGGGCGAGCGCCTGAGGATGCGAAACCACCTCCTCCACCGCGTCCAAATCGGTCCCGTCCCGATAGATGGCGTAGTGATGAATGGGCAATGTGACCGCCGCAAGGATATGGCGCGGAACGCCCTCGCCATGCTCGCGCGCGAGCGCGTCCCACACCTGCCATACCGATCCCTGAATGCTGTTTTCGATCGGAACGCAGGCGAGCCTTCCCGACGACGCCCTCGCCGCGAAGATCTCGTCGAAGCTTTGCAGCGCAATTTGCCGCACCTCTTCGCCAGCGAGCAGGGCGGACGCGACGGCGTCCGCAGCTTCATGGCTGTGCGTGCCTTCCGGCCCCAGATACATCAATTCCCACGCGCCCACGCGGACACCCCACCTTCTCCGCATCAGCCTTGCGCTGGCTGGAACAGTTCCAACCTCTCCCCGTCAGGACCCGCGAAGAAGATGTATCGAGCGCCGTTTCTGAGCGTCGTGACGGTTTCGTCCAGAAACCGCACACCCTGATCGCGCAAGCGGGCGGCCTCGGCTTCAATGTCGTCGACCGTGATGGCCACGTGATGCACTTGTCCCTCATCGGGCAACTGGCTCGCGTAGCCTTCAATGAGCTCAATTTGCGCGCTTTGCCCAGGATACGAGAGAAACGCCAGCCGAATGCCCGGCGTGTTGTGCTCCAGCGTGCCGACGAGTTCCATGCCGAGAATCTTCGTGTAGAACGCGATGGAACGCTCCAGGTTCGACACCATGATTCCCGTGTGTTCCAGCTTGATCATCGCCATGACAAGCATCCCCCCTCAGAACAAGGAAAGCTGATTGGTTTCTGGAAGCCCCTCGAGACAGCCCAACTCCAAGAGCAGGTCGATCACGGCCCGGGACACCCGCGCCCGAGACTGGAGATCCTCGAGCGACAAAAACTCCCCCTGCTGAGCCGCCTCATACAGGTTGCGCGCAGCCGTCTCTCCGATGCCAGGGATGGCCGCGAACGGCGGCCTCAGCCCGCTCGCCTCCTCGTCGATCAGAAACTGCGTCGCGTGCGACTTGTACAGATCGATCGGCAAAAACCGATAACCGCGGGCCACCATCTCGAGCGCCACTTCGAGCACGGTCAAGAAACTTTTCTCTTTGGCCGACGCCGCATTGCCCTTCGCCTCGATCTCGTCCATCTTCTTTAAGATGGCCTCTCGTCCCGCCGTCATCACGGCCACATCAAAGTCGTCGGCGCGCACGCTGAAGTAAGTCGCGTAGAACGCGAGTGGGCGGTGGACCTTGAACCACGCGATGCGCACGGCCATGAGCACATACGCGGCCGCGTGCGCCTTCGGAAACATGTATTTGATCTTCTTGCCCGACTCGATGTACCAGTCGGGCACGCCGTGCTCGCGCATGTACTGCTCGTCCTCGGGCTTCACACCCTTGCCTTTGCGGATGCCCTCCATGATTTTGAACGCGCGTGCCGGATCGAGCCCCTTCTGGATGAGATACAGCATGATATCGTCGCGCGCGCAAATGACCTCTGACAGGGTCGCGATCTGTTCGCGAATGAGCGTCTGCGCGTTGTTCAGCCACACATCCGTGCCATGCGACAACCCGGAAATGCGCACGAGCTCGGAGAACGTCGTGGGCCTGGTGTCCTCCAGCATCTGGCGAACAAATCGCGTTCCAAATTCGGGGATCGCATAGGTACCCGTGGTCGAGCGAATCTCCTCCGGCGTCACGCCGAGTGGCCTCGTGCTTCTGAACAATTCGAGCACGTCCGGATCATCGAGCGGAATCGACTTCGGGTCCACACCCGTGAGATCCTGCAACATGCGAATCACGGTCGGATCGTCGTGCCCGAGGATGTCGAGTTTCAGCAGGCAATTCTCGAGCCCGGAATGGTAGTCGAAATGTGTCGTCAGGGTCTCGGCAGACGTGTCGTCCGCGGGATACTGGATGGGCGTGAAGTCGTAGATTTCCACGTAGTGAGGCACCACCACCTGGCCGCCGGGATGTTGCCCGGTCGTCCGCTTCACGCCCGTACAGCCTCGGACCAGCCGGTCGATCTCGGCGTTCCTCAGCACCAGCCCCCGCTCTTCGGCGAACTTTCGCACATAGCCATAGGCGGTTTTCTCCGCCACCACCGAAATGGTCCCCGCGCGGAACACGTGATCCTTCCCGAACAACTCCTCCGTGTATCGGTGCGCCCTTGGCTGGTACTCGCCGGAAAAGTTCAGATCGATATCCGGGACCTTATCGCCGTCGAAGCCCATGAACGTCTCAAACGGAATGTCCTGCCCGTCTTTGTGCAGTTTCGCTCCACACTTCGGACATGCCTTGTCGGGGAGGTCGAAGCCCGATCCGTATTCGCCGCGCAGGAAAAACTCGTGATAGTGGCACGACAAACACACGTAGTGCGGCGGGAGCGGATTGACTTCGGTGATGTCCGTCATCGTGGCGACGAGCGACGATCCGACCGAGCCGCGGCTGCCGACGAGATATCCGTCGCGGAGCGACTTCGTGACGAGCTTATGCGCGATCAAGTAAATGACGGCATAGCCGTGCGAGATAATGGCGTTGAGTTCCCGTTCAAGCCGCTGCTCGACCAGTTCAGGCAACGGATCGCCATAGATGCGCTTCGCCTTGTCGTAGGCCAACCTCCGGATCTCGTCCTCGGCCCCCTCGATGACCGGCGTGTGCAACTCGTCCGGGATGGGCTTCACATCTTCGCACAAGGCCGCGATGGCGCGCGGATGGTCGATCACGACCGCGCGGGCGTCCTCTTCCCCCAGAAACGCAAACTCCTCCAGCATCTCGTCTGTCGTGCGGAAGTACAGCGGCGGCTGTTTCGTGTCCATCTTCTGCGACTGGAGAAACACTTCGCGGAAGATGGCATCGTGTTCGTCGAGATAGTGCACGTCTCCCGTCGCGACCACCGGCTTGTTGAGTCGCTTGCCGATGTCGACAATCTGTCGCAAGAGCTCGCGCACCTGCTCAAACGACTGGACGACACCCTCGCGCACCAGCGGCTCGTAATGACTGACCGGCTGAATCTCCAGGTAATCGTAAAACTCCAGCAACGAGTCGATCTCGTCCTCGGACTTTCCGCGGAAGAACGCCTCGACGAGCTCGCCCTGCCTGCACGCCGTTCCAATCAACAGGCCCTCTCGATGGCGCGCCAGGGCACTCTTCGGGATTCTGGGCACCCGATGCAAGTACTGGGTGTGCGCGATCGACACCAGCCGGTAAAGGTTCCGCAATCCCTCGCGGTTTCGGACCAGCACCGTCGCGTGAAAGGGCCGGACGCGCGAGATGTCGATCTGGCCGCGGAGGTGGTTCAGGTCGAGAAGATTCCCAATCCCTCGCGCCTTGGCGTCCTTGAGCATCTGGATGAATACCTTGGCCGTTGCCTCGCTGTCCGCCAGCGCGCGGTGGTGATTGACCAATTCGACGGAAAACTTCTGCGTCAAGGTCTTCAGCTTGTAGTTCTTTTCTCCCGGGTAAAGCACGCGCGCCAACGCCAGGGTATCGATCACCGGCTCCTCCCAAGGCGCAAGCCCCAAACGCTCCGCGCATTGGTTCAAAAAGCCCACGTCAAACTCCGCGTTGTGGGCCACGAGGATGGCCCCTTGAGCGAAGCGCCGAAAACCATCAAGCGCTTCGGCCAACTTGGGCTGCCCTGCAACCATCTCGTTCGTGATGCCCGTCAACTCGACGATCTTCGGATCCAGGGACCGCTCGGGATCGATCAGCGTCGCATAGGTGTCGACAATCTGACCGCCTTTGACTTTGACCGCGGCGATCTCGATGAGTGTGTCCTCCCGCGCATTCAGACCGGTCGTCTCCGTGTCAAACACGACGTACACGGTCTCGTCGTCCAGCGGTCGGTCGCACTCCCGGTACACCAAGAGTCCGCCGTCGTCGACCACATACGCCTCCACCCCAAGCACAAGGCGAATGCCGTGCTTTTTGGCTGCTTGGTAAGCCTCGGGATACGCCTGACAAACCCCGTGATCGGTGATGGCGATGGCCTCGTGCCCCCATTCCGCCGCGCGTTTCACGAGCGCGGCAGCGCTCACGACGCCATCGAGCGCGGACATGGTGGTGTGAGCATGCAACTCGACGCGCTTCGTCTCCGCGGTGTCGATGCGCCGGGGCGGATCGTGCGGACGCATCGACTGCACCATGAACACGATTTCCTTGGCGTACGGATCAAACTGCACCTGTCCCTGGATCTTCACCCAGACGCCATCCGCAAGATGGGAGGTGGCTTGAAGATCTCGCTCCGACTGCACAAACATCTTGGCGGAGATGGAATCGGTGTGATCCGTGATGGCGAACTGAATCAGCGTGCGTCCGCTCGGAAGGGTCCTGCGATCAACGCCGAACACTTCACCCACGACCGTGGCGCGGCGCATCTCGTCGACGATCTCGCGGATGGAAATGGGCGCAGGTTCGTCATACATCTGTCCCACGCAAAGAGGATCGACGCCCTTGGACGCCTCGGCCTCAGCTTGATGCTCAGCCTCCCTGGCCTGCTCTCTCTGCGCTTTCGCCTCTTCCGCGAGCTGGCGGCGCAACCGCGCCTCCGCCTCCTGTTTCAGCTTTTCCCCGGCGGCCAGAACGTCCTCACAGGCCGTTTCGTCCACGCGGACCAGCACGGAAACGTCCAGGCCGAAGGCGCGCCTTGCCTCCTTCGCGAGCCAATCCCCCGCGCCCTTCTGCGCCAACTGTTCGGCAATCGGCTGGCTGGGCACGTGAATCTGGGCGACAAAGCGACCGGGCTCGTCCGAAGCGGCCACGTTGAGCCCCGCTTGCATCAGCCACTTGCCGGTCAATGGGGCCTGCTCCCCGTACAGCGCCACGAGCGCGCGCATTGCGCTTTCGGCCTCCACCGCTGAGACCTGGTCGAGCCGCTCCACCTCAATCCGCCACGCGCAGGAAGTGCCGAACGCCGATGCGCATAGTTCGTGAAGCTCGGCGAGATCGCGGTAAAAAGACAAGAACTCATCCGCACCGGCCCCGGAGGACACAAAGGGCGACTCCACGCGAACAAAGACCTCGCGGGTCGCCCTGCGCACGCGAACACGCCGAACCCGGGCAAGAGCCCGTTTCTGAACGGCGTTCACCGTGACAGCCATGTTTCCACCTCGCGTTCCCTGTTAGAACCAGTGCGTCACGTCGCGATACGTGATCACGACCGCGAACAGCATGACAATCGCAAAGCCCACAAAATGGACAAACCCTTCCTTTTCCGGATCCACCCGTCGGCCCCGAATCAGTTCGATGGCCATGAACAGAAGGCGCCCGCCGTCCAACGCGGGAATGGGCAACAGGTTGAACAGGCCGAGTCCCAGACTCAGCGCGCCTGTCACCGCGATGACGTTCCAAATGCCAAAGCGCACCTGTTCCGTGATCACGTGCGCAATGCCAACGGGCCCGGAGAGCGACTGGAACTGATGGTGGACGAACAAACCGACGTAGCCTTGGACGGTCATGGCAATATCTCGGAACAGCGCAGAGAATCCGGCCGGAACCGTGTGGAGAGGGCTGTGGGATATTTCAGCGTCGATCCCGATCATCGGCTCGCCGCTGACGACATGCGGCGTGACGACCACAGTGCGGGCGCCTTCGGGGCCTTTGACTTCGAGGACGAGCGGCTGAGGATGGCCGCCCCGCTCACCGTTCTGGGCCACTGCATTCACGAGACCTGCCCACGAGTGAATCGCGCGCCCGTCGACGGCCACAATCTCGTCCCCGGGCGCGAGCCCCGCATGCGCCGCCGGCGTTCCTGGCTCCACGTGGCCCACCGTGGTGGTGGGCACGCCCGTGTACGTATTGACGGCCGAGAACAGCACGCCAGCCAGGATGAGGTTCATGATGGGCCCCGCCAAGATGATGGCCGCACGCTGCCAGAGCGGTTTGCCGATCATCTGTTGATGCTTGGGAACCACAGGAATGGACGAGCGCTTGCCGAGCATGACGCGGGCGCCATCCATGACGGAATAGCGCACAAGTCCCTCGTCCGTCTGCAAGGTCATGGTCATCGCGTCGGTCAGATCGACGTCGCGCACCACGCCCGTCCTCGCATTCGGCAGATCCCGCGGCTCGCCGAGCACCGCGATGCGCCCGTGGTCGTCCAGCTCGTACGCGACCGCTTGGCCCACCGGAAACCAAGACTCCTGCGGAGCCTCACCTGCCAGCTGGACAAATCCGCCGAGCGGAATGAGCCTAAGGGAATACTCCGTCCCTCCGCGCACCACGGACACGAGTTTGGGACCGAAGCCGATGGCGAACACGGGAACCGCAACCCCGCAACGTTTCGCGACATAGAAATGGCCGAACTCGTGCAGCGTCACACATACCCCGAACACGAGCACAATCGCGACCGCCGCTTCCGCGTAAAACTCGAGGTGCGCTAAGATTGGCAACTGTTCATCCGCCCTTTGCCACGTAGTCTTCGGCCAGACGCCGCGCTTGCCCATCCGCGCGAAGGATGTCGTCAACAGACTGAGGCGTCTCGTTCGGAATGCGTTCGAGCACAGCCGCCACGACTTCGGGGATCCGCAAAAACGGGATCCGCTCACGCAAAAACGCATCGACGGCCACTTCATTCGCGGCATTCAGGACACAGGGGGCGATCCCGCCCGAACGACCCGCCTCCACCGCCAGCCGGAGACACGGGAATTTGTTAAGATCGGGCTCTTCGAAGTGAAGCGCGCCAACGCTCGCCAAATCCAAACGCGGCCAGGGCGCCCCGGTTCGCGCTGGATAGGTGATGGCGTATTGAATGGGCAAACGCATGTCGGCCGTCGCGAGCTGCGCCACCATCGAACCGTCCACAAACTCCACCATGGAGTGGACGATGCTCTCGGGATGTACAAGCACAGCTATCTTATCATATGGCACGCCGAACAAATGATGCGCTTCAATCACCTCAAGGCCCTTGTTCATCATCGTCGCACTGTCGATGGTGATCTTCTGCCCCATGCTCCAGTTGGGATGCCGCAGGGCGTCGCGGACGGTGATTTCCGCCATCCGTTCTCTTGGCCATGTCCGAAACGGACCGCCGGACGCGGTCAGAACCAGCCGGGCCACTTCCTCAGCGCGCCCGGACCGCAGGCATTGGTGAAGCGCGCAATGTTCACTGTCCACAGGCACGATCTCGGCGCCCGCGTCGCGCATCGCGCGCAAAATCAGGTCGCCCGCCGCCACCAGGCATTCCTTGTTGGCCAACGCCAGTCGCGCGCCACGGCCGACGGCCGCCAGCGCGGGCAGAATGCCGCGAGCGCCGACGACCGCATTCAGCACGACATCGGACGGATAGGCGGCGCACGCCACAAGTCCATCGTCCCCGACGACGATGTCCACCTTTTCCTCCCGGAGAAGCTCGCGCAACCGGCGCCCGGATTCCTCGTCCGCCACGCCCACGATCTTCGGCCGGTGCCGGCGAACTTGCTCCGCCAGCCGCTCGACGTTGCGCCCCGCTGCAAGGGCCACCACTTCGTATGTATCCAAATGCGACAGCACCTCGAGCGCCTGCACGCCGATGGTGCCTGTGCTCCCGAGAATCGCAATGCGCTTCATGTCGTCGCCTCCCCGGCCCCTTCTACAGCGAGCCGCTCAACACTGCGGAGATGAACCACAAAGCGAACGGAGCGGCAAACAGCAGGCTGTCAATGCGATCGAGGACGCCCCCGTGACCGGGCAACAGCCAGCCCGAGTCCTTCACGCCCGCCGCGCGCTTGTAGGCGCTCTCCACGAGATCGCCCATCTGCCCCGTCAAGGAGACCAAGAGCCCCACGGCCGCAAACACCCAAAAACCATATCGCGGAGCGGCGAGCTCGCCAAATGCCAGCGCGCCGAGGACAGCACCCGCCATGCCGCCCACGGCGCCGCTCACCGTCTTCTTCGGACTGATGGCCGGAAGCAGTTTGGGCCCCTGTACGAATCGCCCCACGAAGTAAGCCGTGGTATCGGACATCCACGCAGAGACCAGAAACATCCATATCCAAAACCATCCCTGCGGCAAGGCGCGAAGTCCGATGAGTGACACGCCGCCTGCGGCCAGGTAAAACGCGCCAAAGGCTGTCACCGCGTAGGTGCGCAAGTCGTTCGGCCTGCGCGTGAGCACCGGCAGCGTGAATACCACCGCCACGGCGAGGAATAAAATAGACGGGTGAAACGCCTGTCTCGGGAACCACTCGGCGAGCGTGATCGCGATGGCTCCAAACCACGCAGCCGGGTCGAACCACCGCTGTCCAAACATTTGGCAGAATTCGAGCATCCCGGCCAGCGTCGCTATCCACACGAGCCATCGCCAGCCGACGAGCCCTCCGAACAACAACACAAGCAGGACCACGAGCCCTGCGATCACAGCCGTGACGACCCGCTGCTTGAGCATCTGAATTGGACACCTACTCGATCGCGCCGAACCTCCGCTTGCGCTTCGCGTAATCGCAAATCGCCTGATAGAGATCCTCGCGCGTAAAGTCCGGCCACAACACGTCGGTAAACCAGAGTTCGGCGTATGCCGCCTGCCACAACAGAAAGTTGCTCAACCGAATTTCCCCACTGGTGCGAATGACGAGATCGAGCGGAGGCAGGCCCGCGGTGTCGAGGTAGCGGTCGCAAGCGGCCTCGGTGAGTTGCCCCACCGTCGCCCGCCCCTCCATCACCTCGCGCGCGTAGCGCTCCATCGCCGCCACGATTTCCATCCGCCCGCCGTAGTTCAGAGCGAAGTTGACAATCATGCCCGTGTTGTGCTGCGTGCACTGGATAGCCCGGCGAACGGTTTCCTGCGTATGCGCCGGAAGCCGGGAGATGTCGCCGATGAAGCGAATCTGCGCGTTGCGCCTGACCAACTCGTCGATCTCGCTCCGGAAGAATTGCTCCGGCAGCCGCATCAGGTAGTCGACCTCAGCCGGCGGCCTCTTCCAGTTCTCGGTCGAAAAAGCATACAGCGTGACGCACTCGATGCCAAAATCGTCACACGCGCGGATGGCCTCCCTCATGGCCAACATGCCCGCGTGGTGACCCGCAATTCGGGGAAGACCGCGCTTTTGCGCCCAGCGGCCATTTCCGTCCATGATGAGACCGATGTGCCGGGGCTTGATGTCGAGCGCTGGTTGCTCAACCGCCGCCGCACTGGCACGCTGCGAACGCCCAAAACCCTTGAACAAGGCTGGCATCCCCCTTAATCCAGCAACCTTGGAACTCAGACCTGCGTCACGTCCTTCTCCTTATCTTCCAACAGGCGGTCCACCTGTGCAATGGCTTTGTCCGTCAACTGTTGAACCCGATCCATCAAGCGGCGCACGTCGTCCTCCGAAATCTCGCCGGCCTTTTCCAGCTTCTTGATCTCTTCGTTGCCGTCGCGGCGAATGTTCCGGATGGCCACGCGCGCCTCCTCGGCCATCTTTCGCACCTGTTTCACCAATTCCTGACGACGCTGTTCCGTGAGCGCAGGTATCGTCAACCGAATGACGTTCCCATCGTTCGCAGGGTTCAACCCGAGATCGGACTTCTGAATGGCCTTTTCGATTTCGGACAGCATCGACTTATCCCAGGGGGAGATGACCAACAGCCTCGGCTCCGGCGACGTGACGCTGGCCACCTGGTTCACGGGCATCTGCGCGCCGTAATATTCCACCATGACGTGATCGAGCATGGAAGGGGCAGCGCGGCCAGCGCGCACGGTCGCGAATTCACGCCGCAGGTTCTGAATGGCCTTGTCCATCCGCTCTTGGAGATTTTGAATCAACTCCTCATGCATGCGCATCACCCTTTCCGACCAAGGTGCCGATCTTTTCGCCCATGACGGCGCGGAGAATGTTGCCGTCCTCATTGATATTGAACACGAGGATAGGAATATCGTTGTCTTTGCACAGGCTGGCGGCTGTCGAATCCATCACGCCGAGGCCCTGCTTGAGGACTTCCATGAAATCCAACTCGGCGTATTTGGTTGCCGTGGGATCCTTCTGCGGATCCGCAGTATACACCCCGTCCACGCCGTTCTTCGCCATGAGAATGACTTCCGCCTCGATCTCGGCCGCTCGAAGCGCAGCCGTCGTATCCGTGGAGAAAAACGGGTTCCCCGTCCCCCCGGCAAAGATCACGACGCGTCCTTTTTCGAGGTGTCGGATGGCGCGGCGGCGGATGTAAGGCTCAGCGACCTCCGACATATGGATAGAGCTCTGCACCCGCGTGGCCACGCCCAGCTTTTCGAGCGCATCCTGCAGCGCCAGCGCGTTCATCACGGTCGCCAGCATGCCCATATAGTCGGCGGTCGCCCGATCCATGCCCATCTGACTGCCCGTGGCACCTCTCCAGATGTTCCCCGCTCCGACCACAATGGCAACCTGGACGTCGAGCTTGGCCACATCCGCGATCTGCCTCGCAATGTCCCGGATCACGGCGGGATCGATCCCGAACCCATGGGCTCCGGCAAGCGCTTCTCCGCTCAGCTTCAGCACGATGCGGCGGTATTTTGGAATCGTCACACGGCCCCCTCCATTGTGCGAAAGTAGACGGCCAAAATGGCATGAAAGGGAACACGCGATGGTGTCCCCTCATGCGCCCCGCCTTACGACAAGCGAACCTGAGACATGACTTCTTCGACGAAGTTCGTCTCCTGGCGCTCGATCCCTTCGCCGACAACAAAGCGAGCGAATCGGCGGATAGAGATATTTTCGCCAATGGTCGCGATCTTTTCCTTGACCAAGGTGTCGACCGTCTTTTCGGGATCCTTGACGAACGGCTGCTCGAGCAGGCAGTTCTCCTTGAAGAATTTTTCGAGGCGCCCTTCCACGATCTTATCGACGACGTGTTCTGGCTTGCCCTCGTTCAGCGTCTGCGCGCGCAGAATCTCCCGCTCGCGCTCGATGACATCCTGCGGCACTTCTTCGCGTCTGACGTACTGAGGGTTGGAGGCCGCGATGTGCATGGCGATGTCCTTCACGAATGACCGGAACTCCTCGTTCTTGGCGACGAAGTCCGTCTCGCAGTTGACCTCCACCAGCACGCCAATGCGTCCGCCGCCATGGATGTAGGCCTCCACGACGCCTTCCGCAGCGATCCGCCCCGCCTTCTTGGCCGCCTGCGCCAGCCCGCGCTCGCGCAGGATGACGATGGCTTGTTCCATATCGCCGCCCGCCTCGGTCAGCGCCTTCTTGCAGTCCATCATGCCAGCGCCCGTGCGCTCGCGCAACTCTTTGACCATTGCTGCAGTAATCTCAGCCACCATGCTTCCTCCTCAAGCCACTGGTTCTTCTATGAATTCCGCGTCACGCGGCACAAAAAAGGTGACGAGAGCGCGACGCACCCGCCACCTTTCATCTCACGCGGTGGTCTCTTCTCCACCCTGTGTGCCTTCCAGCACAGCGTCCGCCATTTTGCTCGTCAGAAGGCGCACGGCGCGAATCGCGTCGTCGTTGCCCGGAATCACGTAGTCGATCTCGTCCGGGTCGCAGTTCGTGTCGACAATCGCGACGATCGGGATTCCGAGCTTCCGAGCCTCGGCCACCGCGATGCGCTCCTTGCGCGGATCGATAATGAAGAGCGCATCGGGCAGCTTCTTCATGCCCTTGATGCCGCCCAGGAACTTCTCGAGGCGCTCGCGTTCCTTCCGGAGCAGGATAACCTCCTTCTTCGGCAGAACCTCGAACGTCCCATCCTCCTCCATCTGCTCAAGCTCCTGCAGACGGCGGATCCGCTTCTGGATGGTGTTAAAGTTGGTCAGCGTGCCGCCAAGCCAACGCTGGTTCACGTAGAACATGCCGCACCGCTCGGCCTCTTCCTTGACGGCCTCCTGCGCCTGCTTCTTCGTGCCTACGAACAACACGGTGCCGCCAGACGCGGCGAGATCGCGCACAAAGTTGTACGCCTCTTCCACCTTGCGCACCGTCTTCTGCAGGTCGATGATGTAAATGCCGTTGCGCTCGGTGAAAATGTAGCGCGCCATCTTGGGATTCCAGCGGCGCGTCTGGTGTCCGAAGTGCACGCCTGCCTCGAGCAGCTGCTTCATCGAAATGATGGCCAAACCGGTTTCCTCCTTTTGTTTTCCCTCCGGACCGATCATCCGCAACGCCGACCCCATGGGCACCGGGCGCCGCATCCCGATCCGTGCGTATTCGTCTCAAAGGTACGCACCGCCCCATACTATACCACAGCCAAGCAAGCAGCGGCAACCGCCGATCCCTGCGAATCCACACGCAGCCCAGCTTGACCGAAAACGGACCATCGAGGGCCTATTGCACGCTTCCGCTCGATGGTCCGGCGCTTTTCAATAATTGCTCCACTTCGGCGACCTGATCCGGCGACACACCCAGGAGCTCCTGAATTTCGGCGGGCGATCGACCTTCGTGCAGCAGGTCCAAAATGGAGAAGTAAACGTGCTCGCGAGACACTGGATCCCCGTTTGGCGCGGCCGGAACCGCCTTCGTGTCCGTCTCGGCCTCATCCAGAGCCGGCATGGTGGCTGAAGCGTCATCTTCTGAAGGAGATGACGGGGGGACCCTTTCCAACGTGGACCGATCCGTCACAACCTTGCGGCGGGGCTTCGCGAGCACTCGGCTGGAAGGAGCCTCTCCCTCATGTGCGGGGAGCGGACGAGAAGCTTCCAGGAGGGACGTCAATCGGGCGACCGCCGCTTCGACCGTCTCAAGGCGCGCCTCAAGCTCTCGACTCCGCCGGTCCCACTCCTGATACAGATCTTCAAGCACCTGAATGGCAGTCTGAACATCCGCGCCGTGGTGGACATCCGCCGTCTGAGACGGTTTTCGGCGGGCGTGCGCCGCCGAACTGGACGACCAGCCTTTCGACAGTTCGCGGGGTTGAAGTTGCCCCGCGGCCCATCGAGCAAAGCCCTTTACGCCAGGGTGTGTCTTCCAAGCGCCGCTCACGGCGTACAGCAGGGCCAATAGCGCCACGCACACGAGCGCCAGGACCAGCGTCTCCCACACATTCAAGCCTCCTTGTTCGTACGCGTCACAATGTGCGAACGTCACCTCTGGCCGTTCGCACCACCAGCACACAGGATGGAAGTTCAAACCACAGCGTCCGCCCCTGGTTCCCGCCGATGTCCTTGCCGTCCACAGGGATGCCTCGCGCCGCCAGGTTCTTCTCCACCGCTGCCGCGTTTCGTTCACCGACGCGAAGGGCTTCCATTTTCACGCCTTGAAACATCTGTGCCCCGCCCGCGTATTTGGCTCGAAGGCGAAGTGCGTTCCCTCCCGCCTGCACGATCTCGCGGATCAGCCAATCAATGGCCGAGTCCGCGTACTTCTGCGGCACCTTGGTGTCTGGGGACGGTCTCTGCGGCAACATCACATGTGCCAGACCCGCCAGCTGGGACTGAGCATCGTAGATCACCACACCCACACAGGAACCGAGTCCCGCGGTCACGAGCCGCCCTGGTCCTCGCATGAGCGCTCCCTCGGCAATGCCTACCCGGATTTCGGTCTGATCCTCAACCACTCGGCATCTTTCCTCGCAGAATATCGAACAACTTTGCAGCGCTCTGAAAATCCGGGAGCAGGAAAAAGTGCGCTTGAATCTCTCGCCCTCCCTGCATAAGGCGCGTCGAGATGAGCAGCACCTGGTTTTCCTCGCCGCTCCCGTACATGAGCCCAATGTCGATCAGGGCGGACGCCATGTCGATGGCCACGGCCGGAATGGACTGGGTGATTCGAAATCCGCACAGATCCGAAATGGCGGCCACGTAAGCGCCCGACAGAATGTTGCCAACCTCGCCAAGCGCGGAATACTCCATTTCGCCGTAGGGATCTCCCGGCTCATGCCCTGGAATGAGTGCATCCACCAGGCGCTCCGCGCTTTCCGTGGACAGCACCACAAACATGTTGCCTGCGATCTCGCCTTCGATGCGAATGAAGACGGCGACGACGAGAGTGTCAGGGCCTCCCAGGACATCGACCACCTCGGCAAAACGACACAGCCGGGCATCGGTCACCGACATGCGCACGACGCCCCCCAACAGCCCGGAGAATGCCGTCGCGGCATGCCCCGCCCCGATGTTCCCAAATTCGCGAAGCGCGTCGAGATCGGCCGCGCTCAGGTCGTAGGGGTTCATCCGCGCACCAACTTTTCTACCTGTTTGAGTTGCTCCGCTTCTACGGCTGAGAAGACCCGTTCCAAGTTCAGAAGGACCAAGAGATCGTCGCCAAGTCGCGCGACGCCCCTGAGATACACCGCATCAAGGCCTCCCACGACCGGAGGCGGAGGCTCTACAGCTTCCGGCGGGATGTGGACCACGTCCTCGACCGCGTCCACCATCATGCCCACCACCATGTCCTCCACCTCCGCGACGACGATGCGGCGGTCCTCCTCGTCCGCTGAGCCGCGCCTCGATCCGACCCGCTCGGCGAGGTCGATCACGGGCACAATCGAGCCGCGCAGATGCATGACACCTTTGATAAAGCTCAGCGTGCGCGGCACGGGCGTGATGTCACCCACCCGTTCCACCGACCTCACCTGCGAGACATGCGCCCCGTACCGCTCGGGGCCCACGCGCATGACGACATACGAATCCACAGACGTCCCTCCCTCCGGCGCTATGCCGTATTGGCGATGGAACGCACATCAAGGATGAGCGATACCCGTCCGTCACCGAGGATGGTGGCGCCGGCGAACTCCTTCACACCCTGCAAGTACCGGCCGAGCGGTTTGTTCACGATCTCCAGCTCGTCAAGGACGTGATCGACCACAAGCGCCAACCTTCGCCTTCCGTCGCGGCACACCACCGCCGTCCGGGGATATCCGTCTCGGCGCGCCTCAAGGCCCAGTCGCTCGGCCAAATCCACGATGGGCACGATCCCCGCCGCGTCCGGCAAAACGGGGCGGTCTTGGACGTGGCGCACGTCGTCCTCGGTCATTCGACGCACTTCCTCCACATTCGCCGTCGGAATGGCAAACACCTGCCCGCAACACGCCACCAGGAGCGCAGGCAAGATGGCGAGCGTGAGCGGCAGTTCGATGATGAACGTCGTACCCACGCCTGCCGCGGACTCGACGCGGATCCGCCCGCCGAGCGCCTCGACCTTGTCACGGACAGCGTCGAGCCCCACGCCTCGACCCGAGATGTCCGAAACGCGTTCCGCAGTGCTGAACCCAGGCCGAAAGAGCAGCGCATACACCGATTCGTCCGGCATCTCGGCGCCCTCCTCAGGGGTGATCAAGCCCTTTTCCACCGCCGAATCGAGCACGCGGCGTCGATCAATGCCCCGACCGTCGTCCGCCACCTCAATGTACACATGGCCGCCTGACGCATAGGCGGACAGGCGGATCGTGCCGCGCCTAGGCTTCCCGCACGACTCGCGCACCTCGGGAGGCTCGAGGCCGTGGTCGGCGGCGTTGCGCAGAAGATGGACCACCACCTCGCCCATCTCCTCGAGGACGACGCGATCCATCTCGGTATCCAATCCCGTCATGACGAAGTCGAACTCACGCTGGAGACGGCGTTCCAAATCGCGCATCATGCGGGGATAGCGGTGAAAGACCGCTTCCACGGGAACCATCCTGAGTTCCATCAGCCCGTCCTGGATCTCACTCGTCAGGCGGTCCAGCCGCTCGACCGCTTCGCGCAAGGCGGGATCGTCGGACGAGGAAACCAAGGTGGCAAGCCGCGTCTTGGTGATGACGAGATCGCTCAAAGTGTTGATGAGCAGGTCGACCTTCCGCGCCGACACGCGGAGCGTCGGTTCCCGGCGCAGATCGGAAGAGGAGCGGGCGCCTTTCGCTCCCGATGGTGCCGCGTCTCGCCCGGGGCCCTGTGGTTCCTGGTGCGAGGTGCCCACCTTCTCCTCCGCGGGAGGGCGCAGGGTCGATACTTCGCAAGCCGCCACGTCCGTCACATCGAGCACGGCATGGCGGACCTGGTCGATCTCGCCCTGCGCGACGATCACGGCCGCGACCGCTTCCGTCGCTTCCACGCGGCCCGCCATGACCGCCTCTTCCTCAGGCCTGGCCGCAACCAGGGCGGCCATCTGCTTCAACGTTTGATACACCATGGCCAGCCGCACGCCGGGCATCACGCAATCCGGCACAAGGCGAATGCGAAGCTCGCACAACACCTTGCCCTCGGCTGCGGCCTGGCGCGCCAGCGAAGCTAGGCCACCGAGCGCACCAGCGCCCGTCTCCCCGACATCCGCGGCCGCCTCCTCGGACTGCAACACCTCGGCCAACGCGGCCAAGACGTCGTCGTCCGGTGCATCCGGCTCTCGCGCCGCGGCCGCGATCGACTGAAGCCTCGCTCGCATCCGGTCAACCGCCAGGAGGAGCACCTCGACGTGCCGCTCGCGAATCGTTCCGGGTTGTTCCCGCAACGAGCCCAGCAAGTCCTCCGCGCGGTGCGTCAGCTGAGCGAGGTGCGAAAATCCCATCGTGGCGCTCATGCCCTTGAGCGTGTGCGCGGCTCGGAACATGTCGGCCAGGAGATCTGGACGCGGACCCTCGCGCTCAAGGGTCAGACACCCCTCTTCGAGGCGATCGACGTGTTCCATGGATTCCGCCAGAAAAGCCTCTAGGTACTCGTCGTTCACAGCATTCACCTTCCGACTCGGCAGATCTCGGCCAGGCGGGCCGCGATGTCGTGGAGCGCGACCGTTTCATCCACCCATCCCGCCTCCCGCGCTCGCCGCGGCATTCCGTCCACGACGGCCGTCTCCGCAGCTTCCGCGATGGTGAAGCCGCCCGCTTCGCGAATCGCCCGGAGCCCCTCCACCCCGTCCCTCCCCATGCCCGTGAGCAACACGCCGACGGCGCGAACGCCCCGAACGCGAGCGACGCTCGCAAACAGCGCATCAATGGACGGCAGATACACGTCTTGAGGCGCAGGGGGCCGGACAGCGCAGCGAAGTTCCATCCCGCTCTGGAGGATTTCCGTCCTTTTGCCCCCAGGGGCCACGTAGCACTGTCCGGGTTCGACGAGATCGCCGTCCCGCGCCTCGCCGACCGCCCACGCACTCTCTCGGTTCAGCCGCTCGGCGAACGAGGCGGTGAACGCCGCGGGGAGGTGCTGCGCGATCATCACGGCACATCCGTCCAGAACCGGGAGATCCCGCAGGATCGCGGCAAATGCCGCCGGTCCGCCGGTGGATGCCCCCATGGCGACGATCACCTGCACGTGCCGCGCACCTTGGCTCAACGCACCGCACCTCTTCCATCGAAACCGGGGCCCACGCGATCCCGTATCCAGCGCGCCAACTGCCGATACCCCGCGGCGGCGGGCGATCCCGGCACGTGTTGCAGCAGAGGGCGCCGGGCCATCACACTCTGCGACAAAGCTGGGTCTTCACGGATCCACCCGGCGTACACGACCCGCATCTGCAAAAATCGCGCCGCCGCATCCACAAGTCGCTTGGCGGTGTCGTCCGCTTCGGCCCGAGATTGCGCGCGGTTGACCACAACCCAGGGTTCCCCGCGAAATCCTTTGACCCGCATCCACTTGAGCAGCGCGTACCCATCTGTGATGGCCGTCGGTTCGGGCGTCACGACACAAATGGGATTGGCGCCTTGCTTCAGCAGGCGCTCGGCGAGCGAATGCACGCCCGGCGCACAGTCCACGAGCACCCATGCGTAGCGCCCCGATACGCGCGCGATTCCGCTCCAAAGCCGCCCCCATCCTCCCTCGTCGATCTCGTCAAAAAACCGCCCGCTTCCACCCGCGAGCACGTCCACGTGCGGCTTCGGCGCAATCAGCGCCTCTTCAATGGCGGCGCCCAGGGCCACGTCGCCAAGTGTCAAGAGGGGCGTGGAGTCGAACAAGATCTCCACGTCCGCAAACCCCGCATCGGCATCGATCACGAGGACGCGCATGGCGTCCTCCGCAAACGCAAGCGCCAGATTGACGCACAAATTCGACTTTCCGACGCCGCCTTTCCCGCTCATGATGGCGAAAATGGGCGCGGCGGGTGGAACATCGCCTCCCCCTCCCCCGGCTTCCACGCCGTCTTGGCGGATCTCCCGATCCCTGAGCCAGGCCGACATCTGCTCTCTCAGGCGAGACGCCTGATCAGCCATCGCCGCCGACCTCCTTCCAGGCCGAGAGCAGGTCCCGCATCGACAGGATGTCGATGTCATCCGGGACGTTCTGCCCCGTGGTGACATACGCGACGGGCCTTTGGCAGAGGGCCACGAGGCTCGGCACCATGCCCACCGATTCGGTCTCGTCGAGCTTCGTAAAGATCAACTTGTCGACACACAGCGGCTTGGCCATGTTGGCAATTTTGACGGCATCGGCTGGTTTCGTGGCGAGCGAAATGACGAGCAGGACCTCGTCGGCCTCCACGGGGTCCAGCATGCGCTTGGTCTGTTCGATGGACGCGGGATTCAAGAAGTTTCTCCCCGCCGTGTCCACCAGGACGAGATCGCACGACGCAAGCGAAGCCAGCGCCGAAGGCACTTGTTCAGGTTCATCGGCGATGGCGATGGGCACGTTCAGAATGTCAGCGTACGTCTTCAACTGTTCGACCGCCGCGATTCGAAACGTGTCCGTCGTCAACAGGCCGACGCGGCGCTGGCCGGCGAGGACGTGAAGCGCGGCGATCTTGGCGATGGTCGTCGTCTTCCCGACACCTGTCGGCCCGACGAACGCGACGATCCGGCTGTCGCGGCGAATCGGAGACGGTTGAGCCAATGCGCCCAGATCGCCCTCAATGGCGTCGATCAAATCCTCCACGCTGCCGCCCCGCATCCCAGGTGATTTGGCGCCGCCGAGTGCCATCCGCGCCCACCGCTCAGCCAGCACCGCATCCACGCCCTCTGTCTGGAGGAACGCGTTCCAACGCTGGAGCGGCTTGTCCCCGCCCTCCTCGAGCGGCGCATCCTGCGCACGGGCATCCGCGAGCATCCGCTTGATTTCGGCGAGCTCATGGGCAAGCTGAGACCACGGTTCCGAACGGAGCGATGAGGCGGTCCGCTCACCCGGCTCGGCCATGGCCCTCTTGAGGGCCTGTCCGAAACTCGCGCCGGCACTCGCCGCGAGCTCCTCTCTGGCCGCGGCCATGACCTCGATCCTGCGCTCGCTCCGTAGGCCCAACCATTTGCGCACGCGAATCTGGCGCGTGCTCAGAATGACCGCGTCCTGCCCGAGTTCCCGCCGAATCGACGCGACGGCCTCGGGCATCTCCTTCACGACATAACGCCGGACGATCACGTCACATTCACCACCCCTCCGCTATGGATGGAGATCGAAGGATCGAGCTCGGCAAACGACAACACCGGCAGTTCCGGCACATAGCGGCGAACAAGACGGCTGAGAGGCAGCCGAATTCGCGGATGCACCAGCAATACAGGCGATTTGCCCGCGCCCTGCAACTCCGCAAAGTGCTCCCTGAGCTTGCGGAACACGGCCTGCGCCCTGGTGGGTTCCAGCCCTATCGACACGCCGCCGCCCTGCTCCACCACGGCCTGCTGCATTTCTCGTTCGAGCGCCGGATCGAACGTCAGCACCGTGAGCCCTTGTTCTCCCTGCGCGTACTGGGAACAGATATGGCGCGCCAGACGCTGACGAACCTTCTCCGTCAACTGATCCACGTCCTGGGTCTGACGTCCCGCGTCGGCGAGAGCCTCGAGAATGGTGACGAGATCGCGAATCGGCACGCCTTCCTCAAGAAGGTTACACAGCACGCGCTGAATGTGCCCCAAAGACAGCGTCCCGGGGTACACGTCTTCAACCACAGCGGGATGTGTCTGTTTCAAGTGGTCGAGAAGCTCCTTCACCTGTTGACGCCCGAGCAGCTCGTGCGCGTGGCGGCGCAACACCTCGGTGAGGTGAGTCGCCATGACGGACGGCGGATCGACCACGGTGTAGCCGCTCGCCTCGGCGCGCAGCTTCATTTCGCCCGTCACCCAGAGCGCGGGAAGCCCAAACGTGGGATCCTTCGTCGGAATGCCTTTGATTTCGGGGTTGTCGATCCCGGGACTCAACGCGAGCCAATGACCCATGAGAATTTCGCCGCGGGCGACCTCAACCCCTTTCAACTTGATGACATACTCCGTCGGCTTCAGCAGCACATTGTCTCGCAGCCGCACCATCGGCAGAACCACGCCGAGATCGGTCGCGAGCTGACGCCGAATCATGGCCACTCGCTCCATGAAATCGCCGCCCTGCCTCACGTCCACGAGCGGAATGAGGCCGTAGCCGAATTCGAATTCGACCGGCTCGACCGCGATGAGTTGGTAGACGTTTTCCAGCTTCTTCACCTCGGACCGCTTCTGCCTGACTTTTTCCTCTTCTTCACGCTTCATTTCCATCGCGCGTCGCCGCTCAGCGCGTCGAGCCATCAACGTGGCGCCGCCGGCAATGGGGATGACCGGCAAAATCCCAATGGGCGTGATGATGCCGAGCAGCAAAATCGCGCCACTGACGACGTACAGGGCCCGGGCGTAGCCGAATACCTGTTTCACCACATCGGCACCCATGTTTTGATCGGTTGCCGCACGCGACACCATGAGCCCCGTCGCTGTCGACAACAGGAGCGCCGGAATCTGACTGACCAGACCATCGCCCACGGACAGCATCGTGTACGTGTGCAGCGCCTGGCTGAACGAATCATGCTGCATGGCCACGCCGATGATCAGTCCGGCGACCACATTGATGGCGACAATCACCATGGAAGCAATGGCGTCGCCTTTGACGAATTTCGAGGCGCCATCCATCGCGCCGTAGAAGTCGGCTTCCTGCTGAATCTTCTCCCGCCGTCTGCGCGCCTCGGCCTCCTGGATCAGTCCTGCGTTCAAATCGGCGTCAATGGCGAGCTGCTTGCCGGGCATGGCGTCCAACGTGAATCTCGCCGCCACCTCGGCCACGCGTTCAGCACCGCGCGTGATCACCACGTACTGCACAATGATGATGATCAGAAACACGATGAACCCAACAACCGGGTTGTCGCCGATGACGAAGTTGCCGAACGTCTGAATGACAGCACCCGCGTTGCCCTGGCTCAGGATGAGTCGTGTCGTCGAAATATTGAGCGAGAGACGATAGAGCGTGGTCACGAGCAACAACGACGGGAAGATGGAAAACTCGAGCGGCTCGGACGTGTTCATGGCCACGAGGAGAATCGTCATGGACACGAACATGTTGAAAAGGATCAGCACGTCCAGAAGCGGCCGCGGGATGGGGATCACAATCATCACGATGGTCCAAAGGACGAACAGCATCACCATCAGATCGGTTCGTTTCAGCCATTTGGCCATCATCGCCCATCACCTCCGCCCCTTCGCGCGCATGCGATACACATAGGCAAGAACCTCCGCGACGGCCTGATACAAATCGGGAGGGATCTCTTGACCGATCTCGACCGTTCGATAGAGCGTCTGAGCGAGCGGCGGATTCTCGACGAGCGGAACTTGGTTTTCCTCCGCGCGCCGCCGAATCTCTTGTGCGACGAAATCCGCGCCCTTCGCCACGACTTGCGGTGCATTCATCGTCTCGCTCTCGTACTGAAGCGCCACCGCGTAATGCGTCGGGTTCGTGATCACCACATCCGCTTTGGCGACATTTTGCATCATGCGCTTCGAGGCGAGTTGCCGAGCCCGGCGGCGAACCGCCGATCGGACAAGTGGATTGCCCTCCGTCTCCTTCAACTCGTCCTTCAGGTCCTGCTTGGACATGCGCAGGCTTCGTTCGAAGTGATAACGCTGATACGCATAGTCCACGGCCGCGATCACGACCATCGCGCATGCCACCCGAATGGCGAGATTGAAGACGGATCGGCCGAGGATCGCTGGCACGGCCGCCAGCTCCACGGCGGAAAGGCTGATCATCTGATGCACGAGCGATGCCAGAGAGGTGTAGGCGACACCTGCGACGGCTCCGAGCTTCAGAAGGGATTTCAGCGTCTCCACGGCCCCTTGCAGACTCAAGATCCGGCGCCAGCCTGTGGCAGGTGATATCCGCTGAAAGTCTGGCAGCAAGAGCTGCGGTACAAACAGCGGGCGAACCTGCATGAGCGCCGCGGCGAGCCCGATCACGACCGCCACCGCGGCTACCGGCAGGAGCATTCGCGCGGCCGCCATCACTTGCACCAGCATCAAGGAGCGCACGTTTTCGACCGTCCAGCTCTTCAATACGGCGTCGCCGAGATCGCGCTGAATGAGGCTTTCCCATTCCCCCCAGACCACAGGACCCAGGACGCGCAGCGCCACCATCACGGCCGCAAAGGCCAGAGCCGACGTGAGCTCGGGACTCCGGGCCACGCGGCCTTCCTTCCGAGCCTCCTGGCGTCGCCTGGGCGTGGCCCGTTCGGTCCGCTCACCCGCAGCAAATCGCTGGAGTTGCAGCGTATGCATCCTTCACCCTCCGACCACGCGCATGACACTTTGCAGACTCAGAAACACCACGGTCCAAAGTTGCCGAAACAAGCTCACGGTCACCGGCAACGCGACGGCGAACGAAGCGAGCCCGATGAACACCTTGGCCGGCAGCTCAACGACAAAGGCGTTCATCTGTGGCACGGCGCGGGCGAGCAGCGCGAACGTGACATCGCAAAGGAGCAAACTCGCAAACACAGGCAGCGCAACATCGATGCCCATGATCATCACGGTGGACATCGTCTGCGTACAGAGCGCAATCCAGTCCGTCGGAAGGTGCCAGTCGGCGACGGGCACCAGCCGGAATGACTCAAGCAACGCACTGGACAGTCCCTCGAGGCCGCCCATGCCAATGAACAACAGCGAAAACCATACGTTGTAGACGTTGCTGAACACCCCGGCCTGTTCGGCGAGGCCCGGCATCGACAGATCCGCCACCGCCATGCCGATCTGCAGATCGACGAGCTGGCCTGCGATATGAATGGCATTGAAGATCCAGGTCGCCACGAAGCCGAGCAGCACGCCGACGATCGCTTCCAGCGCGAAATCAACCACGAAACGCGCCGGATCACTCGCAATATCGGGCACCTGCGTGTGGACGACCGGCACGGCGAACGCCGCCAACGCAAGCGCAAGCGCCACTTTCGCGACATTGGGCCAGTAAGCGCTGGACCACAGGGGCCCGGCAAGAATCATCCCGCTTGCCCTCGCCGCCATGAGCAGGAATAGGTTGAAATGCTGGAGGACGTCGTTCATCGTTCACATCACGTATTGCATCAGGTTGCCAAGAATCGAGTTCGTGAAATCGATGAGATTCTGCAGCATCCAGGGTCCAAAGGCCAACAGGGCGATCACGACGGCGATGATTTTCGGGATAAACGCCAGCGTCTGCTCTTGGAGTTGGGTCGTGGCCTGAAAAATGCTGACGATGAGCCCCATCGCCAATCCGAGCAACAACACCGGAGCTGTGATTTTGACCACGAGCCACATCACTTGGGCCGCAAGGCCAATCACGTACGTGTCCGTCATCCGGCTTCCTCCTTGCACTATCCGGCGTAGCCAGCGAGCAGCGACTTGACGACGAGGTACCAGCCGTTGACCATCACGAACAACAGAACCTTGAACGGAAGCGAAATCATGACAGGCGGAAGCATCATCATGCCCATGGACATGAGCGTGGTCGACACCACGAGATCAATCACGAGAAATGGAAGGTAAATCATGAAGCCAATCTGGAATGCCGTCTGCAATTCGCTCAACGTGAATGCCGGCACCAGCGCCGACATCGCGATGCGCTCGGGATGGCGTTCCATCTCAGGCGTCAACGTCTCATGGCGATAGGCGAGAAACAGTTCGAGGTCTTGAGACCTCGTCTGTTTGGCCATAAATACCTTGAACGGATCCTCGGCTCGTTCAATGGCGACGGTCTGTGAGATCTGGCCTTTCAGATAGGGCTGGAGCGCCTGAACGTTGGCCTGTTGCAGCGTGGGTTGCATCACAAACAACGTGATGAAAAGCGCAAGCCCGACCAGCACCTGATTGGGCGGAGACGTCTGCAGCGAAAGCGCGTTGCGCACAAACGACAGGACGACGATGACGCGCGTGAAGCACGTCATCAGGATGAGCGACGCCGGTGCGAGGGTCAGCGCTGTCAACAGCAGCACAATCTTGACCGTGTTGGCCACCGACGCCGGACCCGAACCCCCGACAGACACGCTGACGCCCGGAATGGACGGAACGCTCGGCGTTGTCTGTGCATAGACCCACGGCGGATGGAGAACGAAGCCGAGGATCCCCACGCACAGCGCGACGCACGCCACGCCGACGAACCACAGCCGCCGGCCCCACTCCAGCTTCATTCGTCCCGCCGCCTTTCTCTCAACCGATCCAAGGCCTCGCGCAGCGCTGCCCCGAACCCTTCTGCGTCCTCGGGTTCGGGCACCTCGGCGACCCAATCGGGGTATTCGTCCGTGACATCCGCCAAGAGACGCACATCGTCTCCGACGCCGATGAGATACAGCTTGCCACCCACGCGCACGACCTGGACCGACTTGTTGGGCGCCACCTGGCGCGCGGCGACCACGTCGATCTGTCCACGCGATGCCACGGCCACTCGCCTGCCCAGCACCCGGAACAACAGGACGATGAGCAGCAAAATGACCACGAGCGCAATCACGAGTTGCACATACGCCCACAGCCCGCCGTTTGCCGCGAGCGGGCCGGACTTCGCCGCCATCACGGTGCGTGGATGAAGGAGCATGAACACGGGTGGAATCAGGGCGCTCCCTGCCCACCAGATGGCCGTCCGCCTTCCGCTCAAGCGCATCACCGCAGCGCCTTCTGCACCGCTTCGATGACGCGATCGGCCTGAAACGGCTTCACAATGAAATCTTTCGCGCCCGCCTGAATCGCCTCGATCACCATCGCCTGCTGGCCCATTGCCGAGCACACAATGATCCGCGCGTTGGGATCGATCTCCCGGATGCGCTTGATCGCCTCAATTCCATCGACTTCAGGCATCGTAATATCCATCGTGACAAGATCGGGGCGAAGCTCTTGATAACGTTCCACCGCCTGCGCGCCATCCGCCGCTTCTCCTACGACCACGTGCCCGTTTTTGGTCAGAATGTCTTTGATCATCATCCGCATGAATGCGGCGTCGTCCACCACCAGAATGTTTGCCATTGCCGTGAGCCCTCCCACCTGATGTGCCGCCTTTACGGCCGCGGATCAATTCGTTTGTCAGCCTGGATGATATCGGTGACGCGCACGCCAAAGTTCTCGTCGATCACGACCACTTCGCCGATGGCAATTTTCTTTTGGTTGACGTAGATGTCCACAGGTTCACCGGCCAGCTTATCCAGTTCCAAGATGGAGCCCGGAGCGAGTTCAAGGATCTCGCGGATGAGCTTTTTCGCCCGTCCCAGTTCCACCGTGACGTTGAGCGGCACGTCGTACAGCAGCGACAGGTTGGCCGAGGGCCGGGTGTCGCGAGACGAGCCTCCCTTGTCGAATTCGGGAAACGCCGGGCGACGAATCGCGACGCTTGGCTCTTCACCCTCGGACTTGCGGTTCGCGGTCTCCGCGCCAGAAGCGTTCTCCTCGCGCGGTCCCGCCGCTGTCGAGGTTTCAGCGCCCACCGCGTCTTCTTTCGGTGTTTCGGACGCGATCGCCTCGGTATGTACGTTCATCGACCGCACCAACTCGCGAGCGAACGGGACGGGCATCAGTTGCATGATGTGCGAATCGATGAGCTGGTGCACATGCAGGCGGAACTCGACGTTGACGAGATCCTCCGCTGTGCCGAACGCAGCCTGCGCCTCATCCTGAGTAAAGGTCACCACGCGAACCGAAGGCGGAGAAATGTTGATGTAGCGCCCAAACAACTGACTCATCGCCGTGGCCGCGCTGCCCATCATCTGGTTCATCGCCTCGCCCACGGCGCTGAGCTCCAACTCTCCGAGTTCGCCTGCCGGCTCGTCATGCTGGCGGCCCATCATCAGGTCCGCGATCCGCCTGGCGTCCTCGAGTTCGATGGCCAGGGCGTTCGTCCCCTGAAGTCCTTCCGTGAAATCCACCTGTACCAACACATACGGGGTCGGAAATCGGCTTTCGACCTCCGATCGCGGAATCACGGTCACGACCGGGGTCGTGATGTCGACGCGCCGGCCGAGCAGAGATGAGAGCGAAGTGGCCGCCGAGCCAAAACAAATATTTCCTATTTCCCCGAGAACATCGATCTCCTGCGCCGTCAATCGTTCCCGTCGGTCCAGACCGGGATCCTGCTCCAAAGCTCCGCCGGCCTTCAACAGCGCATCGATCTCGTCCTGCGACAGCTTCATGTCGTCATCCACGATCGGCATCCGCCTCCCACTGACCCACGATCTTCACGGCGTACACGCGATTTCGCTTGCCCACGCTTCCCCAGAACGCCGGCCGCCCGTCGACGTAAACGAGCGCCGGATCGCGAATCGTCTGGCGCAACACGATGGTGTCGCCCTCGCACAGGTCCAAAATCTCCCGAACCGTCAAGTCCGCCTGCCCCAATTCCACCCGGACGTCCACGGGCACGCTGAGCAACTTTGCGCGCAGCTCATCGTTCACCTGCCGCTTGCCGCGCTGAAAGGCCGGATCCATGTAGTACCGATTGCTGAGCTTGGACAGCACAGGTTCGATGGTCGCATGCGGAATGCAAAGGTTGATAAGTCCCGATGTTTCGCCCACGCGGAGACTGATGGTCACGACGAGCACGGTCTCATTGGGCGTGGTGAGCTGCAAAAATTGCGGGTTGCTCTCCAACGAGACGAACGCGGGATCGAGATCGATCACGGTCTTCCATGCCTCCGCCAGGATGGACGGCATTTGTTCGAACAGCCGGCGGAACAAGATGACCTCGATGTCCGTCAGTTCGCGAACGCGGTAGGGCCCCGCGCTGTCCCCGCCCATGTACTTGTCCAACATGGCAAACACGACCTGCGGATTCATCTCCATCACCATGCGCCCTTCAAGTGGGTGCATGTCGTAGAGCTGCAGGACGGTGAGTGGCGGGATCGAACGAATGAATTCGTCATACGGCACCTGGTCGACCGATTCAACCTGAATCTGCGGAACGGACCGCAGTTGTCCCGACAGGTGGCTTGTAAGCAACCGGCAGAAGTGCTCGTGCATGCGCCGCAACACGCGCAGATGATCCTTCGAAAAACGCATGGCCCGGCGGAAATCGTACACCCGAACTCGTGGCTGGTCATGGTCCCGTTGCTCCGAGGCGGGATCGATCTCGCCCGTGCGAATGGCGTACAAAAGCGCATCAATTTCGGACTGGGAAAGCACGTCGGACACCCTCTCACCCCCTCACTGGACCAAGACTTGCGAAAGATACGCCGCCGTGACCTTCCCGTTAGGAAGCAAACGGTTGACTTGACTGACAATGGTCGACTTCAGGCGATTCAGGCCGGCGTCGGTCCGAAGTTCATCCGATGTGAACTCGCGCATGATGCCATTGACGGCGTCCGAAATCTGCGGCTCCATGAGATTCAATTCGTTCTTTGTACTCTTCGAATCCGCCTGCAAGGTCAGCGTGAATTGAATAATGCCGCTGCCCGCGAGATTGGTGGTCATCTGCGGCAAGGTGACCTGCAGGTCTGCCAACTCCTTGGCGGATACCTTCGGCGGGGCCCCGCCCGCTCCATGATGCTTCTTGGCGTACAGCACATAGCCGATGGCCGCGCCAGCGACCACGACGATGCCGATCACGATGATGAGCATCGCGCGCACCGCTTTTTTCATGCCCCGCCCTCCTTGTCGCGAACGGGCGCCGTCACGAGGCCAATCCGCCGATACACCTCAATCATTTTTGACGCAATGGTCTCCGGATCCTCTAAGACGACGTATTTGTGTCCGTTGGTCAGCGTCACGACGGAGTCCGGTGTCACCTCGATCGTTTCGATGTGCAGTGGATTGAGCCACACGACGGTCCCATTTAATCGCGTCAAAGCAATCATGCGCGCATCTCCCCAGGGCGCGGTTCGGCCGCGCCCTCATTCGCCTCACGAGTTCTTCATGTTAACAAGCGCCTGGAGAATCGCGTTGTCTGTGCCGATCATGTGGGTGTTTGCCACATACGCGTTCTGTGCGACGATCATTTCGGCAAACTGTTGCGAAAGGTCGACGTTCGATCCTTCCAATTCTCCAGATGCAAGCGTCCCATACGATCCCTGGCCAGGCGTCCCGTACGTCAGGCTTCCAGCCGCGGGGCTCGACGCATCAAACAGGTTGTCCCCGACCTTCACAAGCCCCTGTGGGTTCGGAACCTGGGCCAGCGCGAGGTAACCGATAACCTCTGTTTTGGTCGTCGACGTCGACTCATCGAAAATCGTTGCCGTAATGGACCCGTCCGCTCCGATGCTGACATTCGAAACGGTGCCCGAAGTTATGCCCGCCAACTGATACACGTTCATGGGCGTCGACGGCGCGGTAGGGCTGGACGGTTTGCTCTTGTATCCCTCAGCAATGACACCGTTCGGAAGCACCAAATACCCCGCGCTATCCACACTAAAATTCCCCGCTCGAGTCAGGTACGTGTTCGTTCCCTTCGTCACCACGAAAAACCCGTTGCCCTGGATGGCGACGTTCGTCGGCACGCCCGTCGTCTCGTCGGGACCTTGCGACATGTCCATCTGCGTCGCCGCAACCTGCACGCCGAGTCCCACCTGTTCGGGATTGGTTCCGCCTACGCCCGTGGATCCAGTGGTGCCCGCGGATCCAGCGGTGCCCACCGACATGGTCTGGCTCAACAGGTCCGCAAACTGGACGTTCGACTGCTTGAAACCCACCGTCTCTACGTTCGCGATGTTGTTCCCCACCACGTCGAGATCGGTCTGAAACGCCTGCATGCCTGAGATGGCCGAATTCATCGAGCGCAGCATGTTTAATTCCCTCCTGTGGCGCCGTCTCCCGGAGTTCCGCCGTTCCCTCCGGGCAGGCCTCCTATCGGTCCAGCCTGGAAACGAAGACGACGCTGTCGATTTGAGTGACAATGGGATGTTCCGCGGGATGGAGCGCGGTCACCAAGGTCCGCGACGGCAAGTGAACCACAAAGCCCACATTTCCCATCACCATGTACGTATCCCGCGCGCCTTTTGCCTCGGCCTGCTTTGCCGCCTGTTCCATGGCAAGCCAATCCGAGGACGTCAGCGATATCCCCCGTTCCGCCATCCGGTTGCCCGCGTGCTGACTGACGTTCCACGGCCCAAGCGCGCTCTGCATCGCCTGCCGGAATGCGCTTCTGCCTGAGCTCGAGGTCGAACTCGAGGTCGCCACACTTTCCCGAGACCGAACCTCTCCCCACGACCACGAAACCGGTTCGATCACGACATGCCGACCACCTGCGTCAACGGGTACGAATTGCCGTTGACGACAACCTGCGGCGCTCCATTCGTCATCGACACCGACGACACCGTTCCCTGCACCTGATTGCCACTTGCGTCCTGAATCGTGACCGAAGCGCCAATCAGACTGTGCGCCATCAGCAAACTCATTTCACTTTCCAGATTCTGAACAGCGCTCAGCACCTGCGCGTCCGTCTGCGCCACCTGTGTCATCTCTTCGAGCGCGCTGAACTGCGCCAGTTGGGCCAGCATCTGTGTGTTATCAACAGGATCCAACGGATCCTGATTTTGAAGTTGGGTCACCAGCAGTTGCATAAAGTCGTTTTCATTCAGTGCATTCAGCCCCGTCTGCGAAGTGCTGGCTCCGGAAGCGCTAGCCGACCCGGTCGCAGCCGTCGTGCTCGCGCCCGATACCGGTGAAGTCGACGCATTGACGGATGAAACGGAATTGACCGTCACAATCTCCCTCCTCACGCGTAGAGATGGATGAGCGATGTGGGCTCCGCGTCGTGAACGAGATAACCGGTGCGGATCGATCGGCTGTTTTCAGATACGTCCGAAGTTCCTGTCACCGCCTCTCCACCATCGCGCTCCCGCCTGCTGCCCTGATCTTCGCCCGCGTCGGTGGCAAGACCGACGCTCGCTTCACTCACCGACACCCCCGCCTGCGTCAACTGTTGAATGAGAGCCGGAAGTTGATCGGCGAGAACCGTGGCGCCTGCTGGCGTCGAAGCGACGAGCTGAACCGCCACGCCGTCATCCGTGTGATGGACGACCACCTGAACTGCACCAAGCTCCTTGGGTTCGAGTGCAACCGTCAACGTCTTGGCACCGTTGTGGTCACCGACGGTAACCCAGGTCTGAATTTGCATCCCGAGACCCGTGGGTGTGGACACAGGCACCTCTCCCGGTCTCGCGACCGATGCCGTCTGGAAGGCTGTACTTTCCGCCACGTGCAACGACCCCAGAGCCAGGCTCGCGCCGCCCGTTTCGTCGAAAGACGGTGATGCGACATGGTTTGCTGGCACCGAATCAGGAGAACTGAGCACTCGATGCCGACTGAGACGCACCTCGGGGGCTGAGCCGCCTTGGCGGGTCGCGTCAGGCGCAAGGGACGAGACCGGGTCTCCGGTATGAGAACCACGGTTTTGCTCCTGGTGCGCGGGATCACCCGTCATTCGGATGATGGTCTGCGCCACCTGTTGCGTATCGCGAGCGTCCACCGTTGCGTGTCCGACCAGATGCATATCGGCTGTGGCATCGCTGCTTCTAGCCTGCACACCCTCTGTCGAGATAGGCCAGCGTTCATCCACCGGCGGATGCTTGACGGACGCGTTCGCCTCAAACGCCGCAGGCACGCTTCGGCCCATGCCGACATCCGGGACGGGGGACGCCGAGATCGCCATCTCCTTCTCTCGAGCCGCGTCAGCCTGGAATGGAACAGCATCGCGGGTCGCGGTGGTGATGGACTCGCGGCCTAGGTACGGTTTGCGGTCGAAGGCGTTGTCCGCGCTCCTTGCGGATGTATGATTCGCCGGTAGCATCGGCGAGACCATGTCCGCGCTGAGCGACGCAGCTTGGGCGAAAACCTCCGCCCAAAAGTCGGCGCCGTCCATCTTGCTCTTCCGCCTTGGACTGGCCTTTCCCCCAGCGGTATCCACCTTGTCGGCCGCGACAGACACGTGCGCAACGTCCACGATTTCACCTCCCTTCGCGAGTTCAACGGTTAAGGAGACCCTGCCACATTGGCTGTGCTATTCGCCAGCGACGCAATCTGGCTGTCGCGCGCAGCTTGTTGTAAGAGGGCGCTCGCAGTGGCCGGAGGCAGCGCCTGCAGAATCGGCCCCGCAGCGTCCGGGCTGAGCGACTGGATGGCCCAAGCGGCCTGCGCGGAAGACATGTGCTCGAGAACCTGAGCTGCGGCGGCCGGATCCATTTGCGCCAGGACCTTCGCCTCCGACGCGCCTTGGCGTTGACCGCTCGAGATGGATGCGAGCTGTCCCCGCAGCGTCCGCACCTGATCGCGCAACGAAGCTGCCTGCTCTCGCGCGGCGGCCAGTTGGTCATTCAGCGAGGCCACCTGCGATTCGAGCGACTGGATTTGAGACCGCTCGATGGCTATGGTCTGGCGAAGCGCCTGATCTTGCGCAGAGGACGATGAACTCGTCTTATGACCGAACAGGTGTTGCAGGTCCTGCCACACGGGCACGCCGAGAACCACAAGCACCGCCGCAATGGCTACAGCAGCGACGACGAGCGGTACGAAGACCAGCAACAGAACCGTCAACACCTTGCGGCCAGCACCCGTTTTCTCCTCATCGATTGGCTCGACTTCCCCGGGCTTCTGGCTACCACCGCGCGGAGCACGGCTCGCCGCTCGGTCTCCGCCTTGCGTGGCGGTCCTAGTCCGCCTTCCATCCGACTTCGCCTCTGTCGTCACCGAAGATCGCTTGACTTCCACGAGCGTCGCGCCTCCCGCATCACGACGTGTTCGTCCAATTCGGCCTGCCACGCGCGTTGCCTGCGGCCTCGCTGCTCTTCGTCCAGGCGGATCCTCAGGCTCTTCCACGTCTCGGCCTCTCTGTGCCGCAAGGCAAGTTCGCTTCTCTTGCCCTCGGCTTCCTCTGCGCGAACCTGCCACTCGGCTTCGTATCGGCCTTGCAATTGCTCGAGCCTGCGTGCAAACGCGTCCAGAACGTACCAATCCCCCGCCTCACGGAGATCGGCCACCTCGGTCAACACTTGTCGCAAACGTTCTTCCGTCTGTCTCAGGCGATCCGCCATTTCGTTTCGAACGCGCTCGGCGGCGGCATATTCCCGTTCGGAGAGTGCGCGACGAAGTGATCCAATAAACTCCAACCTTCTCGCCAACCGATGCATGGAGTCGTTCATGCCGTTCCCTCCGTTCCCCCCGCGATGCGCATCAATTGCTCGACGGCGCCTTCGAAGGCAACCGTTTCACCTTTCCTTTGGCGGAGAAATTCGAGGATTTCCGGCATGTGCCCGATGGCTTCGTCCGCAGCCGGATCGGTGCCCTGCCGATACGCGCCGATCCGCAGCAGATCCTCGACCTCCGCGTACCTCGCCATCCATTCGCGTACGCGCTCGGCCGCGAGCCGATGAGCTTCGCCCGCGATGGAGGGAAATAACCGAGAGAGACTCTGCAATACGTCGATGGCTGGAAACTGACCTCGGTTGGCGAGAGAACGCGAGAGCACGATGTGCCCATCCAAGATGCCTCGCACCGCATCCGCAATGGGGTCATTGAAATCGTCCCCCTCGACGAGCACCGTGTAGACCGCCGTGATCGCGCCGCAGATCCCTGGTCCCGCCCGCTCGAGAAGCACTGGGAGCTTGGCGAACACACTGGGCGTATATCCTCGCGAGGACGGAGGCTCTCCCAGCGCGAGCCCCACCTCACGCTCCGCCATCGCGAACCGCGTGAGGGAGTCCATCATGAGCGTCACATGCATCCCCTCATCGCGGAAATGCTCGGCGATGGCCGTAGCGACAAAGGCGGCCTTGCTCCGCACGTACGGCGGATCGTCGGATGTGGACACCACCACCACGCTGCGCCGCAGCCCTTCCTCGCCGAGATCGTCCTCCAGGAACTCCCGAACCTCCCGCCCACGCTCGCCGACGAGCGCGATGACGTGGACGTCCGCTCGCCCCCCGCGCGCCATCATGCTGAGAAGTGTGCTCTTCCCCACGCCGCTGCCGGCGAACAACCCCACCCGCTGCCCGCGCCCGATGGTGAGCAGGGCGTCGATGGCCTTCACGCCAGTCGCGTACGGGCTGTCGATCCGTCCGCGGCGCAACGGTGAAATCGCAGGCGCGTCCACCGGCCGCTTGACGAACGGCCCCTCCAATGGGCCCTTGTCATCGATGGGCTCTCCGAGCCCATTCAACACGCGCCCCACCAGACCAGGCCCACAGCGAACCTGAAACGTCTGATCCAGAAAGTGAACGGGCGATCCCGGCGACACATCCGGCAGGGGACCCAGCGGCACAACATACAGGCGACCTTCGCGAAATCCAATCACTTCGCCCATTCCCTGGCGCCTGTCTCCCACGAGTTGACAGAGTTCCCCAAGCGACGCCGTGGGGCCCGAGACCTCGAGCGTGGTCCCAATCACGCGTTGAATGCGACCCACGCGCCGGACGAGTCGCCTGCGCTCGACTTCCCGGACGACCAAGTTCCTCCAGTCGCGGTCATTCGCCATGGGGAAAAGCCTCCGCCAGCTCCTTCAACACGCGCGACAGTTCCTCCACGCGGACTTCCATTCGCGCATCGATGACCACGCCATCCGACGCAACCACGCAGTCTCCGGGTTGCAGCGATACATCGGGCACCACCTGGATGGAGACCGTACCCCCGTGCCGCAACGCGATGGCCGGACAAGCATCGCGCACTGCTTCCGCGTCGGACGGATGCACCCGCACGTACACGGTGGACGCCGCGATCACCTGCCCCAGGAGTTCGTCGACCACTTTGGCCACGTCCGCGGGAGAAAAAGCAAGTTCGCGTCGCAGAAGGCGCCTGACAGCTGCCACAGCGACTTCCGCGATCCATGACCGCTGGTCCTGAATTCGGCGCATATGATCGCGGCGAAGCTCCTGCGCCAGCTCGTCCAACTGTGCCTGCCAATGCGCCTTGGCCTGCGCCAGTTCAAGCTCGGCCACGCGGCGTCCCTCGCGAATCCCCTCTTCCCGCCCAGCTTGTTCCGCAGCCTCGATGCGCCGCTCCGCTTCTTCCCGCGCTTCTTCGAGAAGGGCCGAAGCCCTTTCCGTCGCCTCCGCGATGATTCGCCGCGCCCTAAGCTCCGCATCCGCCAGGATGCTCGAAGCGACCTGCATCCACGGAGCTTGGTGCGATGTCGGGTCGGCAGTACCACTCGCGACTTCGACCTGAGCGTCCGTCAGCTCCGCGTCCGAAAACGGCGGAATGGGAATCGAGTCCGCGTAAGGCTCAATTCGGCCCCGCTTGACGACACTAGACAATGATGTCGTCACCTCCTCCGCGTGACACGACGATCTCGCCCAAATCTTCAAGATGCCGAATCACGGCGACGATGCGCTGCTGAGCATCCTCGACGTCGCGAAGGCGAACGGGCCCCATGTACTCCATGTCTTCTTTGAACTGCTCGGCCATGCGCTTGGACATGTTGTTGAAGATGACCTCCTTGACGTCCTCCCTGGCGACGCGAAGCGCAAGCTGCAAGTCGCGCGCGTCCACCTCGCGAATGACGCGCTGAATGGCCTTCGAATCGAGAAAGATGATGTCCTCGAACACGAACATCCTTTTCTTGATTTCATCAACAAGTTCAGGATCCCGCGCCGCCAACGATTCAAGAATGGTCTTCTCCGTCGCGCGATCGACCCCATTCAGGATCTGCACAATCGCCTCGATACCACCCGCCTGCTGGTTGTCGACACTCGCCATGGTGGAAAGCTTGCTTTCCAAAATCTCTTCCACTTCGGCCACCACATCGGGCGAGGTCCCCTTCATCGTGGCGATTCGCCGAGCCACTTCCGCCTGAAGGTCCGCCGGCAGGGCGGACAGGATGGCCGCCGCCTGACTGGGCTCCAGGTAAGCGAGCACGAGCGCAATGGTCTGCGGATGTTCATCCTGTAGGAAACTCAGGATTTGACTGGGGTCCGCCTTGCGCGCGAAATGGAACGGCCGAACCTGCAGTGACGACGTCAACCGCGCCAGCACCTCCTGAGCGCCCTGTGAACCGAGCGCTCGTTCCAGCACCTCGCGCGCATACTCGATACCGCCGGTCTGGATGTAGTCCCGGGCCATGGCCAGATCGCGAAATTCTTCGAGAATGGCTTCGCGCTGTTCCATCCCCACCTTGTTGACGTTGGCGATCTCGAACGTGAGTTGCTCCACCTCTTCGGGCGAAAGGCGCTTCATGACCTGGGCGGCCACTTCCTGGCCAAGCGCGATCATGAGCACCGCCGCCTTCTGTCTCCCGGTCAACGACGATCGCCGCTGCACCTCTACCGCCTCCTGTCTCGATGATGGATGGCGATCGCCTCATTCGGACAGCCACGTCCTCAGCAAGCTCGCGAAGTCGTCGGGTCGATGCTGCGCCAAATGCGTCAGTTGATTGCGAAGGACCTCTTCTTGCGTCAAAGGAAGCTCTTCAAGCGGCTGTTCGAAGGCTTCCCCAGCTGGAATCTCAATTACTTCTCCGGCAGGTCGCCGGCGCCGCCGCATGAAGAAATAACCCGCAACCACGACGCCTCCAAGAAGGAGTCCTCCCAGCGCGTACACCCACGTCCGCCCACCGGGCGCAGCGGGTACCGCCTGCAGCGAACTGGCAAACGGGACCGCGGAAACGCTAACGACATTCTTGCCCTGCGATGGCGTGGATCCCAGCACGCTCTGCACGAAATTGCGAATCTGCGCTTCGACGGCGGGGGTAATGCTCTTATCGTTGCTGTTTAACAGCACGCCCACCGAATAGCCCAACACCTGCATCGGATCGGCGGTCGTCTGCTGATTTTGATAGCTGTACGCGTAGTTGGTGATGGTGTTGGACGACGTGGAATTCGTCGCTCCACCGCCCGATGCCCCATAGGTGCTGTTCAGGTTCGGGTTGCTCCCGGCCTGGCCAGCCGCGCCCCCTGGCGAACCGCTCGACGTCTGCGACTTCTGGACCTCCTGGCTGGTGATGAATCCCGTGCTAGATCCAGGAGCGTTGATCAGGGTGTGCGTCGTCGTCTGGGTCTGATTGAACGTGACGTTGGCATGCACCACCACGACGGCGTTCTGCGCGCCCACGATTTGCTGCAAGCCCGAAATGAGCGTCTGTTGCAAATCGTTCTCGAGCTTTTCTCGCATCGCGAGCTCTGAAGACGCGACACCCGCACCTGACGAAGAGCCAGACGACGTGATGTCGCTCGAAAGCACGTTGCCGTACTGGTCCACGACGGTGACATTCCCCACGGTGAGCCCCGGTACGGAGTGGGCGACCAACTGTTGGATACCGTACACCTGTGCAGAAGACAGTTGCACGCCCGGACCAAGGTCCACAAACACCGACGCCTTGGCATCCGTGGTGGGCTGCGTCACAAACAGCTGCTGCTGCGGCATCACGATATGCACCTGAGCGGACTCGACGCCGTTGATGTCGCTGATGGTCGTCGACAGGCTCTGCTGGAGCGCGTTCAGCACCTGCAGATTGAACTGGTCCTGGGTTTCCCCGAGCGATGTCGTGATTCCGGAATAGGCGTCGTAACCGCTCTGGGGCAAGCCCGCCATCGCCAGCTGAATTCGCGCCTCATCCGCATCACGCGCAGGCACCAGAACGGCCGTGCCCTGAATCTCGTTTGGGATTTTTAGCGTATCCAGTTCCTGCTGAACCTGGCCAAGAGACTTATCATCCAGGCCCTCCATGATGGTCACGTAATGTGGCCGACTCGCCGTAAATACCACCACCAGAAGGGCCGCCAAAAGCGCAGCCGCCGCGATCATCACGTTGCGGCGCGATCGCGCTGGAAGCCCCGCCCATTTCGTCCGAGCCTGGTTCCAGAAGTTTCGCAGGGCTTCGTTCAACGCATCTCACCCTATCCCCCTCGTGATGAGTTAAATCTGCATGTTCATCAAGGTCGTGTACGCCTGCTGAACCCGCGTCGCCACCTGGGACAGCATGTTCACCGCGAGCGAAGCCTGCGTCTCCGCGATCATCAAGTCCGCAGTGGACACCTCTCCTCCGCTCGCGTACTCCACGGCCAAGTCATCGGCGCGTGATGCCAGCTGATTGACCTCATCCAAGGCCTTTCCGAGATAGTCCGAAAAGCTCATCGCGCCACTTGACCCCCCCGTCGCGGAAGTCAATCCGGACTGGGTGTTCCACGCGGCCGCTGCTACAGGGACAATCATCCGCCATCCTCCTCACTTGCCGATGCCGAGCGCGGTCAACGCCATTTGCTTGGCGGCGTCGAACGCCGTGGCGTTGGCCTGATACGCGCGCGTCGCCTGAATCAAGTCGATCATCTGCGTCGTCAGATTGACGTTCGAACTCTCTACATAGCCGTTGACGGCATCGGGACTCGACGGATCGTAAATGAGTTGAAACGGGCTCGTATCCTGAGTGATGCCGGTCACTTCCACGCCGCCGCCGATCCCCTGGACCACCTGTCCAAAGGCAGTCTGAAAGGAGACCTGGCCTGATACCGGCGCGAAGTTGACGATCTCGGCCCTGTAGGGTCCCCCCTGCGGAGTTCGCGTGGTGTTGACGTTGGCAATGTTGTTGGCGATGACATTGAGCCACAGTTGGTTCGCCGCGAGCCCGCTCGCCGAGATATTCATGCTCGTGTTGTCAAACATGGAACTCAGCTCCCCATGATGGCCGTCCGCAGGCGATTCAGCCGATCCGAAAGATCCTGCACCAGCGTGTCGTAGCGCACCTGGTTTTCAGCCATCAGCACCATTTCCTCTGTGACGTCCACGTTGTTTCCGTTGCTGTTCACGGTTGTGGACGTATCGGTATACACGACAGGCGTGACATCTGGCAATGCGCTCGTGTCGAGGCTCGGCTGTCCCGCATCGCTAGGAATCCGATCCTGGCCAAATCCAGTTCCTGTGCCGTTCGCGAGAGCGCTCTGAAGCAGGGTCTCGAACGCCACATCCTGGCGCTTGTACCCGGGTGTCCCCGCATTCGCGATGTTGTTTGCATACACCGCCTGGCGGAGCGTCGATGCGTCGAGAGCACTCTGCATCAGTTCAAACACCGTCATGGCCCTTTGCTCTCCTCCGACAAAATTCGACGAACTTCAGATCGAAACTACAAATTCGTCGCAATGAGTCGGAATCCTGCTCGCCGCAGTTAAGTCTTTCTTATGGATCTCGTGACGAGGTTCGGTTGACTCCACACATCCATCAAAAACAAAAAAAGGATGGCACCAGCGGAGCTGGCCCATCCAAAAGGCGATTTCGCCTCAAAGGATGAATTGACTCAGGTCTCGATTTTGCACAATGTCGCCGAGCTTCTCATCCACGTATTCCTTGGTGATTTTGATTTCGCCGAGGCGAATTTCGGGGGCCTCGAACGAGAGATCCTCCAGCACTTTCTCCACCAAGGTGTGCAAACGCCGAGCGCCGATGTTCTCGGTTTCCTCATTGACCTTCTGCGCCATTTCAGCAATTCGCTCGATGGCCTCGTCCGTGAATTGCACGCGAATCCCCTCGGTTTCCAGCAAGGCCGTGTACTGCTTGATGAGCGAGTTCTCGGGTTCCCGCAGGATGCGGACGAAGTCCTCCTTGGTCAACGGTTCCAGTTCCACCCGGATCGGAAAGCGACCCTGCAACTCAGGAATCAGATCCGAAGGTTTCGCGACGTGAAAGGCTCCCGCACCGATGAACAGCATGTAGTCGGTCTTGACCGCTCCGTACTTCGTGGAGACGGTCGATCCCTCGACAATCGGGAGAATATCTCTCTGAACCCCTTCCCGCGACACATCCGGTCCGTGTGTCTCGCGCCCAGCGATTTTATCCATCTCATCGATGAAGATGATGCCGTGATTCTCCGCGCGGTAAATGGCCTCGGCCGTCACCGCGTCCATGTCGATGAGTTTCTGGGCCTCCTCCTGCGTGAGCACCTTCCTGGCCTCTCGCACGGTCATTTTCCGCTTTTTCGTGGACTTCGGAAGCAGGTTGCCGAGCATCTCCTGGAGGTTGCCGAGCCCCTCCGCCCCCATGCCAGGGATGAATCCCAGCGCCATGGGTCCCGCCTGCTCTTCCACATCGATTTCTACGTAGTGGTCCTCGAGCGCTCCCATGAGCAGCTTCTGCTTTACGCGGCGGCGCTCTTCTCTCACTTGGTCCGAGGACGGCTCCTGAGGCCTATCTGCCGCGAACCCCCCGCTGAACAGCATCTCCAGCGGATTCCTCGCGCGCGATCTCGCCCCCGGATCCGGCACCAGCGCCTCGACGATGCGGTCGTTCGCCCGCGCTTCCGCCTCACCCTTCACGCGTTCGGCATGTTCGGCTTTCACCATCCGAACCGCGGTCTCGACGAGATCTCGGACCATGGACTCCACGTCGCGCCCAACGTAGCCCACTTCCGTGAACTTCGTGGCCTCCACCTTGATGAACGGAGCGCCAACCAGTTTGCTCAGCCTCCGAGCGATCTCCGTCTTTCCCACGCCCGTGGGGCCGATCATCAGAATATTTTTCGGTGTCACCTCGGCCTGCATGTCGGGTGACAATTTCGAGCGGCGATACCGGTTCCGAAGCGCGATGGCCACCGCCCGCTTCGCCTTCTTCTGACCGACGATGTATCGGTCGAGATATTCGACAATCTCCCTTGGCGTCAACTCTCGCTCATTGGGCATGAGCCATCCCCCTATACCCCAACGGTCTCCAGCACGATCTGGTCGTTCGTGTACACACAAATTTCCGAGGCAATGACAAGCGCCTGCCGCGCGATCTCGGCAGGTTCCAGTTGCGTGTTCCGCGCCAGCGCACGGCCCGCCGCAAGCGCATAGCCCCCACCCGAGCCAATGGCGCAGATGCCATCGTCCGGTTGAATGACTTCGCCGCCGCCCGACACGATCAGCAGATCCCGCGCATCCATGACGATCAGCATCGCTTCCAGTTTCTGAAGAATCTTGTCGGATCGCCACTCCTTCGCGAGTTCGACCGCCGCGCGCGGAAGATTGCCTTGAAATTCATCCAATTTCTTCTCAAATTTCTCGAACAAGGTGAACGCATCGGCGACCGATCCCGCAAACCCCGCCACCACGCGATCGTGATACAACCTTCGCACCTTGCGCGCACCGTGCTTCATCACCATGCTGTTGCCAAATGTGACCTGGCCGTCGCCAGCCATGGCTCCGCGCCCGTCTCTCAGCATGGCGAAAATCGTCGTGCCGTGCATCTCATATCCCATCTTCGTTCGACTCCCGTTCCTTTGTCGCTCGCCGCGCACGCGGGTGTGCCGCGTAGTACGCACGCGCCAACTGTTCGCGGCTGGTGTGCGTATAAATCTGCGTGCTCGACAGACTCGCGTGCCCCAGCAGTTCCTGAACGCTGCGCAAATCCGCTCCGCCGTTCAACATGTGGGTCGCAAACGAATGCCGAAGGCCGTGCACGTGAATAGCTCTGAGTCCCGGGACCTCTTCGATTCGCCGCTCCAGCACTCGCCGCACGCTGCGATCCGTCAAACGGCCGCCGCGGCGATTGATGAAGACGGCGGACTCCTTGGCCAGTCGATCGCGAAGCGGAAGGTAACGCCGAAGCGCGTCGACCGCGCGGCGCCCGACGATCACGTACCGCTCACGTCCGCCTTTGCCGAGCACGCGGGCGAACCCGGATGTCAAGTCGAGATCGCCCACATCCAGGTTCACGCATTCGCTCACGCGCACACCTGTCGCATACAGGAATTCTAACAGCGCTCGATCTCGCAAGGCCAAAAAATCGGACCCGGCAATGTGATCGATAAGCGCCGCCGCCTCTTCCTCGTGCAGAAACCTTGGGAGACGCCGATCCCGCTTCGGAAGCCGGACATTCTCAGCGATGCCTCCCTGAATCCATCCTCGTTCCGAGCAGAACCGAAGAAAACTCCTGAGGCACGAAAGCCTCCTTGCGACGCTGGCTTTCGCCGCCCCGCGCGCCAACATCTCACTCGCGTGCGCGCGCACGTCGCGAACGGAGAGCGCCTCCAGTTGGTGAACGCCGTGATCGCCCAGCCACTTCGCGAAGGCGGCGAGGTCCTGCCGATAGCTGCGCACTGTGCGAGGGCTCATCCGCAGTTTTGCGTCATCCAGAAACGCCTGCACTGCATCCGCGACGGAAAGGGTCACACTCGCTCCAACTCCCGCATGAACATCTGGAGGTCTTCCAACGCCCGCGCCGCATACCGCTCGTAACGCGCCTTCTTGTCTTTGACCGGAGGTTCGAGCGGAGGAAAAATGCCAAATGTGGCATTCATGGGCTGAAATCCATTCGGTGAGGCGTGCGTGATGTAGTGCGCCAGGCTGCCCATCGACGTTGTCGGAGGAAAGACGAGCGCGTCCTGACCGGCAGCCACTCGAGCTGCGTTGATGCCCGCAATGAGTCCCGAGGCGGCGGATTCCACGTACCCTTCCACGCCCGTCATCTGTCCCGCGAAAAACAGCGTGGGCCGCACCTTGGCCTGATACGTGGGCAGAAGCGCCGCGGGGCTGTTGATATACGTATTCCGATGCATGACGCCGTATCGCACAAATTCGGCCTGCTCAAGCCCCGGAATCATGCGGAACACCCGCTTCTGCTCGCCCCATTTCAGGTGGGTTTGAAAGCCCACCATGTTGTAGAGCGTGGCGGCCGCGTTGTCCTGTCGAAGTTGAACCACCGCAAACGGACGCTTTCCGGTCCTTGGATCGCGAAGCCCCACGGGCTTCATCGGACCAAACAGCAGCGTCTGCTTGCCTCGCTTGGCGAGCGCCTCGATGGGCATGCACCCTTCGAAATACCGTTCCTCTTCGAAGTCTTTCAGTTCCGCGCATTCGGCGTGAATCAGCGCGTCGTAAAACGCCTCGAACTCTGCCTCGGTCATGGGACAGTTGAGATAGGCGTCGTCTCCCTGGTCGTATCTTGACTGGAAAAACACCTTGGACATGTCGATGGACTCCTTGGTGACAATGGGAGCGGCAGCGTCGTAGAAGTACAGATCTCCATGCCCCACCAGACGTCGAATATCTTCCGAGAGCGACGCCGATGTGAGGGGGCCAGTTGCGATCACGACCACGCCCTCCTCAGGAATTCGGCTGACTTCCTCGCGCACCACCGTGATATTCGGATGCCCGGCGACCAGTTCCGTGACGCGTTGCGAGAACCCGTCGCGATCGACGGCAAGCGCGTTCCCCGCAGGGACCGCGTGCGCGTCCGCAGCGCGCATAATCACGGAATTGAGCCTGCGCATCTCCTCCTTGAGAAGGCCGACCGCGTTCGTGATGCTGTTCGAGCGCAACGAATTGGTGCAGACCAGTTCGGCAAATCGATCTGTATGGTGGGCCGGCGTCATCTGAATCGGACGCATCTCGTACAGCTTCACCTTCGCTCCTCGATTTGCCGCCTGCCACGCGGCCTCCGAGCCTGCAAGTCCGGCGCCAATCACCGTCACCTCTGCCATCACACCACCTCCTCATTTTGCCTGCGCTTCCGAGGCGACCATCGGGTGCGCCTTTTCATTGCTGCAAACGATGATCGACTTCCCTTTGCCGCCCTTTTCGATCATCGGATGTCCGCACACCGGACACACTTGTCCCGTCGGGCGCTGCCACAAGACGTAATCGCACTCGGGATAGCCGCTGCATCCGTAGAACAGCTTGCGCGATTTTCCCCGCCTTTCGACCAGAGGTTTCCCACACTTTGGACACGGAACGGGGATCTCCTTCAGAATGGGCTTGGTGTTCCTGCACTCCGGAAACCCAGGACACGCGAGGAACTTTCCATACTTGCCGGTCTTGTAGACCATGAGGCGCCCGCACTTTTCGCAGGGGACATCCGAGACCTCGTCCTTGAGCTCGACGTGTCCCAGAGCACTCTCCGCCCTCTTCAAATCCTTTTCAAAGTCGTGATAAAACTGATCGAGCAACTCGATCCAGTTCGCGTCGCCCTCCTCGACTTTATCCAGGCGGCTTTCCATGTCGGCCGTAAAAGACACGTCGATCAGCTGTGGAAAATGTTCCTTGAGGATGTTCACCACCACTTCGCCGAGTTCGGTCGGCACGAACCGCTTTTGATCGAGCACGACGTATCCGCGCTTCAAAAGGATGTCGATGGTGGGTGCATACGTGCTTGGACGGCCAATGCCCAGTTCTTCCATCGTTTTGACCAACGACGATTCCGTATAGCGCGGAGGCGGCTGAGTGAAGTGCTGCTCGGGCTTCCACTCCTTCACCTCGACCACGTCACCCTCCGTGAGAGGCGGGAGAAGCTTGCCCTCTTCTTCGTCCGCGTCATCGTCGCGGCCCTCCGTGTAGAGCGCCATGAATCCGGGAAAGCGCACAACCGAACCGGTTGCGCGAAACCACGCGCCATTTGCCTCCAGATCGACCGACGTCGTATCGAGGACGGCCGACTCCATCTGGCTCGCGACAAAGCGCTCCCAGATGAGTTTGTAGAGCCGATACTGATCTCGCGACAAGTGAGGTTTTAACTGTTCCGGGTGGCGCATCACGGACGTCGGGCGAATGGCCTCATGTGCGTCCTGGGCGTCTTCGCTCTTGGCATACTGCCGCGGCTTCTCGGGCACATAGTCATCGCCAAACGATTGGCGAATGTAAGCCCGTGCCTCATTCTGCGCTGATTGAGCGATGCGAGTCGAATCCGTGCGCATGTACGTGATCAGACCGACCGTACCTTCGCCCGGGACATCGAGGCCCTCATACAGCTGCTGAGCAATCTGCATGGTCTTGTACGCGCGAAACCCCAGCTTCCGAGCCGCCTCCTGCTGCAGACTGCTCGTCGTAAACGGCGCGGCCGGATTTCGCTTCCGTTCCGACTTCTTCACGTGCCGCACCGTCAGCGCGTGACCTTCCACGCGCGCCAGAAGCTCGCGAACGGCAGCCTCGTTTGGAAGCGGTGTCTTTTCCTCGCCGTATCCATAAAACCGTGCCACGAGCTTCTTGCCGCGAACCTGACCGTGCGCGTCCACGGTCCAGTACTCCTCGGGCTGGAAAGCCCGGATCTCGTTTTCGCGATCCACGATGAGCCGAAGTGCCACCGATTGGACACGGCCCGCTGAGAGCCCCTTTTTCACCTTTCTCCACAGCAATGGGCTCAATTTATAACCCACAAGTCGGTCCAAAATCCGCCGGGTCTGCTGGGCATTGACGAGATCGAGATTGATTTTGCGAGGGTGCTGAAACGCCTGCTTCACCGCATCCTTGGTGATTTCGTGAAACACCACGCGACAATCGTCATCGGGATTGAGATCGAGCAAATGCTGCAAATGCCACGCGATGGCCTCCCCCTCGCGATCGGGGTCGGCCGCAAGATACACCTTCTTGGCCTTCTTGCTCGCCTCGCGCAACGCCTTGATGACGTCGCCCTTTCCGCGAATGGTGATATATTTCGGTTCAAACCCATGTTCCACATCGACACCGAGTTGGCTCTTCGGCAGGTCTCGCACGTGGCCCATGGAAGCTTTCACCGTATATTTGTTCCCTAAATATTTCCCTATCGTCTTCGCCTTGGCAGGCGACTCGACGATGACCAGATAGTCTGACACGCCACGATCCTCCATTCGTCGCAGCCTTGGCAAACCCTGTCCTTGGTTCAAACCATATTATCACCGGGATCCTTTCGTTTGCAAACCGAGGTGGTACCCCCTGGGTCTCCGGCGCTCTCGGGCCGAGCAAATCGCCGCTAGACCAAAGCGGCTGTTGGCACCAAAGTTCCAGTTGTGCTTCAGGCTTGGTGAATGGTAACGTGAAGGCAAAGGCCGGTGATACCGGCTATCCGGTGGCAAGGTGGTTCACATCCTTATGAAGATAGGTACGCACCATGGGAAATTCCATGCGGATGAAGTGTTCGCTGTAGCTATCGTAAAGCAGATTTACCCAGATGCGCAGATCGTCCGAACGCGAAATAAGACTCTTTTGGCCCAGTGCGACCTGGTGGTGGACGTCGGGGGAGGCCCGTATGATCATCATACGGTGCAAAAAGTCCATCGCCAGAACGGCATTCCCTACGCTTCGGCCGGCCTCATCTGGCGGGACTACGGTGATCGCTTCTTGGAAAAACTCGGCGTGGAACGCGAAGAGGATCGCGCACAAGTCTGCAACAACATGGACGACAAACTGTTCCAGGCCATTGACGCCATCGACAACGGCATCGATCTGGAGCGCGACATGCGCATCAAGGGGATCTCCGAACTGGTGGGTTCCTTCAACCCGCCTTGGAACTCTCCGGAAGACGAAAACCAGGCGTTTGAACGTGCCCTGAACTTTGCGACGCAGATCCTGATGAACTACGCGCAGCACGAGATCAGCCGCATTCAGGCCATTGAGATTGTCAAGACGGCGTATGCGAACCGCAAGGAGCCTGAACTGCTGGTGCTGCCCACCTGTTGCCCATGGACGGAAACGCTTCTTGAAATCGATGTGGCCGGAGAAGTGCTGTACGTCGCATTTCCAGATAAAACAGGCCAGTATCGACTCCAAGTGGTTCCGAAAGGACCTGGAACGTTTGAGGCGCGCAAGCCCCTGCCGATGGAGTGGGCGGGAAAAGAGGGGGACGAACTCATCTCGGTTTGCGGAGTGGAAGATGCGGTGTTTTGCCACCCAGCGCGTTTCATCGCAGGTGCGGAGACGCTCGACGGGATTTTGCGAATGGCTGAAGAGGCTCTCTCAGCCGAGCCATCGAATTTGTGACGAACCGTTCAACCTATGTGAGGAGCCAGAGTCAGTCCATGACCCTGGCTCTACGGTCCGCTTCATTTGGCGAAGACGAGATCGCCAATCTGAGTGACCACGGGCTGTTGCCAAACCCAGCTGTCTGCCGGTGTCTGGGAAGGATTGTAGAACACCAACGCCCCAGGCACGACGTCTTCGCCCTTCAGCACGTCGAGGGCCGCCTCTACGTTCTGCGCATCCGGTTGAGAATAGATATAGCCATTCGCGACGCTTTCAAATTGATAGTGACCGTCGCTCACTTGAAACACGACCTGCTGCACCGTGTTCCCGTATCCGCCCGCGGCGATGCGATGCATGATCACGTCACCAACCGCGATTTGAGCTTGAAGCGATTCCCCTCCAGCCTCCGCGTGAATGACGTGTTCCAGCCAGTACAAGTTGCTGCTGGTGGCGGGCATGGATGCGGCAACATGGGCCTTTGCGACGTCTGAAGAAGAGCTCACCGGAACTCGGACCATGGAACCGATGGCAAGATTGCGCGGGTTGACGCCGGGATTGGCCGCCAACATCGCATTCATCGAGACTCCGTGCCGTTTTCCGATGAGAAAGAGCGTGTCTCCGGGCTGAACCGCGACATCCTCGACGTCAGGGACGCGGACCGCACTGCCGACCTGCAAGTTGAGGGGATTGACATTGGGGTTTGCCCACTCCACAAGCTGCACGGGCAAACCGTGGGCATGCGCGATCGTCCACAGCGATTGCCCAGGTTCCACAGTGACGGTATCCGCAAAGACGCTGGACACGCCTAAAACCGCGGTCAAGGCTGTCGCACATCCCGCGACACACCAAGATCGAACGTTCATTTCATCCATCCTCTCGTTTACGCCTCCGAGGTTAGTTGTCGGGTTCGGGTAACGAGTCCCCTTCGCGCCTGATGGCGCGATTCACCCCAAGGCACAAGGGCCTTGCATCCCCCGTACGCGCCTGCGCGCGATTCGGCAAAGTTCTGGACGACGTCGATCATATCAACGTGCGCGCGGGGCGGAAACCCAAATTTCTTGACAATGCAGGGGACGGATCGCGAGTTGGCCTACTTCGTGCCATTGGTGGGCCGCGAGATGATCACCAGCGTACCGTAGTCCGAGAGTTGCCAAACGCGCTGGGCGGCGCTGATGGGCAGTTCGACACACCCCGCGCTTTGAGGGATGCCATACGTTGGGCGACGGAACCCATGCACGGCCTGCTCGCCGTAGAAAAAACTCACGTACGGCACGTGTTCGACCCGGTAAGGCCGTCCGCTGGGGCCGATCCCCTGCATCGTCTGCTCTCGGCTCCGCAGAAAGATGGCATGCACACCGGGCTGTGTGGGCGCTGCAGGTACGCCGGTACTGCAAAGAGAACGAAACACCACGCCACGACCATCCTCCCAAACCCACAACCGTTGAGGGATAGACGGATCGACGATGACGGATCGGTACGGTTGGCCAGCCGTGAGATGGAGAGCCGCCGCGAGCTCGAGCGCGCGCCGGACCCTGGGCCCGGTGTAGCCGTCGACGCGCAGGCCGTGATCTGCTTCAAACCGCATCACGGCACCCTTCGTCATCTCCGTATACTTCTCTGGATTCCACAAACCGATGAGTTCAGAAGGTGCGTCGCTTGTGTGCCAAGTCCAGTAGCCAACAGGTCCGCACGTCCAATCCACTGCGTAAAGACCATCCGTCGGGACAGCCAGATGGTAGCTTAAAGGAAGGTAGCCCAGTTCGGACAGCAGCACATGAAGAACGCGAATGGGTTCACCAGCATCCCCTACCGTCCACACAGAGGAATCCAAACCTCCGGCAGCCGTCTTCGTGCTGTTCCCCCTATCGCTCATGTCTTGAATGGCAACCCCCGCGCAACACCGAACTTGTGCGCCTATGTTCAAAAGCGCCGCCATCGCGCCTATGACGAAAGTCCGAGCGCCTGTTGCGAACGCGCGCTTCATCCAGTGCACCTCCCATGCGACCACCTGTAGGATGGGCCACTGGAGACACGCCGAACATTCCATTGTTTGGATCACTCGCGAACCCCATGCATGTTGCTCGGCAGCAAGTGATACGTTCCGTCCGGATGACGCGTGACCACACGTGACAACTCCAGTTCCAACAGCGCCCCGAACACATAGCCGAGATCGAGCTGGGCTAACGCCGCGAGTTCTCCTGCCCGCACAGGCTGATGGCGCTCGAGCGCTCGGTAACACGGCTCGAGATGAGCGGGTAGGGAACGTTCAGCGGCCACTTCGACATCCGCATGACCGTGAAAGAGGTCGTTCGGATCGACAAGCGGAGTCGCGCCGTCAAACAGCAGGCGATTCACGCCCCGGCTGGCGCGCGACGTGATAGGTCCCGGGACGGCGTACACGTCGCGCCCCAGGTCCAGCGCAAAGTGCGCGGTGATGAGCGCTCCGCTCTTTTCCCCTGCCTGAACCACCACCACGGCTTCGCTCAATCCTGCGATCAACCGGTTGCGCTCGGGAAAGTGATACTTTCGCACAGGTGTGCCAGGAGGATATTCGCTGACAAGCGCTCCGTTGGACGCAACGGCATCGTAGAGCCTTCGGTGAGACGGGGGATAGCACCGATCAATGCCGCATCCCAAGACGGCGACGGTAGGGCCTCCCATCTCCAGCGCTGCTGCGTGGGCAGTCGCGTCGATGCCGATGGCGAGCCCCGAAACGACGACGACGTTCCGCCGTGCCGCTTCCACCGCGATCCACCTGGCCGCTTCCATGCCGTAGCTGGTCATACGTCGCGTTCCGACGATGCCCACGGCACTGCGCTCAGATGCGAGCAGATCCGCCCGCCCGCGCACGTACAGCGCCATCGGCGGCTCCTGGAGATCCAGCAGGCGAGCAGGATAAGCCTCATCGCCGCGCGCGATCACGGCAATCCCTTGGTGTTCCAGCCGCTGTCGTATGCGACTCGCGGAAGCCCCACTTCGGCGCCAGGCATCCATGCGAGTTGCCTGCGCCGCGTCCACGCGGCCCACTTCGATCCAGGCCGCCACGTCCGCTTCGTGAAAGGCCCGAATGCCTCCGAACGCATTCACAAGGCGCCGCAATGTGCTGGGGGGAAGCCCTGGACACAAGGACCACACGACCGCAAGCTCCTCCTCGTTCAACCGCCTTCCTCCCTTCGTTGGTTGTTCGCATCGTACCCGCCGCGGGCGCTTGCCGTCCATGACGTAGAAGAAAAAAAGAGTTCGCTTGGCGAACCAAGCGAACTCCTGCGTTCGAAAGCGGGAAACCATCAGGACCTGCAGCGATCGAGCAAACCGCGCTCTTCCAGTACCTGATACAGCGTCGATCCCATTTCGGACGGCGTGGGTGCCACGCGAATGCCGCACTCCTTCATCTTCTCGATCTTCGATTGCGCTGTGCCGGAACCGCCGGACACAATCGCACCCGCGTGACCCATGCGGCGCCCCGGAGGCGCGGTGGCGCCCGCGATGAAGCCGACGACCGGCTTCTTCATGTTGGCCTTGATCCACTCCGCGGCTTCTTCCTCTGCCGACCCACCGATCTCGCCGATCATGATCACCGCCTCGGTGTCGGGATCTTCGTTGAACATCTTCAGCACATCCACGAAATTCGTTCCGTTGACCGGATCGCCTCCGATCCCGACGGCGGTCGACTGGCCGAGGCCGAGCTGCGTCAGCTGGTACACGGCCTCGTAGGTCAAGGTCCCCGAGCGAGACACCACGCCGATCTTTCCTGGCGTGTGAATGTAGCCCGGCATGATGCCGATCTTGCATTCGTTTGGCGTGATCACGCCCGGACAGTTCGGACCGATGAGGCGCGTCTTCTTGCCCTCCATGTACCGCTTGACCTTCACCATATCCAGAATGGGGATCCCTTCGGTGATGCACACGACGAGGTCAAGCCCTGCCGCAACGGCTTCCATAATGGCATCGGCCGCAAACGCAGGGGGAACGTAAATGACCGAAGCGTTGGCACCCGTCTCGCGCACCGCTTCCTCCACCGTGTTGAACACCGGCAATCCTTCGACTTTCGTGCCGCCCTTGCCCGGGGAGGTGCCACCGACGACCTTCGTGCCGTAGGCGAGCGCCTGTTGCGTGTGAAACAGGCCGGCGGATCCGGTGATGCCTTGAGTAATGACGCGCGTTTCCTTGTTCACCAGAATGCTCATCGAGTGTCCCTCCTCAGACCAGCGCCACGATCTTTTGGGCAGCGTCCGCAAGCGAATCCGCCGCGACCAGCTTGAGACCCGATTCGTTCAAGATTTTCTTTCCGGCTTCCACGTTCGTGCCTTCGAGGCGCACCACCAGCGGCTTGTCCAGCCCGACCTGCTTCGCGGCCGCCACGACACCGTTGGCGATCACGTCACACTTCATGATGCCGCCAAAGATGTTGACGAGAATGCCCTTCACCTTCGGATCAGACAAGATGATCTTGAACGCCGCCGTCACCTTCTCTTCGCTGGCGCCTCCGCCAACGTCCAGGAAGTTCGCCGGCTCTCCGCCGTAATACTTGATGGTGTCCATCGTCGCCATGGCCAGACCTGCGCCGTTCACCATGCAGCCAATGTTGCCCTCAAGCGCAATATAGCTCAAGCCGTATTTCGAAGCCTCGATTTCCTTCGGATCTTCTTCGTCCTCATCGCGGAGGCTGACGATTTCCGGATGCCGGTACAGCGCATTGTCGTCAAAGTTGAGCTTCGCGTCGAGGGCGATGATGTCACCCTCTGACGTCAGGACAAGCGGGTTGATCTCCGCGATGGAACAGTCCTTGGCCACATAGGCGTTGTAAAGCGCCATCATGAATTGCGCGGCCTTTTTCACCGCGTTCTGTGGCAACTCGAGCTTATACGCCAGGTTGTTCGCCTGGAACGGCGTGAGCCCGGTCAGCGGATCAATCGTCTCACGAAAGATCTTTTCAGGGTGCTTCGCCGCCACTTCCTCGATCTCGACGCCGCCCTCCTGCGATGCCATCATGACCAGGCGCCCCTGCGAGCGGTCGAGAACCAGCCCTATGTAGTACTCCTTTTCAATGTTTGTCAACTCTTCGATGAGCAGACGCCGCACGATCCGCCCCTGTGGCCCCGTCTGATGCGTCACCAACCGCTTGCCAAGCAGTTCGCGCGCGTTCGCCTCGACTTCCTCCAGGGACTTTGATACCTTGACGCCGCCCGCTTTCCCGCGCCCGCCGGCGTGGATCTGAGCTTTGACAACGGCCTTTCCACCAAGTTCCTTCGCCGCTTCCACAGCTTCTTCAACCGTAAAAGCCACTTTGCCGCGCGGGACTTTGACGCCGAATTCGGCCAGGATGGCCTTCGCTTGATACTCGTGGATGTTCACGATGTCCGTCCTCCTTTGTCCCCCTACGGATACGGCGCACAAAAAAACCGGACAAACGTTGCCATGCCGTCTGCCGACCTTGTGCCATCTATCAGAATAGAACTTCGCGGCACGTTTGACAACGTCTTGACCGGTTGAGACGATGAAAACGCATACAGATAACCTTGACAAAATGGTGACAGCCTATCTACAGCGCGCTGTGCAACAAACTGCACAGATACGAAAACGCGAAGACGCCGACGAGCGCACCCAGTATCCGCATCGAAGCGCGATCGCGCAACACGTGAAGGATGACGCCGAGAGCCAGGGCGACCGTATCGGCAAACAGACTGGCGACCAGCGCGTTTTCTTTCCACGCCACTGGGGTCAGTCCAAGTACGGCCAGGACCACCGATGCGGCCGCTAACACCATTGCTCCTCCCCGAAGGACGACGAAACGATCGCCTCCCGTGGGCAGCCCCCGGTAAAGCCGCCGCTGGCGCCGCTTTTGGTACGCACGAAAGTCGATCACTTGACCGCGTCGCCCCTCCGCGTCCCCTTTCGCCATCCGTTTTCGCGGGTTCTCCATGATGGCTCCCTCCTGAGACTCGCCTTACCTGGACGATGCGAACGAGATTCTTCCCTACATTATGGCTCATGCACCGAGTTATTGCTATACGTAGGTTGTGAAAAGTTCCGAAAGCGAGGTGTATCAACATTGCTGGGATATGCGTATGGCGCCACGCGCCACGGCGCAGACGTACAGCTGATCCGCGTGCAAGCGGACGTTGGGCCCGGGTTCCCCCGCTTCACCATGGTCGGCTTGCCGGACTCCTCGGTCAGTGAGGCGAAAGCCCGAGTCCGCTCGGCGTTTCACCACGCCGGACTGCCTTTCCCAAAAGGCCGCATCACCGTCAACCTCCAGCCGGCAGGCGTGAAAAAGCAGGGCTCTTGGCTGGATCTCGCCATCGCTGTGGCCATCCTCCGGGCCTCGTCGGCTCTGCCCTCGCAGGACGACCCCACCATCTTCGTGGCCGAACTCGCGCTCGACGGAGCCCTGATCCCGCAGGCAGGCCTGACCGCCATCGGACTGCGCATGCGCGAAGAAGGATGGAGCTCGCTTTGTATCAGCGCGGACCAATCCCTTCCCTGGCCACTGGAAGAGCAGTTTCGGGTCGTGCGGGCCAAGCATCTCCAAGATGTCGTCGCGGAACTTCGACACCCTCGTCCTTCGTCGGAGCGGCCGTCCCGCCAAACGGCTGAAGGCCGATGGGCCGACGGAACTTGCTTCCCCCTCGTCGGACATCGCGTGGAAACGAGATTGCTCGCGATCTGCGCGGCTGGCCGGCACGCGCTGTTGCTTGTCGGGTCACCCGGGGTGGGCAAGACCACCCTGGCGGACGCGTTCGTCCATCTCCTGCCCGATCTCACAGAGGACGAAGCCTTGGAAGTCGCAGCGTGGCACGAGATCGTGAACCCCGCGTACAGTTTCACGCTACGCCCGCCTGTCCGCAGACCTCACCATACCGCCTCGGTTCGCACCCTCCTTGGCGGAGGACGGTTTGCGACACCCGGAGAGGTCACCTTGGCGCATCGCGGAATTCTGATCTTAGACGAGTTTCTCGAGTTCTCGCACGCGGCGCTGAACGCCCTAAGAGAGCCGTTGGATCGCGGTTCCCTTGAGTGTATGGCGAACGGCAAGCCCCTCGTGTTGCCGGCGTCATTTACGCTGGTGGCGACCACCAATCCCTGCCCGTGCGGATATCGAGGCTATGGAGATTGCACCTGCCCCGAGACCGAAATCCGGCGGTATTGGTCGCGCTGTCCGGGGCCGGTCTTGGATCGGATCGACATCATTCACCACGTCAATCGCGAGGTGGGGCAGCACGTGGACGTCGAACCGTTCCACGTCTGGGAGAAGAGAGTGAGCACGGCCGCCGCGATTTTGGCGCGATGTCCGAGACCCGGGGAGTCTGCGATGACCGGCGCCGGGCAGAAGGCCCTGGCGCGCGCGTGCGAGCGACTGCGGGCTTCAGAGCGCGATCGGCAAAAAATCGCCATGATTGCGTCCACCATCGCAGCACTCGAGGGGAGGGACGAGGTCCTGGCGCCGGATGTCGACGAGGCGATTATCTGGCGAAATCCGGGCTTCGCGTCTCCGGTCCGTAACGCGATGATGTAAGCGAAAACCTGGGGCATAGGAACAGCGATTTGAAGCAAGTTATACGCACTGAGGTGATCGCAGGAGGGAGGGTCGGCATGTGCCTCGCCGGATCGCGCTCGCGCTCATGGGACTCGCCCTATCCACGACACTCCTGGCCGAAGCCGCGCCGACCGCGCAGGCCGCGTCGAAAAAGCAAGGCAAGGTCGTGTACCTCACGTTTGACGACGGGCCGAGTCAACGCTACACGCCCAAGTTGTTGGACATCCTGCGCGACAATCGTATTCCGGCGACGTTTTTCGTGGTGGGACACCGATGTGAACAATTTCCTGATATCGTGCGCCGCATTCAGCGGGAAGGGCATGAGATCGGGAACCACGGCTTTGCACACTTTGATCCCAAAAAACACGGGCTGGACGAAGTCATGCTCGACATCCGCAAGACGGACACGGCGGTCGTCAAGGCGTGCGGGACCAAACCCGTATACTACAGGCCCCCGTACGGTTCCATCGACGCCAAGGAAATCGAATGTGTGCACAAACTCGGGCATCCGATTGCCCTGTGGACGGTAGACTCCCTGGATTGGAAGGCCAAGTCCGCAAACGCGATTGTGACTCAGGTCGAGCGGCACGCGCGCGACGGCTCCATCATTCTGTTTCACGACGGCATCAGCCCAAGCCGATACACCGTCGAGGCGATGCCGCGCATCATCCGCGACTTTCGCCGGGATGGCTACACGTTCAAGACACTGCCCGTCGACGACTCACTCCGGGTAGAGGCGTTCGTGCCGAAAATCGACGACCGTGCCCTGGCGCCACGTGACGCCCACGACGTCCACAGCAAACGCCGACCAACGGTCGGCGCGAGCCGCGTATGCCGACAGGGTCGCGACTAATCGCGCAATCTGCGCTGGGCGCAGGGCGGAGATGGGATGGTCTCCAATCGGCGATGTCCGCGTCTTGACTTCAACGGCGACGAGTTCCTGATCGTTTTCCGCGATCAGGTCGAGCTCGCCGAAGCGAGTTCTCCAATTTCGCTCGATCACGTACCAACCGAGGCAACGCTCAAGGTATTGGCTGACAAAGAACTCCCCAAAAGCCCCCAGTTCGCGTCGATCCGACGGCATGCCATCACGCCCTGCGGTATCGGTAGATATAGGCCAAGATCTCGGCCACCGCTTGATACATCTCGGGAGGAATCACCTGATCGACGTCGAGATGAAACAATGCGTCGACCAATTCGCGTTGCTCCAAGATGGGCACATCATGATCTTCTGCCACGCGGAGCATGGCTTTTGCCACTTCTTCTGAGCCCTTGGCAACAACACGAGGTGCAACGTCGCGCTGCGCGTCGTAACGCAGTGCGACGGCTCGTTTAGGAGGTTGCATCGCCATCATCCCCCTTAGCGGTGACCGTCCACGACGTGAGATCCCATCCACACGCCTTCAGCGAAGGCGCCACGTGGGGCTCCGCCGCCTGCAGGTACTTGAGAAACGGCGCATCTGGCGGACAGATGATGTTCACGTGCAGCGCGGGCCTTTGCGCCGTGAGTACGCATGTCAAGGCGCGTCCGTCGAGCTCGAGATCGAGACGGAGACGATGCACGAGCTTGCCTTTCGGCCCCATGCGGGTCCGGCGCTCCGCCCGCCAACGGATGGCCAGCGAATGATCACGCCGAACAGACTCTGGGATGCAAAATAACCCGCCGCCCCGGCGATCAAATGGGTGGGGAGCCACCGATGCAAGAAGGCGGTCCAGGAGAACCCAGTTGGTGAGTTTGGCCTGATCGGCCGGTTCGGCCACCTGATGAATCCAATCGCGGCCCATCGAAGCGAATGAAATCAGCGAAGATCCGGGATGTTCCCGAAGGCGAATGGTCGAGTTTCCTTCAGCCGATCGGGCGAGTTGGCGCATCACAGACCATAGATGTTTCACCGTTCCGGCGAGAACCCCATCCACCACTTGACCACTTTCAGGCGGATGCGCTTCATCCATGGATTGGACTCGGCCAGTTGGACGCTCTCCTTCCACCCCTCCAGATGCGCGCTCGCCACCCGGCGCTCGGGACGTGATCAGCGCGGCACTTGCGGACATCTCGTCCCCGCGGCTCTCGTGAGTCGCAGTTTCAGAGTTCTGCACGGCCGAATCGCGCAGCTCACCGCCGGTTGGGTTTTTCGCCGCATTCGACTCCCCTTCGAGTTGTCCACCAGGTTCACGCACAGGTTGAAGCGACTCCCACACCCTGTCAGCCAGGAGGAGATTCAGCAGCGCCGTCCTCCATCCCCGCTCACTGGTCCACAGCGCCTCGTCACGGACGATCTCGTAGGGTACGAGGTCCGAAGCTTCGGCCAAACCATCCGAAGGCGGCTCATGCTCGGGGCGCGAAACGGCCTCCGCGTCCAAAATGCGGGATGTACCGCGATCCGTTCGCTCCGAATGGGTAGGTGGGGCGCGATCGACGGCGCGCGTCATGGGCCCGAGTTCGGTTGGCGCCGTCCGGCGGATGCTAGGATCCATAGTTTACGCCCTCCTCGTTCAGGCAGGCCCGCACGGGCCCGAACGACAGTCGGTGCACCACAGAAGGTCCCAGGCGCCTCAGAGCTTCCAAGTGCGCACGTGTCCCGTAACCGACGTGTTCGGAAAAGCCATAGCCAGGAAAACCCTCGTCCAATTTCGCCATGAGATCGTCCCGAAACACCTTTGCGATGACGGAAGCCGCGGCAATGGGCAACGATCGCGCGTCGCCGTCCACCACGGGCAACACCGGAACGCGGTGCCGAAAGGCCCGATTTCCATCGACCAGCGCGAGCGCCACGGGAACGTCCAAGGCGTCCAGTGACCTCCGCATGGCGAGATGGGTAGCTTGCAAGATGTTCAGGCGATCGATTTCTTCAGGGCTCGCCATGCCCACGCCGATCCCCAACGCCCGTGACCGGATGCGCTCCGCCAGGCGCCGGCGCACGTCTGGCTTCACCTGCTTAGAATCCATGACATCGCCGAGTTCGCGATACGTGTTCACGTCCATCGGCAGGACGACGCTGACCGCGACGACAGGTCCCGCAATGCATCCCCGACCGACCTCATCGACACCGGCTGTTATACATCCGCCGCTCAACGCCAGATCCAGGCGATAACGCCTCATCCATGCCTCCATCCGACACCTCCTCGCTGTGAGTCTACCTCGCCCGAGGACGACTTCGCCATCGCGCCGAAGAGAATTCCTTTGCTGGTGTCTTAGGATGCGTGCACGTCTTCAGGCCACTCCAGTGTGACGGGACCGAGTTTGCCTTCCTGAAGGTCGCGAAGCACCATCTTCGCCACGCGTTCCTCGTCGACCAGCCCGCCGCTTGCGAGCGCCCCGCGCATGCGGCCGATCCGCTCAACCCACGGTTGCACCAGGGGCCACACCTCCTGAACATTGGTCCACAGGACGGGTTGCTCGATCGACAGGCCGTAACGCTCTTCCAGGCGTTCAGGATACCTCTGGCTCATGTACGCCAGCACGTACGCGCCGACTTCGTAGGCCTCAAAGATCTCTTCCTTGACGGCACCGCTCGCGGCAAGTTTCAATCCCTGCTCCTCGGTGGCAAGCTTGGGCGCAAGAACACCCGGCGTGTCCAAGAGCTCCGTGCCTCCCACGCGGATCCACTGCAGAGCGCGCGTGATGCCCGGTCGATTCCCCGTCTTGGCCACTGCCCGTCCGGCCAACTGATTGACGAAAGAAGACTTCCCCACGTTAGGAATCCCGCAGATCATGCCGCGCGTGATCACGCGCTCAATGCCGCGCGCGCGCGCCCGATGCACCTTCGACCTCACAAGATCGTCCAGCGCCCGCTTGAACCCTTGAACGCCTTGACCCGTTCTCGCATTCACCTGAATGGCCGTCACGCCGTTGCGTTGAAACCAAGTCACCCAAGCTTCCGTCCGATAGGGATCGGCCAGATCGACCCGGGTCAAGACCAGGAGCCTAGGTTTGCCGCGCGCGAGTTCGTCAAGAACCGGACTGCGACTGGACAGAGGCAACCGCGCATCGGCCAATTCGACGATCACGTCCACGCCGCGCAGTTGCTCCGCCATCAGGCGCTTCGCCTTCGCCATGTGTCCAGGATACCATTGAATAGGCAAACACCTATCACCTTCCATGTCCTCGATGCATGAAAAAAGCGCAGGACAGTCCCTGCGCTTTGGGGCGTCTTACCGCCGAATTTCTGCAATCCGCGCCGCCTTGCCAGATAGGCCGCGAAGATAATGCAACTTCGCACGGCGCACTTTCCCGCGACGGACGACTTCAATCTTGTCCACCTTCGGAGAATGCAGCGGAAACGTCCGTTCGACGCCGACCCCGTACGAAACCTTTCGCACCGTGTAGGTTTCGCTGATTCCGCTGCCGCGGCGGCGAATCACGACGCCTTCAAACACCTGGATGCGTTCACGGCCGCCTTCGCGGACTTTCACGTGAACCCGCACCGTGTCGCCCGGGCGGAAATCCGGAATGTCTTTACGGAGTTGGTCTTCCACCACTGAACGTAGCAAGTTCATGGTAGACCTCCCTTCCCAGCCAGTGTTCATGCCCCGATGGACAGAGGACCACTGTGATTACCCGGAACATTATAGCCTACTCATTCGATGAACGCCAGGCTTTTTTCGACACGGCGCGCACCGATGACCGCCATTCGCCACAAATGAAAATCGGGCGCCTTCTGACGCCCGACTGCGTTCACCGAACGGATTGGCCATGGCGTTTGCGCGTGACCTTGGACGTGCCCCGCTCCTCGCCGCGCTCCATGCGCTTTAGAGCATGCTGGATCTCCAAGTCGCGCGCATACTGTGTCAATTCCGGTTTCATGACCATTTCGATCAGCTCCTTGACTGAAAGATTGCCTCTCAGCCAAGTTCCGATTTGGAACACCTGACCTTCCTACAACGCTTACGGAGTTAGCTGACGGGTTCGGGTGTAGGAGCCCCTACGCAACGACGTGTTGCGATTCACCCCGAAATCTTGGGTCCTCCGCTTCCAACACGGAACTCAGCGATTGGTCATGCTGCGATTATACCGCACCATGACAAGGTGCGCAATCACTGGACACCCTGCTCCAGTTGCTGAACCAAGGAAACCGGGATCTGGACCTTCGCCAATTGAGCATTGTCGATGTCCTGAAAGATGGTGGACGTCTGCATGATGAGCGAACCTACCGAGTCCACCACGGCCACGGACTGTGTTTGCACCTGACGCAGATAGCCAGAAGTTTCTCCCACGTAAAACACGTACGCGACTTCACTTGCGTGACGGGACAACTCGGCCTCGTTTGCTCCAGCCGTCCCGCCCAGAAACAGCGGCAGCGAGACGATGCCGTTGGGCACGACGACTCGGTACACGTCACAATACTCGTCCACGACGTAGGTGCGGTTCATCTTCACGAGGCGAAGGTGGTGAGCCATCGCATATTCCACCACGTCACGGTACGTCTGGTACGCATTCAAGTTGGAGACGGGTTGAGCAGGTGACCAGATGGTCCCATCCTGCTGATAGGCGACCTCCCCCTGCTGATAAAACGCGATGTTGAAGTTGTTTTCATGCACCTGGATGCTGGCCATGTCCGGTTGCTGGATGGTGCCGTACACCGTGAAACTCGTGTGCAGGTTGCCGTTCTGAATGTTGACGGCCGTCTGCATCTTGTACATCGAAGCCGCTTCGCTCTTGTCGAGCGCGTTCAGCAGAGGAGACCAGGGCGCTTGGTTGCTCACCACTTGCGTCGCTGTGCCTGACGCGATGGAGACAGATTGTACGCCCGGCGTACAGCCTGTTGCGAGCAATCCTGCGCAGAGCACGAGTCCCGCGAAGCTCAGCCGGCTACACCTCATCGCGCATCCCCCTCCCCTCTCTGGCGCGGACGATACAACCATCCAGCCACGATGATCGCAGCCAATACGGCGCAGGCGGCGGGGAGCACCGGGGCGTTCGTCGGGGAGATGACCAGATACTCGCCAGTGCCATAGATATCAAGGGCAAGTACCTCACCCGAAACGCCCGCCAAGTGCAGCGGCGTGACATTCACGACATTGGTTCTGAACACGCGCCAAACTCGCACCAATTGGCCCGTAGCGCCATGCCCCGGTTCGAACCGATACGCCGAAAAGTACCGGACCGGAGAATTTCGAAGATAGGACGGATCGTTCGTGACAATCTCCGGATACGGCTTCACGCCGGTCAAGACCGCCTCAAACCGAAACGACTGGCTGGGCGCCGTATAGACCCGTTTCCAAGTACCGTCAGGACTCACGGTCAGGATATAGGCAGGACTTGCGTTGACGAAGATCGCATCGCGGCCGCCGGAAACGAGGGGGCCGATGCGAATATCGTTCGGCACCGGGTTTTCAGGAGACCCCTGGTACGTCGCGACGATCTTCCTCTCACGGATATCGTACACGTGTAACGAATTGTCTCCCACGAGCAGGATCTGAAGGTCCGAGGCGCTGGTAAAGTGACCCACACCGACCACGCTTTCAGCCTGCATGGACACGGTCGACCCTCGACCTGCACCGAGACCCACCAGTTGGTCGTTGGACACGTAAAACCCCGCACGATTCGGCCGAACCCCGAGCTCGGCCAAGCAGTCGTCCCAGTTGGCGATCTCCTTCGCGCTCGCTTGGTTCGCGATCGCCTGAAAACTGGCCGGATACGCGGCCGGATCGAGCGCAGCTTCCACAGCCTGCTGGTCGGTCAAAAATGGGGTCAGATACTCATAGATCCGCCCATTCTCCACGTACCAATTCGCCAGCTCGTATGGGAAGAAGGCGCGCACGAGATCCAACGGATTGACGCGCGCCAAGTCCTGCGGGGCCGGAACGACTTTCTCCAGGTGTCCTCCAACCGACTTCAACTCCACGACCTCATACTCGCCATGCGCGGTCTGAAGGACGTTATAGAGCGCATTCGGTGAGTCGGTCGCCGCCATCGCGCGTTGTTCTAGCTCCTGCTTGGTGGGCACATGGCTGTCAATGGTGATGATGGCCTGTCCGCCCGACACCGGGATCACTGCGAAGGGCGCCTCGGGCGAATTTTGAACGCGCAGGTTGACCTGGGCGTCCTGCAAAACCCGAAAGTGCGTGAGAAAAGCCCAGTCGTTGAGCGGGAGAAACACTTGTGCGATCACGACACTGGCCCCGCCGAGAAGCGAGGCGACGGGCCGCACGCGCCCCACGAGGATGGCCAAGAGCCACAACAAGAGGAGCATCCCCATCGCGACCAAGGCCTGTTTAAGTTTACTGGCAAATGCCAGCGTGCTGTAACCCTCCGCCGCCATCAGCACGAACAGCGTATAGATGAGCCATCTCCGGCGAATCGGGCGCTTAAGAGAGGTCATCCACAGCAGGATGATGGCGATAGCCGCCAACACGCCGTAGAGAGCCAGATCATCGACCAATGGGCGCAGAATCCACACGTACGCCGCATTGGCAAAGAGCGCCCAGAACACATACCAAATCCATAGACCGACGGTCTTCCACGACTTAGCCATGGTTCTCCTCCTGACCATCGAACGTGCGGCTCCACAAAAGCAGCAGTCCGACCATGAGGAAGTAATTGAGGCAGTTGGCCGGGTACTCAAACACATTCTCCACCACATTGTGGACAAGGAGGGCGATCACGCCGATGAGCCCGCCCAAGGCGATGGGGCGCTGGCCTCGCCCTGCCCTGCGCACCACTCGTTGCACAACTTCGCCCACGATCCGAATGTGCAGAGCGAAGAAGAGCACGAGGCCCACGAGCCCTGACTCCCCCAGCACCTTTGCGTAGTAGTTGTCGGAATAGATAGAGAGCCCCTTGTCCGAAGCCACCGCGCCGCCGTATCGCCCGAGTCCGGCTCCGAACAAGGGGCTGCCGGCGAGTTGATCAAAAGCCTGCTGCCATCGCACCAGTCGTCCGCCCTGCGAAGACTTGATGTAGTATACCTGAGAGAACAGATCCATGATGCGATGATGAATCGGGGGCAAAAAGAAACCGACGACCCCCAACACGACGACCACCGCGAGCAAACGTCGCTCAAACGCAAGGGCCACCAGGACGACGCCGACGCCGAGCCCCAACCAGGCGCCGCGCGTGTATGTAAGCAGAAGCGTGACGAGGCACAAGAAACCGCCCGCCAAAAAGATGAGTTTACGAACCCGGTTCTTCTCCGCAAACCCCATGCCCATCACCAGCGGCGCCATCATCTCCATGTAGGCGCCGAGTTCATTGGGAGACTTGAGCACCGAAAACACGCGCGTGCGAACATGCTCTCCGACATCCACCCACCCCGGCGGAATGGGCACCGCGAGCGCATACTGGAGCACGCCATCGAGTCCAACGAGGATTGCGAGCGCCGCCGCCAGGTACAAAAAGGAGGGGGCGTCTTCCGGCTCGACGACAAAGGGTAACAACAGGCCGAACAACATATCGTACATGTCGGCTCTCAGTCCGTCGAACGAGGTGCCTGGGCTGCCGAGGCCGACAAACAACAGCGCGATCAAGTACAAGATGTACCAGCCCGCGTATCTCGACCAAGCGAACACCTGAGGACGATGTCCGCGCATCACGCGATTCAGCGCGATCAACGCGAGAATCACGAGCACAATCTTGTCCCAGATCGACCCAAGCGGATGAGCGAATTGCCGGAGGGTGTAGTCGACCAGAGGAAAGGCCGCCAAGAGCGTCACGCATCCTTTGGCCAGCGGCCGAGCCACGAATCTCGGTCGTTCAGCAGCCGCGCGCTGGGCGCTGTCCGCCGTTCCGAGAATACGATTTTGCATATTGCCCACTCCTACCTAAGCCAACATGATGACAACCCCATCAGGGCATTGGCAGTTCTCCTTGAGACGCTGCTTGACGGCGCGCGAGGCGCTGTTCTCTTCGCCGTGGAGCCGAATCGTAATGCGCCTTCTCCTCGTCCGTCTCGGGAAGAACCGGAGGAACTTCCACAGGCCGTCCATTCTCATCGACGGCGACGAACGTCAAATACGACCTCGCCGTAAGGACGGTTTCTCCCGTAAGCAAGTTCTCCGCCAAAACCTTCACAAACACTTCCATAGACGTCTTGTGTGCATAGGTGACAAAAGCCTCGAGGTGTATGGCTTGGCCGACCCGGATGGGCGCCAAAAAATCCAAGCTGTCACTTGACGCAGTGACCACTCGCTGGCGCGCATGGCGCATGGCACTGATGGCCGCAATCTTGTCGATATACGCCATCACCTTGCCCCCGAAGATGGTCCCAAACTGATTCGTATCCGGCGGCAACACCAAATCGGTCATGTAAGTTCGGGACAAACGCGCAGGTTTGGGTTCCAAGGTTCGCCCCCCTTGACGTGATCGGTTGAATACATAAAGGAAACGGGTACGGTCCTGTCCTCGGTACCCGTTTCCTGGGTCTGCCGGATTCACTCCGTCCTATACAATATCACATTGTCGACATCGCAGGACAGACCTCGACGGCATTTTCATGAGGCGGACGACGCCATCTGGACGGGCGTCCGAATCACGACTTGTTTTTGCCGCTGCCACTGCAGCAGATACGGGGATGGATTGAACGCCCACTCGCGTCGGCCGGTATCCTTGTACATCCCAAAATGGAGGTGAGGCGGAAATTTGCCTGCGGTGCCCGGCGGTCCGTAGCCCGTCGAGCCCACATAGCCAATGACCTGTCCAGGTCGAACGAGATCGCCGACATGCAGCGACTTCGCGTACGAAGAGAGGTGAGCGTAGTAATAGTACGTGTTGTTGGCGTCTCGGATCCCGATTCTCCATCCGCCAAACCGGTTCCATCCCATCAGTTCCACGTAGCCGTATGCGCATGACAGAACGGGTGTACCGTAATCCGCAAAAATGTCGACCCCTTCGTGAATCCGCCGCCCGCCGTAGCTGCGACCCGCACCGAAGGTGTGCTTGATGGTGTAGTTGTACCGCTTGTCGATGGGAAACGCGTGTCCCTGAGGATCGATTCCGAACGCGTGGAACAATCGTGCGAATGCGCGCACGCGCTCGACCGCCACCGGGTCCTGAAACAGCGTCCACACAGCCTGCTCTTCATCCTCTCCCGCTTCCTCATCGATAAACCGAGCGAGCGACTTGATGCGATCCGCCGCGTCAAATGGAAGCGCCAACCGATCTCCGTCGGCATCCTGCCCAAGACCGCCAAACAAGGCGATGGTCGGCGCAAACACGTCTCGCGGGTTTGGATTGGACGGCCCGCTCCAGGCGGGATCGTCCACGGCGTATCCGTAGTAGGGGGCCCGCTCGCGTGCATCCTTGGACTTGGTCAGTTCGGCGTATCGGTCAATGGCAGCAAGAACCGCCCAATCGACGTCATAGGTTTGACCGTATCGTTGGTAGAGCGCCAGCCACTGCGCCTGGGGATGAGGATTCCGATGCTCGGCCGCGTTCGCCCGCACCGGCACCATGCCGCACACCACACTCAACAGGCATGCGACAGCCTTCACGAGACATGCGTGCCGGAGACGGCGCGTGATAGAATGAGTGCGACGCAAACTCACCACCCCTTCAATCGGCAACGTCTACGTCTTACCGTCTCCACGCGTGCCGATTGTATGCCGGGGACGCCGCACAAGAAAGAGGCATCTAGACATGAATATCACACAGATGGAAATTACCGTACGATGCACGGAGATCGACGTCAACGGACACGTGAACAACGCGAAGTACTTGGAATACTACGAGTGGGGACGAGAGGACTGGTTTGAGCAACACGGCCTGGACTATCACACACTGAAAGACCTGGGAGCGGTGACCGTGGTGGCGCGCGCGGAAGTCGATTATCACCAGGCGGCGCGGCAAAACGACCGCCTGACGATCACGACATGGCTCGAACAGGTGGGACGCACGAGCATGCGCATGCGCCAGCGCATCACGGGCCAGTTCGGGGCTCTCGTCAGTGAAGCTTTATTTGTGATCGTCACGGTGTCGCCCGACACGGCAAGACCCGTCCCGGTGCCCGAGCGGTTGCGTGCCCTTGCTGGGCCCGGGTGTTGAACGTCCGAATCAGATGAGCTCCGAGACCCGGTAGCCCAGTGTCTGCAACTTCTCCATCATCCTCTTGGGTATGGGCGCGATCACGTCCACCCCGTTCCATGCCACGCGGTGGGCATGCAAGTAGAACGTCTCGCCTTGGATGGGACGGGCACCATACTTCCGATCCGCCAGCAACGGATGTCCCAGATGCGCCATGTGCACACGGATTTGGTGCGTGCGCCCCGTCAAAAGGCGCAGCCGTACCAGCGACGTGCCGCGGCTCGACGCGATGACCTCGTATGCCGTTTCGCTCGGTTTGCCCCCCTCTCTGGCGATCCGGGTCGTGTGTCCTTCGCGGCGGACGCCCACCTCGACGTGGCCCTGGCCCGCCCATGCGCCCTCCACAATGGCGAGATACTCCTTGAGCACCTCACCCCGCTGAATCGCGTCGGCCCAGGCTTTCGCCGCGCGCGCCGTCTTCGCAAAGATTACGACCCCGCTTGTATTGCGATCGAGGCGATGGACCGGAGCGGCGCGGAAAGCACCCTGCTTTGCGCCGCGATCGTACACATAGGCTTCCACCTGAGCGGCGAGGCTGGTCTTGTATTCTCCTTCCGCCGGATGGGTGAGGACGCCTGCAGGCTTGTTGACCGCCACAATTTCGTCGTCTTCGTACAACACCTCGATGTCGCGCGAAACCCCGTGGTATTTCTTCACAGGGTGCGCATGAAGCGACGCATAGTCGTCGTCGCTGAAGTACAGGTGCACCACGTCGCCCTCATGCAACCTCGTATCCTGTTTCGCCCGCTTGCCATTGACCTTTACGCGCCCTGTCCGAATGCTTTTGTACACGCCCGACAGCGGAAGCCCTGGCAAGAGCAAGCGCAACCACTTGTGGACAGGTTTCCCGTCATCGGACGGGCCGATGGTCAGTTCAATCAAGATGCTCTCTCCTCTCGATGATCGCGATCCGCCTTCCCCAAAGGTTAGATCTTCACAGACTCCGCAACTTTGACCTGAACGACGCCGCGGAGTCCATTCAGCCAGCACCAGCGCGTAACACGCTGCATCTCCGATCGATGAAGCACGCGCTCGCGCATTTCTCCGCGCCGCAGGAGCCGCGATCGCAAGGTGCCCGGCAACAGCCCGCACTCGACAGGCGGCGTGTACCACGCGCCTTCCAGCTCGTACGCGATGTTGCCGAACGTGCCTTCCGTCACTTCTCCGTCCTCGTTGTACAGCAAAACGTCAAACGCGCCCGCCGCACGGCTGCGGATGCGGTCGTAGAAGCCGCGATCGGTCGTCTTGTGGTACAACCAAAACCAACGCCTGTCGACCGGCTCAGGGGAGAGCGCAAGAGTGTGGTGGTCCCGGCCGCTGACGGCCTCTTCAATGCTCAAGGCCGGACGGAAACCCTCGAACTCGGCAGCTTCCCACGAGACCCGTCCTGAAATGGAGACGCGCACGCGAACGCGCCACGTCCCGTCAGGGTGTTCCGCGGCACAGGCCGCTAGCGCCTCGTCCAACGCATGCGGTTCCAGCGGAATGCGGAACGTGCGCGCCGATTGCAGCATGCGCGAGCGATGTTCCTCATACAACAACCAAGTCCCTCCGTCGAGCCGCATGGTCTCGAGCAGTTCCACCAACGGCGGTAGGCCGGCGCGCCTCAAGACCGCCGCCTTCAGCAAGACTTCAGCCTCTTCACGCTCAGGTGAGGAGTCCCACGTGATCCCGCTGCCCGTCCCATACAGCCACGTTGCGCGATCTCGGCGCCCCACGAGGGTGCGGATCGCGACACTCCACACCTCGCGATCGTCCGGTGTCCACAGCCCAATGGCCCCGCAGTACACGCCTCGCGGCATCCGCTCCAACTTGGCAATATCCTTCATAGACGCTGCTTTCGGGGCCCCTGTCACAGATCCGCAAGGAAACAGCGCTCGGAAAATGTCAGCTGTGTTCACTTCCGGGCGCAACGTACAGGAGATCGTCGACGTCATCTGCCATACGGTGGGATACCCCTCGACCTCGAACAATCGATCGACCTGTACCGTGCCGGGCACGGCAATCTGCCCTAGATCATTCCGCAACAAGTCCACAATCATCACGTTTTCGGCTCGTTCCTTCTCGGACTGTTCTAAACGAGCGCGAATTTCCATGTCAGCTGCCCGGTCCTGGGCGCGAGGCGCGGTTCCCTTCATCGGCCGCGTGACGATCGTCCGACCGTCTCGTCGATAGAAGAGCTCTGGCGAAACGGACAGGATGTCCCATGGTTCAACATAAAGCCACGCACTGTAACGCGCTGTCTGCGAACGGCGTAGGGCTTCATACACCCTATCCGGCTCCATGCTGCCTCGAAATGCGATTCTCCCTGTCATATTCACCTGATAGACCGCGCCGCGAGCGATAGACTGACGTATGTCCTCGATCACCAAACGATAGGCATCCGGCAGCCCGATCCACCACATCGGAGACAGATCGCTGCCACCTGAACTGGCCATCTCGTCCGTCGTCAAGCCGCGGAGGACACTTTGTTCCGGAACATCGCATCGACGCACGGCACCGTCGAACGCAGCAAAAAAGGCAAGCGGCAGACGGACCATTGGCTCGTGAACCCGCAGATGGGGCTGAAAGGCACAAGCAGCCTCGTAGGTGACAAAGCCGCACACCCACGCTCCTCGCCTTGCCCAGTCCTGTGCGGCAGCCATTGCAGCAGAAAGCTCCTCTGCGTCGGTCACCCACCACACTTCACGGGGCTCGCGAAACAGGAAGCGGGTAGGTGCATCACCGTCCGTCAAGGCAAAATCATAGACCAGGCTGACCGAATGCCCCATCTGTATCCACCTCAAACGAAAAGATCGAAAAAAGGCCAGGCAGATGGGTGCCTGACCTTTGTCCTCTCGCCTGGCAACGACCTACCTTCCCAGGAGGCTTCCCTCCCAGTATTCTCGGCGCTGGAGGT
>NZ_JAFMTY010000070.1 GCF_017329605.1 Alicyclobacillus fructus
GTCCGTCGTCGTGTTCATCATGCACAAGAATTTCGACACACCTGCCGAAATCCCTTGACAGACCCTTCTGTGTTTATCGGTCTCACACCACTTTTTTCGCGGTAACCCTCCGGTGTGCCTTCGGTTGGTTCAACGGCAGTCCGTCCAACAGCCAGTTCAGCTCCCGGCGAGTGATGACGAGGGTCTTGCCGTCGCTGGTGTCTGGCCATGGAAAGCGCCCCCGCTCCAGCCGCCGATAGTACAACCAGAAGCCGTTGTGCTCCCAGTACAGGATTTTCAGTTTGTCACGCTTTCGGTTACAAAACACGAAGACCGCAGAGGAAAATGGGTCCAGGTGAAAGGACTCCTGCACGAGCGCCGCCAAGCCGTCGATAGACTTGCGCATGTCCGTGCTGCCGCAGGCCAGGTACACACGCAATTCCCCCGGTCCAGCACCGATGTTCAGCATAGCGAGGCCAGGGTGCGCACCACATCGCGTAGTAGTTCAGTGTCGTAACCAGGCGTGACCTCGATGACAACAGGACCTACACGGACAGACAGCGGCTTGTCTGACCCCTCAGCGGAAGGTTCGCCCACACGCACGGGGATGAAACGCGGATCCGTATCGCCATGTTGATGACCACCATAGTGGCCTTCTGTCTTCAACTTGCTGACCCAATACCACAGTTGGTGTTCCTTAACCTGATGCGCGGCGCACCAGGCTGCGCCCGTTAACCCGCTGGCCCGGAAGTCCGCTACACGGGCACGCCAAAGCTCGCGAAGTTTTTCGAGTTCGGCCTTCGTCACGGTGATCCCTCCGTCAATGGATTCTAGAGGGATCATCTCGCAGAACAGAACCCGAGACTAGGTGTGCGCTATTTGACGCTCAC
>NZ_JAFMTY010000071.1 GCF_017329605.1 Alicyclobacillus fructus
GAGTTCGATCCCATCGTGGTCCAGAAGCGGCAGAAGCGCATGCCAAGCATCGAGGAGCAGGTCATCGCTTTGTACGCTCGAGGCTTCAGTACCCGGGATATTCAGGACCATCTTCATCAGATATACGGCGTCGAGATCTCGCCAACGCTCGTCTCGAACCTCACGGATCGGCTCTTGCCTCGAATTCAGGAGTGGCAAAATCGGCCCCTGCATCCCGTCTACGCGGTCGTCTTCCTGGATGCCATTCACTACAAGGTGCGCGAAGAGGGCCATGTGGTGAACAAAGCGGCTTACATGGTGATTGGCGTCGACTTGGAGGGACGCAAGGATGTGTTGGGCATCTGGATCGGCCAGAGTGAGTCCTCGAAGTTCTGGCTGGGCGTGTTGAATGACCTGAAGGCGCGCGGGGTGCAGGATGTGCTGGTGTTCTCGACGGACAACCTGAAAGGCTTCAGCGAAGCCATCGCGGCTTGCTTCCCGCGCTCCGACATCCAGAAGTGCATTGTCCACCAAATTCGGAACTCGCTTCGTTATGTGTCGTACAAAGACCTCAAGGCCGTTTCCGCCGCACTGAAGCCGATTTACCAGGCGCCGACCGAAGAAGCGGCTTGGATGGAGCTTGAGAAGTTCGAGCAGACCTGGGGTGCGCGCTATCCGCTGTGCGTGAAGTCGTGGCGGGACAACTGGTCGGAGCTGGCGACGTTCTACCGATACCCGGTCGAGATGCGGCGCATCATGTATACCACAAATCTCATCGAGGGCTATCACAGGCAATTACGCAAGGCCACAAAGGGCAAAAGCATGTTCCCCAACGATGAGTCGCTGCTGAAGA
>NZ_JAFMTY010000072.1 GCF_017329605.1 Alicyclobacillus fructus
ACGAAACAAAACCGTCTCGATCGCCATCCACCTTGTCCACATGGTCAACATTCGTCGAAACGCGTAATGACGCAACTAGAGAATTAAAATCCTTTTCCATATAAAGGCGACAAAACCGCCACAATACACCATCCCTGCCGCATATGGAAAAGCGCGTTCCATTCCACACAAAACAACTCAACAATCAAACTCTTCAACCCACTTAACATACGCCTCGCTTCTTCAACCACCAATCTTCCCAGACCACCACATGCGGAAAGATCACCACGCCGAGCATCTCCACCAGATTTCCTTCCTTCTTGCGAAACGCGAACCTTCCAGCGTACGAGCTGGCAACCCAGGCCCACAACACATATCCCACGATCAGTCCTTTTACAGGCGTTACCGAAGAAAACGCAAGCCCCAAGCACACTGCCGCCGTGTAACCCGCCATCATCAACGCTCCGAACGGGTCGCTGACCGACGGGTCATTCTTGCGCAACGACAAATACCAAAGCCACGACAGAATCAAATAGCCCATTCCCGCCGAGACCCGCCAAACGACAGCGACATGAAGGTAATGACACCCGATCAACACGCCACCAATCACGACGTACCAAGCGATCATTTCGAGAATCACTTATAATGATCCCTCCCCAAAGGGAGGACTTTGCAGGGCAAAAAACTCGCCGCGCCCCTGCCACCTCCGGCAAGCTGCGCGGCGATTCTCCGCTTTCTTGTTCGGCACTACCTGCGTCTGTGGCTTTCGCAACCACGTCCCTCGCGAAATCGTCGGATCCAGTCCGCCTTCGCGAACGCGCTTCGCCC
>NZ_JAFMTY010000073.1 GCF_017329605.1 Alicyclobacillus fructus
GGTATTCCTCCACATCTCTACGCATTTCACCGCTACACGTGGAATTCCCCTTGCCTCTCCAGCACTCAAGTCAAGCAGTTTCCAGAGCCATCCCATGGTTGAGCCATGGACTTTCACTCCAGACTTGCTCGACCGCCTACGCACCCTTTACGCCCAGTGATTCCGGACAACGCTCGCCCCCTACGTTTTACCGCGGCTGCTGGCACGTAGTTAGCCGGGGCTTCCTCACCCGGTACCGTCTCGCATGGGGCTTTCCACTCCCCATGCCGCTCGCCCCGGGCAACAGAGCTTTACAACCCGAAGGCCTTCTTCGCTCACGCGGCGTTGCTCCGTCAGGCTTGCGCCCATTGCGGAAGATTCCCTACTGCTGCCTCCCGTAGGAGTCTGGGCCGTGTCTCAGTCCCAGTGTGGCCGGTCACCCTCTCAGGTCGGCTACGCATCGTCGCCTTGGTGGGCCGTTACCCCGCCAACCAGCTAATGCGCCGCGGGCTCCTCTCTCAGCGGCCCAGTTGGGCCTTTCCCCGCAAGAAGATGCCTCCTCGCGGGCGTATCCGGCATTAGCGCCCGTTTCCGGGCGTTATTCCGGTCTGAAAGGCAGATTACCCACGTGTTCCTCACCCGTCCGCCGCTGACCTCCGAAGAGGTCCGCTCGACTTGCATGTATTAGGCACGCCGCCAGCGTTCGTCCTGAGCCAGGATCAAACTCTCAATCCAAACAGCTTATCCTGACTTCGTGGTCGTCAAGACTCACGGGCTTGGTGGTCTTGTGTGTTTAGTTTTCAAGGAGCGAC
>NZ_JAFMTY010000074.1 GCF_017329605.1 Alicyclobacillus fructus
TGTGTTTGTCAATCGAAAAGTTGACCACTTTGCTAATTGAAAAGTTGACCACCCCCGGGGCGGTTTCAGCGACCTGGTAGTAGGGCGTTAGCTGTCCGTCACTGCTGGGCGACGGCCCGCCGTTGGCTCTCGCGGAAGCGATAGGATTCGCCTTCGAACAGCAGGATGTGGGAGTGGTGGGTGAGGCGGTCAAGGAGGGCTGTCGTCAGCGTCGCGTCCTGGAAGACATCCGTCCACCTCGCAAACTCCAGATTGGTCGTTATGAGCAGGCTACCCCTTTCGTACCGCTCCGCGCAGAACTGGAACAACAGCGCCCCTCCCTGGGTGAGTGACACGTACCCCAGCTCGTCCAGGCACACCAAGTCGTACTTGTCCCAGGTTCGCAGGTACCTGGGGAGCCGATATTCGGATTCCGCCTGCAGGAGCTCCTGTATCAGCTGCATGACGGTGATGAACCGGACACGGTAACCGGCCGCGATGGCGGACAGTCCTATCGCGATCCCAATGTGGGTCTTACCCGTCCCGCTGGCGCCCATGCAAATGACGTTTTCCTTGGCTCGGATGAAGTCGCCCCCTGCCAGGTGCATCACTCGCTGCTTCTGCACCGTCGGTACAGCGCTGAAATCGAACTCCTGCAGCGTCTTGTGGGCAGGGAAGCGGGCCTGCTGGGTATAGGCCTGGAGTCGGCTTGCCTTTCGCGATTCCATCTCCTCAGCCAGGCAGGCGGCGAGATACTGGATGGGG
>NZ_JAFMTY010000075.1 GCF_017329605.1 Alicyclobacillus fructus
AGGGGCCTGTCGGGCCTCCGCCAGGCACCAGACTCACTACGCCAGGGGTGGTCAACTTTTCGATTAGCAAAGTGGTCAACTTTTCGCTTGACAAACACATTCGGTCATGGCCGAATCTTCTGACCAGTTCGGAGATGCTGACGCCTGCCTCGTACAGTTGCTTGATCTCCATCCTCTCGTCCTCCCTTATGACGGGCACCTCCATGAACGGATGACAGGTGCCACGATTCGACATGGAGGTGGGGAATTCATCCCGATGATTTTGAGGAATGTAGGCCGATGATCTTGGGGAATTCTCATCCGATGTTATTGGGGATTTTACACCCGATGTTGACAAACCGAGTCAAGGTAATTTGGATATTCGCGGTGCATCTTATGTGTTTGGGAAGGACAATGCGCGTGGTCGCCATGGCCGCCAGCGAAGGTGGAGCTGGCGGCAAATATCATCGCTCAAGGATTCTTAGATTCTTACCGCTTTCATTTAGCTGGCTGCACATCCCGCCGGGCGATGCTATCCTCCACATCAAAGTGACCTTTGGGATAGCGCTTTTGTAGCTTCTCAATATTTCGCTTGGCTACGTGTATTCGAGCGTGTGTGGTAGTGTCCCGTCAATAGGTGTAAATTCACCGTTTGTGTCTACTGTGTGACATCGGTCGGCTTTGTCCCGTTCGGGGCGATATCGACCGTCTTCACGC
>NZ_JAFMTY010000076.1 GCF_017329605.1 Alicyclobacillus fructus
CGCCTGTGAAAACATCTACGTGAAGATGCCAAAGACCTCAGTGAATCGACGGGGCGAGCCATGTACGAAAATGAAATACACACCGGTCGCCGCAGTCGTCGGTAAACGAATAAAGCCCGAAGACAACAAGGCCACCACGCAACCAACAGAACTCGTGGACTCCAATGAACCCGTGGAGACCGAAGAGCCGGCTGCAGAGTACAAGGGGGCCTACCTGCTCATAAGCAACCGTCACGATGCGCCATCTGAGGTGATGGGTGCGTGGCTGAAGCGTTGGCGAATTGAAGTCTTGTTCCGTACGGCAAAGCAAGAACTCGGGATGCTCAATTGCCATTCGCCCAACCAAAACCACATACACGCTCACATGACGCTGCTATTCACGGCCGAAACGCTCGTTCGATACCTCGTCTGGGAACAACGAAAAACAGCGGACGAGGAAGATTGCACCCACGGCCAAGTGATCCGCAATCTGCTGTGCGTCCGCTGTCATGCCCGTCAAGCCGCTCGAACAAACGAGCCAGACTTGATCGTGATCGATCTTGACGCAGCGGCACGGCATTGCGCAAGCCTCATCGACAAGTTTTGGCCCAAACGATTGGAATTGACATGGTTTGACCCAGAAAACAACCAGTTATTGAGAGCAACTGCATAGCGCCTG
>NZ_JAFMTY010000077.1 GCF_017329605.1 Alicyclobacillus fructus
CCCGCCAGCGGGTTCCCCCATTCGGACATCCACGGATCTCAGCCCGCTTACGGCTCCCCGTGGCGTATCGGCGTTCGCCCCGTCCTTCTTCGGCTCTTGGCGCCTAGGCATCCACCGTGTGCCCTTTCTAGCTTCACCTTCATACTCCCTATGCACTTGCCAAGGTCCTTCGAGAGAGCTTTCGCTCCCTCAAAACTAAACACACGCCTCCACCCTGCCCGCAAGCCCCTGACCTTCTCCCTAGAAAGGAGGTGATCCAGCCGCACCTTCCGGTACGGCTACCTTGTTACGACTTCACCCCAATCATCGACCCCACCTTCGGCGGCTGGCTCCCCGCAAGGGGTTACCTCACCGACTTCGGGTGTTGCCGACTCTCGTGGTGTGACGGGCGGTGTGTACAAGGCCCGGGAACGTATTCACCGCGGCATGCTGATCCGCGATTACTAGCAATTCCGGCTTCATGCAGGCGAGTTGCAGCCTGCAATCCGAACTACGAGCGGCTTTTTGGGTTTCGCTCCGCCTCGCGGCTTCGCATCCCTTTGTACCGCCCATTGTAGCACGTGTGTAGCCCAGGACATCAGGGGCATGATGATTTGACGTCATCCCCGCCTTCCTCCGACTTACGCCGGCAGT
>NZ_JAFMTY010000078.1 GCF_017329605.1 Alicyclobacillus fructus
GTCATCGTCGCAGAGGAAGCCTCCTGAAAAGAATATCCACAATATTCCATGATTGACGAGGGGAAGGCTCGAGTTCCTTTTTTGCCATTTTCACGGTAGACACGCACGGTGGCTTCGTCGTCAATTGGGAACGACGAATTTTACACCACTACAATGGACTTTAACTTTCTTTGTGCTCGAAAAACGCTTGCCGCACAAGAGCTCGTGATTCTGCAAAGGGCTCATATCACAATAATCACCGTTCATCCAAAGAAAACCTCATGAGACTACATATCCGCTGTCGACCCAAACTGCCCCCCATACTCGTACACAAAGCGTTACACCATGTCCATGTACACCACCTACGAAAGCCGCTATTATCCATATAGGCAATGAACTAGGATAAGTCATTTCGCCATAAATTGATCCTAAGAGCGCTATATACGACAACATAGAAATGTGCTTAAGTCTCTTCATCGCCCGTCACTACCCTCACGTAAAGTAAGCATATTAGAAGACATACATATCAAAACTCGTGTGTTTGTCAAGCGAAAAGTTGACCACTTTGCTAATCGAAAAGTTGACCACCCCTGGCGTAGTGAGTCTGGTGCCTGGCGGAGGCCCGACAGGCCCCT
>NZ_JAFMTY010000079.1 GCF_017329605.1 Alicyclobacillus fructus
CACAACTGCCCCGCCGGCTTCCCGGCGGGGTTTGTCGTCATGTACGACTTTGATGCAGCGATGGCGGGAATGCAAGGTGGGCGGGATTTGACGCTCACGCATTATCTTCCTTCAGTCTCCGATTGCGTTGCCTGCGCATCTTTGCATATACCACAATGTGATTGTGTGCATCACTAATATCCGTGTCGTTTTGAACTGATTTTCTAGCGTGCCACACAATGTTTGCTACAAAATTTGAATCACCAAAAACTTCGTCTAATAGCATACGAAGGTGATGATGTTCATTATCATCACAACTCACAAAAATCGCGCCATCATCACTTAACAACTCTCGCAATAGCTTCAGCCTGGGCAGCATCATACAAAGCCACTTATCGTGACGAGTCAGATCATCTTTATCGACGACCTTCCCCAGCCATTCTCGCATCATTGGGGAATTGACATTGTCGTTGTACACCCAGTTCTCAGAGCCAGTGTTGTATGGCGGATCGATGAAAATCACTTTGACCTTTGTGTTTGTCAATCGAAAAGTTGACCACTTTGCTAATTGAAAAGTTGACCACCCCCGGGGCGGTTTCAGCGACCTGGTAGTAGGGCGTTAGCTGTCCGT
>NZ_JAFMTY010000007.1 GCF_017329605.1 Alicyclobacillus fructus
TTAAAGTCGTTGTCGTACTTTTGTGTCACGTGGCTCACCTCGAATCGACTTATTCTTACATTCTCGATTCGCCGTGTCCACTGTTTTAACCTAACACCAAACATTGCGGCGGGGCGCGAGTTGTTGCAGCCGCCTGCCAAGGAACGTCTGTACTCCGCGACAGAGATCGCAGAAGAGGCTGGTGTCAGCGCAAATCTCGTGGGGCGGATTGCGAATCAATACGGGATCAAAACGCCAGAGTACGGCGAATACGTCTTAGACAAATCGCCGTATAGCGACAAGCAGGTGTCAACGTTCAGGTATAACGCCCGAGGCAAGGCAAAGCTGTTGGAACTGCTTGGCCTGCAAACGGAGGAGCTGCTTCAGCACTAAGGCTTTTTTTGCATGCCACCCCGCTTCTCATAAGAGAGGGGGTGGCTTTTTGATTCATACGACTCACGCAGTGTTCGCGGTGGCCCTGACGGAGGTGATGCTCGCATCTGAACACGCACCGATCACGTGGCAGGCCGCTGCCACGGCTGCCGTGGCTTACGCCGTAGCGCCTGTACCGGACATCGATCAGCCTGAGTCCTGGATCTCTCGACACATTCCGGGCGCTTCGGTGGTGTCGATGTTCGTGCGCCACCGCACGCTGACCCATAGCCTGCTGGTCTCGGCGCTCCTGTACCTCGTGCTGTTCGGCCTGGGGCTTCGCATCCCCGACTGGCTGGCCACGGGGATCTGGGTGGGCTGGGTGAGCCACTGGGTGATCGATCTCGTGAACCCGCGCGGCGTGCAGCTTTTCTATCCGCTGCCCTGGTGGGTGAAACCGCCGGTGCCCTGGCTTGCGATTGAGGTCGAGAGCACAGGCGAAACCGTCATTCGCGTGGCATTGACCGCGTTTGCCGTGCTGTTTGCTCTCGCGTACTTGTTCCTTCACGCGCCACTTGAAATCCAGCACGCGGCAGGAGAGGTCTTGCCCGATGCTCGGCGCGTGGTGGGATGGGGCACCTGGCCGTGGTTCGGAGCCGTATGCCGCTTTTTGCATCTTCAGTAAAGGAGGCTTTCCCATGAACGGAACGGGAACGACGCTTTCCGACATCACCAGCAATCCCCTGTGGCAATTCTTAGAGCCCATCTTTTCCGTCCTTGCGGTGATCATCTTGGCGGCCATGATCTGGCGAATCTCCCGACATTACTTCAAGGGCGATCACAGCAACATTCTGGTGGCTGTGGTGTTCGGGATGATTAGCGTGTTGTTTCTGGTGGATCCGACGATGTTCTTCTTCATTATCACGTGGTTTGTCCAGAAGATCGGCGGCTTGACGAGATGACCAACACGGCGGGGAGATTTCTCCCCGTCGGGGAGGGATACGCGGTGCCTCGAACCTATCAGAAGCTCTTCCGACAGAAAGCGGTCGTGACAAACATCGACCGACGGATCCGCCTGGGTTTTCGACTGTACTGGGATGATGCGTTCACGTTTGCGCTTGCTTGGATCCTGTTTTTCTTCCTGGACATCTTCACACCGTACCGTCTGTTCAACCTGTTCATGAATCACTGGTTGGTCGTCACCCTCAGCGCGGTGGGTTTCACGTGGTTGGCACGGAAACTGGATCCTGACGGCAAATCGCTGGTCAAGTATCTCTACGGATTTGTGGCGTACCCGTTTCGCAGTCACGTGAGCGACGGGTTTGTGCGAAAGCACCGCATGCTCGTCTGGCGTCGCGGGAAGCGTACCGCCTTTCGCGCTCAGGCGCGGGTGTGGTGGACGCGCGGGGATTTGCTCTTGCCGACGCGAGTGCGGACACGCTTCGCGGAACCGTGGACATTCACCAACGACGTGCATGTGGATGTGAGAATCGGGCGGCGCCAGGTGGCCTTTCAGCGCGCGCGTCGCTTTCGCTGGCCGAGCGGGCGCCGGATCTCGGGGCTTCGGCCCGGGGTGTACGAGGTGTCGGGGCGCAAGGTCACGCGGCTGGATCGATAACCGCAGCGCGTTTGCCTGACACCCCGCTTTTCGTATGAGGAGAACATGTTTCGAGGAGGATGCACGTTGAAGAACGGAACGTTGATTGTCACGATGGCCGTGCTGGGGAGTCTCGCGTTAACGGGGTGTGGAACCCACGCGACCCAAACCACGGCGTCCACGGCGCCTTCGCCGACTCAATCGGTTCCGGGACCGAGCGTGGGGACGCACGCTTCCAACACAGTCTCGTCGAATTACAAAATTCCACCGGTTAAAGAAGTTCCAGTGCCTACCAAAGCCCTGCCTGTGCAAATCATGCAGCATCTGAAGCCCTATGCGAGCCGTTTGGAACATGTGACGTCGCTCCCAGTCACGGTGCCGAACGGGACCAAGAATGTGCTGGTCATCAGCGCGTTGACGGCCTATGCGATCCCACAATTTCAGAGCGTGTGGTCGCAACTGCACGACAAGCCCGCCGTCGTGTGGGTGGGACTGACGCAAGCGCAAACGGAGCGTGTGTGGAAACAGGCAGGCTATGCAGGTGATCCGTTGCCGAGCGCTGTCACGTTGTACGAGGATACGTCTCTGCCTGTCCCCATCGCCTATCACCGCGTGGCGAACGGCTGGGAAGTCGTGCCGGGGATCTTGCCTGCCTCGCAAGTGCATGACTGGTTGGCATTCTTTGAGGGGGCGAAACCGTGAATCGCAAAGTGATGTGGCTTGGGATAGGGATGGCAGCCTTGCTCGTGACGGGCTGCGGTACGGCGACAAGCGTATCCAAACCGTCTGACGTTACAACAGGAATTTCATCGCATCCTGCTTCGTCCAGGGAAGTGACGGGGGTCAACGTGCTCCCGTCGCCACACGCCGTCTTGGGTTCAGAGACATGGCACGGATTATCGACTGTTCCAAGCTCGATGCTGCAAGTGCTTGAGACGGCGCGAGTCGAAACGGCATCCGGCCAGACCGTGGTTCTTCCGCTTGATCGGCCCGTCATTGTTTTCGCGCCGTGGTGCAAGTATTGCCACGAGCTGGCCCAGACCTTGAAGCAGGAAGGACTTTTGAATCAAGCCACATGGGTTGCCGCGGGGTTCGAGCGATACGAATATCCGATGACACAGAATGGGACCATGTTGCAACTTCCGATGCCTTTCACGCTGGCTGAGGCCCAACAAAAGGTCCAACAAGCGTTCGCCGCCTTGGGTGTGCCGATGCCTGAACGGGTCCTGTACGCGATGCCAGGGACCGCGCTTGCGAATGCGATCCGAGGCTTCCCAGACGTGTTCGTCCCGCACGATGGACGCTGGTATTTGCAGCCGGGTTACGTGGAAAACACAACGTTCTGGCGAGCCATTCTGGGGTAAGGAGGAAGAGAGGACTTGACGGCGATCCTGGGGAGAATCGGACTGCGGATGGGGCTGCATCTCGCTCGCCGCCGCTGGCCGCTTCTTCTCCTTCTGGCGATGTTTCTTGTGAGCATCCCAGGCTTGTTTTTCCTGCTCCTCTTTGTGGCGGTGCTCGCAGGCGGCAATGCACTCAACACCGCGGTACCCACGTCATGGAACGGCCAAATTCCCACGGACGTATCTCCGGCAGACGGGATCCCGACGCCGTTTGTTTCCTACGTGCAACAGGCCAGTGAAACTTACCAGGTGCCGATGCAGTACATCGCCGCGACGGCACTCCACGAATCGTCGTGGGAACCGAACGCCTATGCGGACTATGACGGCAGTCACGCCATGGGGCTCATGCAGTTTGAGCCGGAGACCTGGAGTGGGTGGGAAGACCCGTATGTGCAGATCGATGAGCCGGACACCGACGCGCTTCGCATCCAGAAATACGGGGGACTCGGCGTGGACGCAGACCATCTCGAAGCGCCGATCGGCACGCCCGCCGAAGCGGCGCTTCAACCCCAGGAACTCCTGGCTTTGGACGAACAATGCGCGGCCAACGGAGATCAGGGGTGTGCGCCTTACGCTTCGCCCTACGACCCCGATGATGCGCTGAATGCTGGGGCGAAATACCTTCACGTGCTCTATCTCATGTATGGGAGTTGGCCGAACGCCAGTGCGCATTACTATGGTTCGAGTGACAAGGCGGCGGTGCAGGATTACATCAACGCGCTCATGCGCATGACGGCGGCCTATGTGCTGGACACGCCGCCTGTCCAACTGCCTGATCACAGCGGATACTGGCTGTTCGGCGACGCCAAACTCACCTTTACGCCGTCTTCGACGGGAGGATGGACGGTGCAGGCCAAGCAGGAGGACAAGAACTCCGCACTCGTCGCTCAATGGTTGCCGTCGCTGCCGATCATCGCGCCGGCTGACGGGGAAGTGACGTGGACTGTCGATCCCAGCAATCAAGTGGCCACGATCACGCTTCCCCTTCCCAACGGAAGCAGCGTGATGATCCGAGCGTCCTCGGATCAGGTGATGAAGTGGGATCTTGCGGAGAATCAGGCCATCGGGCCGGTGAGCGCTGGGGACATTGTGGGGTTTCTCAACGCCACGGAGCCGTTTCAAGTATCGAGCGACATCGCAGGCCTTGATCCGGGGATCTCGGCGGGTGTGGTGACGCCCCCTGGGAATCCCGTTCACGCAGGAGTGTGAGGAGCATGCAAGAAGCCTATGTCCGTTTTCTTCAGCGCCTCGCCCAAGGTGCATCCTGGCGCGACGCGCACATGCAGTTTTGGCTCGATATGCGGGCATTCGGCGTGGAGGTCGAAACGCCAGACGGGGTGTTTGAGCGCGGCGTGACCACGGGGTCGCCGGCATGGAAATCCCTGCTTCGTGTCCGCGAGCTCCCCTGTGCGGATGGCCTCTATCGAGTCTACTTTCGCGGGGACCCGACACCGGAAGAGGAGCAGGCCGTTGAATTTGCCTTGGCGGCGGACAGTCTTCTTCACGACCACGAACGCTTGAAGCAGGAAGCCACGCACGACCCATTGACGGGATGCTTGAACCGCAAGGGGCTGCAAGAATGGTTTAAACGTCGGCAACGGCGGTACAACAACCTCGAATTTGTGCTGGTGCTCATGGACTTTGACAAGTTCAAGCGCCTGAACGACACCCAAGGCCATGCGAAGGGTGACGAGGCGCTGTGCGCGATTGCGCAAGCGCTCCAAGCAGAGAAGCGTGCGTCGGATGTCTTGGCTCGACTGGGCGGGGACGAGTTTGTACTCATCTTTGAAGCGTGCGCGTGTCATGAAGGCATGGTGGATCGGTTGAGGCAACTCAAAGCGCGCTTGCCGCTCGAACAGTATGGCCTCGACATTACATTTGGCACGGCGTGCTTTCCCAAGCACGGGGAGACCTTGGAACAACTGCTGGCGCACGCCGATTTGCATCTCTATCACGGCAAACATCGCGGCGGTGGCGAGATCGTGTGGGGGGACAGCGCCCATGGTGGAGCTTGAGATCGGGCAGGACGGCGCGATTGCAGCGGTTCGAGGCAACCTGGACGAACTCTTGGACTTTGCGCCCGACGAGATAAGGGGGGTGCCGAGCGCCTTTTTGCATCCGCAGATCACGGAAGCGGGCCTTCACACGCTCTGGGTTCGGCGCAGGAATGGCGATCGGGCGCTGCTCCATGCATTTTCCATCCCTCACGACACGCACACGCAAGTGTATCTCGCGCATGTGTTCGAGCAAGACACCATCCAGGTGAAGCTCGCCTACCAATCGGCGCTCTTTCGCGGTCTCGCGTTTGCAGCGGAGTACGGGGACCCTGAACTGCTAAACCATTTGTCGCGAGTCGAACGATACACGATCTGGATCGCCGAAGAGGCACTACGCTGGGAGCAGCCCGATGTGTCCCGCATTACCCTGGCTGCCTATGTCCACGATGTCGGGAAGTCGGCGATCCCGCGCGAAATCCTGTATAAGCCCGCCAAGCTGACCCCGGAAGAGTACAAGCTGGTGCAGACGCACACCCAAAAGGGGCGCGACGTGTTGGAAGAGGTCGAAAGCTATATTCAACAGGAGAACGCTTGGCTGTATGACGAGAAAAGCTGGCAGTGGGCAAAGGAAGTCGCACTCCATCATCATGAAAACTGGGACGGTACCGGCTACCCCACGGGCGCGGCGGGCGAAGAGATCCCGCTGGTGGCGCGGGTGGTCAAACTGGTGGACGTGCTGGATGCGCTGTTGGAGGCGAGGCCCTACAAAGAGGGGTGGCCGCCGGAGCAGGTCAAGCGCGAGATCGACCAAAAGAAGGGCGTTGAATTCGATCCCCATCTCGCGGAGTGGTTGCTCGCGCAGGACTGGGCGTTCGTGCAAAACATTGCGACGGGAAAGAAGGGATAGTCGATGGCGTATGCGCTCGGTGTGCTGATGGCCCTTGCGGTGCTCATCGGCGTGGTCGGGACGTACCTCGCCGATCAGGAACAGGAGCGCCTGTTCCGTCAGTCCGTGCACGGTACGTTTCGGCGTCCGAAGCCCAAGCAAGGGTTTCTCGAAAGCCTGCATCAAAACTTGGTGTTTTTCGCGCGAGAGATCGGACATCCCGAGTGGGCGGACCTTGCGTATCGCGTGTCCTTCGCCATGCCGGTGCTGGTGTTGGCGTTGTTTCTGCTCCTCGGCCTCTACTGGGCTTTTCCATTCGCGGCGTTCGCGTTTTTTCTACCCTACGTGTATCTGAGTCGCCTATATAAGCGTGCACGGCTTCTGCTGAAGAAGCAGTTGCGTCAAGCGCGTCTGTTGATTGCGCTGCTCACGGAGGCGGGCGCGCCGATCGAACGCGGGATTCTGGCAGCGGAATCGGTCGCGAATTATCCGTTGAAGCCGTATCTTCGTGACGTGTGCATCGCGATCGGCGCGGCGGAGGGTATGGAAAACGTCTCGATGCGTGTGGAGACGGTAGTGGAAGCGTTTATGACCATGGCGGAGCGCCTGCGCTTGCCGGAGGCTACGCAGTTCGCGCAGCTTTTGTCGCAAGCGACACGGTATCACGCGCCGCTTGTGGACATGATGCTGACGTCGCTTGAAATCGAGGAACGCATCCGTGATGCGGAGGCCGAACATCTCCACAATTCGGCGATTGCGAAGATTGGCCTCATCTCCACGTTGGGGATGGGGATTCCGGTCTTCGGCTATATCTTCTTCGCGGTCCTGTCGTACGCGATGAAACTCTTCGCGAGTGGTTTTGGCGTCGGGATCGCGTTTTGAGTTCGTTTTTGCATGACCCCCCTCCTAGGGATAGGAGGGTTTTTTAATGCCCTCGGAAGGGAGTGTGAAGTCTCATGCAACGCCTCCTCAGTTGCGTGATTCGCAGCCCCACGTTTTGGCGTGGGCGTCGAGCCGGGACGGGCAGCACGATTAACCTGGTGAGCATCTTCTGGATGATCGCCGGGGTCGGCATGGCGACCGGTACGGCTCTGTTGTTGTCGAACACGCTGCAGCACGGCGTTGTTCCTGCGGCGTTGAAGGCGTTTATGGCGATGTTTGGTTCGTAAACCGACGAAAGGGGAATCTGTGAACATGACCACACGGGTACGTTCGCACTTGCTGCGCTGGCGAAAGGCAGGCCCCGAACAGTCGAACTTGAATCGAACCCTCTTCATGATCTTCGGGATCCTGCTTACGATCGCTCTGTTCACGGTGCTTGGGGTGTTGCTCTTCCACGGATTCAACGCCGCCAAGTCCTCTGGGGAGAACGCGCTGAACTCGATCACGCAAAGCTCGGGGACGGCGTCTTCGGGCGGCTATTCGGCCGGTTACTCGGGGAACGGCAACTTCACGCTGCCGAACTTCAGCTCGACGTCGGGAAGCACGGGATCGTGAAGTGGCGAAGGGTGGGCGTGACCATGCGCTCACCCTTTTTTTGGAGGAACGGAGTTTTTGGACGGCGGGTCTGGAGGTGAGCGCGCATGAGATGGTTACGAGGCGGTACGGGCGTCAGTACGTTGTTCGCAGGACTGGTGACCACGGGGGGCGGGTTGGTGATCCTGGGTCTGATTCTGACCTTCACGTCCTTGATTCACGTCCGGAGCATCCTCGTGACGGCTGCGGAGAACGGCGCACGGGTGGCGGCGATTACCGGAGATGCGTCTGCGGCGGAGCAAGCGGTTGAAGACACGCTGCAAGCCTCGGGGTTGCCGCTTACTTACAACGGGCAAACCCTATGGAGCGCTTCGTCCACGGAAGTGAGCGCGGATGTGTCGACACCCGAGGCACAAGTGACGGTGCAATACGATGCGCCGTTTTTGTTTCCGGATCTGTTGGCGGCGATTGGTGCACCGAACAGTTTCCCAGCGACGATCCCGATGTCCGTCACCGCCTCAGATGTCAACGAAGCGTACTTCACCTCCAGTTGAGGAGGCGAACTCTCTTGGCCGTAGCCGAACTGTTCAAAGGGCTGGTCTATACCACGATCGGGTTGCTGCTCTTGACGGTCATGATGACGTTCGGGGCCACAGTGGCTGGATATTTCGAGTTGCGCGCCGCAGCGGAGGCGGCAGCGTGGTCAGCGCAGTCGCAGATTCAACAGGAAGTGGTCAACTCATCGGGGGTACAGGGCTATTTCACGACGACACTGCAGACCGTCGGGGATCCTGTACAAGCTGCGCAGCAACAGTTTGAAGCCAGCGCACAAAGTGAACATCTGTCCAACCTGTTTGACAACCTTCAAGAGAACGCCACCGTGAACAACGAAGAAGTCACCGTCACCGTAAGCGGTACGTTCCATGTGCCGTGGATCCAGGAAGCGACCCAGGCGATCTTCGGCGGAGCGTTCACCACGGATTTTCAGGTGCCAATGACGGTCAGCGTCACCGGGGGGAGTGCATGATGTTGCGCATCGGTGTTCAGGCGTTTGCGGCAGGCGTTCTTCTTTGGAACGCTTGGCGATTGGGGCATGTGCCACCCTTTTGGCCGTTTGCGGCGTTACTCGTCGTCGAAGCTATGATGCTCCTTTGGAACTTGAGCCAACGTCCCAAGGAGATCCATCGCGGCTGGTGGGCATGGGCGGCGTCCGTTGGGATCGTTGTGTTTCCGGTGGTTGTGGCGTTTTGGGTTCACGGCCCGGTTCATGAATCTTTGTGGCGTTTCGGTCTCTCCTATAGTCTGCAACTCCTGGCGCTGTTGCTTGAGGTATGGGCGCTCACTGCGCTTCGGCTCTGTTTCTCGCAACTCGCCGAGGCGCATTGTGTGGTGCGAAGCGGACCTTATCGTTATGTTCGCCATCCGTTGTATCTCGCGTATTGCATTGGGATGTTCGGAAGCTGTATCGGTGTGAACCGACCGGTATTGTGGGGGCTTTGGTTACTGTTTGTGGGTATGGAGGTCTTGCGGGCGCGAGCGGAGGAAGAAGTGCTGGCAGGCGTGTTTCCGACTTACCGGGTGTACCAGACGGAAACGGGCATGTGGTTTCCGCGTTGGCGAGGAGGCGGTGAACGTTGCTGAATGTGGAACACACCCTCATGGGCGTGGCGGCGGTGGGGCTTGGAGCCGCCGCAGGCTATGGCGTATGGCGGGACAAGGACAAAGTGCAGGCGGAGCGCAAACGTTACGAGGGACAGCCCAAAGCGCTCATTCCCCGCAGTCACCACACGTATGACCTGCGCGAAGCCAGCGCTTGGTTGGCGCGTCTCTCGCATTTTCGCCGCACAAAAGCCGAGCGTCGGAACAAAGGCCCGGTTTGGTTCCGCCTGCGCATCGAGAAAGACACAAACGGCGAGGTTTGGTTCTGGCTCATCGTGCCGGAAGATCGCGAGCAAGGCGTGAAGGGGACGCTTTCGCCCACGTTGGAGCTGCACGAAGTGCCAGAAGAACGAAAACCGACCATCCGCCTGAACCCGAAGGTGCGGATGGAGGTCACCGCTCGACACGCACTCTTGCCGTTTGCGCGAGATGGCAAGCGGGATCCGCTGGTGACGCTCCTTCGGGCGATGGGCAAGAACACGGCAGTCGAAATCGCGTTCAGCCCCATGGAGGAGGGCGAGGCGTTACGGCGGGTGAAGCGGGAACATCAGCGCCTTGATCCCGAACTGCGTCAATCCGGGGCGAATCCGTGGGCCAAGATCGCGGCGGATACAGCGGCGGAACTCGGTGCGGCGTTCACGGGCAAATCCGCCAACAAAGGGGCAACTTCCAAACCCCAAAAGCCGCGAGTGCTTCCACACCAAAAGCGGCAGATTGGCGGGATCGTGCAACGGTACGAAGAGTTAAGCGACCTGTTTCACGTCACCATGCGCTTTGAGGGCGACGAGAAGCATCGGGCGCAGCCGTTCTTTCAAGGGATGCTCGGCGCCTTGCGGGATCTGGCGGCGGAAAATCAACTCGTAGCCTCGAAATCCCTGAAGCCGTTTGTCATGTCGGCGGATGAATTGGCGCAACTCGTGCATGTGCCGTCTCCAGAAACCTGGCCGCAGATGCCGATCATTCGAGAGCACGCAAAAACACTGAGAGACGACGAATTTGCAGAAGGCGTGGCCATTGGCTATCTGCGTCACCCGACGCAAGCCTCGCGGTTGGTGCGCATCCCGTATGCACAATTCACGCGCCACTTCCTGATGACGGGCATGACGGGCGCCGGGAAATCGACGACGCTCATGTTCTTGCTGCAGTCGATTTTGGACGACTGGGTGCAACAGACGCCTGGGAATCCCAAGCCTGGACTCACGCTCATAGACCCGGCGGCGGAAACGACGCTCATCTTCCTGTCGCGTCTGCAAGCGGCCTTGCCGAAAGACAGTCCGCTGTGGAGGAAGGTTCACTATATCTCGTTTTCCAACCGCGACTATCCGGTGGCGCTGAACCTGCTTCAGGTGCTGACCACGGAGGCCATGGTGGCCACCCTGGGCAAGGCCTACGGGGGCGGCGCGCGTATCGACGAGATCATCGACATGTGTGTGCAGGCGTTCAAGGAAGACGACGAGGTGCAGCATGTCCTCGCAGGCATGATCCCGATGCTGAAAGACGAGAACTGGCGGCTGCAAGTCCTGCGCCGGCTGAAATCACCCTTGGTGCGCACGTACTGGGAGCAGACGTTCCCGGCGCAAGCGAAAAACCCCGACTACTACGCGCCGGTCGAACGCCGCCTGCGTCCCTTCGTGACGAGCAGCACCGCCCTTTACTTCGGGCAACCGGAGTACGCCTTGCCGATTCGCGAGTGGATGGACGAAGGACATATTTTGCTCATTGACGTGAAGGCGCTGAGTGGGGAACTCATGAGCCTCATCATGGGAGGGCTCATCGAGCAATACTACCAGATCGCGCTGACACGCCCAGAAAGCACGTCACTCACGCATTTCCTGCTGGTCGATGAGTGTCACCGCGTGCAGACCGACATCATGGCCAAGATCATCGCCGAGACGCGCAAGTTTGGGCTGTCGCTCGGTATGATCACGCAGTCGGTGGAGCAATTCAGCGGGGAACTCAAAAAGGCGATCAAGGACGTGCTGGGGAACTTCTTCTCGCTCCGCGTGGGTGCGGACAGCGCGCGGATCATGGCGGACTTGACGCAAGGACATTTCACGCCGGAGTACCTGCGCGCGCTCCCGGACAACGTGGCTGCGGTGTACACGATTGTCGGTGGCAAGGCGCACTCCTGCGAAACACAAGCGCCGCCGCCGGATGTGTATGAAGGTTTTGCGCCCAACGCCAAAGTCGTGAATTTCTTCGACAAGCCCGCGCTACGCAAGCGGTACGAGGAACTTCGCGCCTTTGGCTACGAATTGCAGAAGGAATTGGGCCGCCCCGCCCATGAAGCGGAAGAGCGGCTCAACTTCTACCTGGAGCACGGGTACTGGCCGGATGGCGAGAAAGCACAAGCATCCAAACGTAAGCGTCAGCGGGGACTGACAGCCCATGATTTGTATGGCTGAAATGCCGCTCCACTTCGGGGCGGCGTTTTTGCCTTACACCACGAGAATTTGTGAGGAAGGAATCGAGATGGAATCATCATGGCGTGCAAAACCGTACACGCTGCACATCTACATTCGGGATCCGACGCTCATTGCGTGGCTCGAAAGCCTGCCGAAGCGCCAACGTTCTCGGGCGATTGAAGCCGTGCTGCGGCAAGGGCTTGAGCGAGCAGATCCTGAACACCTGAGTGCAGACGTGGAGGCATGGGCGAAGCGCATCGCGGACGAGGTATTGAAAGGGATCCAGGCACGGCAGAGCGTTGTGGCCGCACAACCGCCACAAACTCCGAAATCGCCGGAGATACCCCGCAACCCGGTGACGGCGTTCTTGCAGAGGTGGGATCTGGATTGATTTTGTCGTGGCGAGATAGCGAGTTTCCGCCCGAACAAAAATTGTTGGGTGTGGTGTATGACGCGGGCGTGATCCTGCGCTCCGATGTCTCGTTTCTCTTGGGGTGGAATCAAAACACCCTCAAGAAATATATCCGTCGCGTCCGAAATGCGCATTCCGAACCGCTTCTCCGTGGAGGATGGACGCATAACCGCACTGGCTATGCGCTTGTGCTGACAGAAGCAGGTGTGCGGTATGTGCACCAGATGCTGAGGATAGACGGGAAACCGGTGACCATGGATGCCTTGTGGAATCATGCGCTGGGGTTGAATGCCGTTTTAATGCGCTATCTACGCACCCACGGATTTGAGGATGTGCGCTGGTTCAACACACGAGAGGCAACCGATGAACTCTGGTTTTTGCGCAAACTTGCGACCGGGGCGGCAGACACGGATTTGCGCGCTTCAGCCATTCGTCCAGACGCGGCCCTTCGCACATCGAACGGCTTTTGGTGGGTGGAATTTGACAACGCCACGGAGACATCAAGGCAGTTGTGGCGCAAATACCAAATGTACATCACGAATCTTTCAGAACTTGACGAGTCCTTTCGAAACGTGGTGTGGGTCACGAAAAACGAAGCACGACAGCGGAGCATGGAAATGATTTGGACACAGATGCCAGAGAACAACCTACGCATGCAATTTTTTGTCGAAGGGAAGGAAACGTTCGAAGGATGAAAAACCGTGGAATTATTGTAGAAAAACTATATATTCACTGGAGAATCATTGTACCCTATCGAAATCGATACAGTCTGGAGTGGTGCTCATTTGCGAGCTGAATTAGTCCTGATAAATTTCAACACCGCCGCCGTGCTCTGCATCTTGGCGGTGTGCGCTGTGACCGACGTCCTTTACCGCCGGGTGAGTGAGACGTTTCTCGTGGTGTTCACCCTAGGGATGCTCGTGATCGACAGGGCAGTCTTCCATGCCCCTTGGTGGTTCATGCTCACCATGCTCCTCTGTGGTGTGAGCCTCGGTGCGCTCTGGTGGATGGTGGATCGTGACCACGCGCTCGGGGATGCGGAGATGGTCGGGGTGATGGGGCTGGGCCTCGGCGTCCTGGCGCTCGTGCCCCTGTTTCTCGCCCTGCTCCTGGCCTTGGTAACCCGACCCCTGTGGCCTGTGTTGGCAGGCCCTCAAGTCAACGCTGAAGAACGCCAGTTGGCTCCAATGGGCGTGTATTTTTTCTTGGGGTTGGTCTGCACCATTCTAGCAAGTATGGCGGTTTTACGGCCATAAACGAGAGGTGAACAGCCGATGTGGCGCTGGCGACGTGCAGGACCGGAAAACATGATGCCACGCATCCTGATTCTGATCTTTGCGATTCTCATGACAGGAGCAGGAGTGGCCGTATACTGGGTGTTGACAGCTCACGGCAGTTCGCAGGCCACACAAACGCTGGATAGTGACGCCTATGAACTGTGGGGACAGCACAGCCCGGCATACACCGTCTCCATCAACGAGGACAATGCGGTGGTTTCGGAGACGGGTGTCATCGGGATGACGCTCTCGCTCACGGGCAATCCCACACAGCTTCTGGTCGGGCAGACAGCCACGTTGACGGGGAGCGCGAGCGAATCGACCAACGGATATACTCTCGGCATCTATGACGAGTCGACGGGGCAGTGGGTCACGGGTGGCAGCGAACAAACGATCTCAGCCAGTGTGAGCCAACAAACGCCGGGAACCCATACCTACGTGTTGTACCTTGGGACGCCGGGTGGAGCGCCGATCCAGTCGTCGTCACCCGTGCAGATCACGTGGGAGGCGTACCAAATCAGCATCCAAGCTTCACCGTCTCCGGCCTATATCGGTCAGACCATCACCGTGAGCGGGCAGGTCACGGCTGGCGGCAGCGGCGTGCCGAATATCCCTGTGTCGTTGCAGGCAAGCGGCGGGAACTTGGCAGCGGCCAACGTCACGACCAATGCGCAGGGGCAGTGGTCGACGACGTTCACGGCGACGACACCGGGCACTTACACGCTCACGGCGACCGTCTATGGTCAAAGTACGACCACAACCGTACAGGTTCAGGGCGCCACGGCGGTGACACTCACGGCAACGCCGGTTTCCACCGCGCCGGGCAACACGACGGTGACGCTCACCGCACAGGCCAACGCACCCCTTGCGCCGAATCAGACGCTGTCAATTGTGGATGTGACCACAGGACAGACGATCGCCGGGCCGTCCAATCAGCAGACCCTTGCGACGACGTACACGCTGTCGCAGGGTGCGACGAACCAATTTGTCGCGTACCTGAACACGAACTGAGCCGCCTTCAGGCGGCTTTTTTTCGTTTTGCCTTACACCCTGCGATCGAATGAGGAGGCCAACATCAAGAGGTGGGGGTCCATGATCACCATAAGTGCGCTCTGTATGCTGCTCTGGTCGTTTTATCAGAGACTTTCGCACAAGCAAGGTTCAGTTCCTATGACTGCAAGATTCACACAAAAATACGCCCTGATATGGCTGGCGTTTATCACGCTCGTTTGGATCATCACAGGCACTTGGTATTAAGCGTGTCGAACTTACCACAAGGTACCGACGAGGGGATGGAATTCAACGTGCACATCATGCGGCGGATTATAAACTTTTTCCCTTTGCCTCTGATAGGCCCAAAGCCCTATCATGTCTATGATAATTCTTCCCTATTTGAATTTGTTTTCTTAATGACGTTTTGGTATTTAGGTATTTTAGGTTTTGTGCTCGTGGAAAGACTTTCTTGCGATCACGCCCACGATCACAGCGGTGATAGGATACAGGGTAGAAATGAGGAGCAAGAGAAGAAGAGAAAAGACCAAATCGACGATATTTGTAGGTGGAAATGAGACTCCGTTTAATATTCCCCATAATTTCAGAATAAGTACAGACACTGTTGCTAGGATCGTTCCGCAAGTAAGAACAATAAGTTGTAAGACTGAGATGGGAATCCTGGATAACAACTTTTCTCTTTCTATCCCAGATGCGAATATAAATAATTCTGTAATGGCTTCAATAAACCATTTCATCATCGTCGACATCACACCGAATCATCATCATCAGTAATTCGTGTTGCAATCCGTATCATCATACCGAAGTTATTCGTGGCAAACTGCTTCATTCCTTCTGCACATGATGAAAATGTTCGTATCCGCCGCCTTCGGGCGGCTTTTTTCGTTTTGCATGCCACGCTCCTATGAGGTGAAGGGAGTGGTCTTTGTGAACAAGACGGAATTGGTAGCGGAAATCGCAGCCCGGACAGGTTTGAGGAAATCTCAGGTCTGGCAAACCCTGAATTCGTTCTGCGAGGTGGCCACCGAGCGGCTGCGAGCGGGCGAGGATGTCGCCGTGCCTCCGCTTGGCAAGTTTCGCTACGTGGTGCGTGCCGCTCGTCGAGGGCGCAATCCACAAACAGGTGAAACCATTGAAATCCCCGAACAAGCGACGGTGCGCTTCCTGCCGTCAAGCGCGCTGAAGGGACGTGTGAATTGATGCGGGTGTACCTGGCATTGGGGGACGCCGCCGCGGAAGCGTGGATTCGTGCCACGCTTCCCTCGGTGGAGTGGGTGGACGACTTCGACGGTGCAGACCTGGCGCTCGTGACCCAATTGGCATCGGCCAAGGCGGCGCTGCAGGCACGGGTGCCTGTGAAACTGGTGGCGGGGACCCAGCAGATCGCCCGGAAGGCACGGCGACTCGGGCTTTCGGATGATCGCGTGATGGTGGTGCCGGTTCTCGATCGGCTGACGGCGGCGCATGTGCTTGCGTTTATGGTGCGCGATCTGGAGGCTCCGCCTGTCCGCTATACACCCGCGCCGTTCAAGGTGCAGGTGGTGTCGAGCCGACAGGCAGGCGGGACGTTTCTGGCCTGGAACCTGTTCCACGTGCTTGTGTCTCGCGGAGTGAAAGCGAAACTTCTCAGCGCTTCCAGTGCCAGCCCGCTGGCGACGTGGGTATCGCCGCCTTACCGAGACATGGTGTTCGGCGCTATCGAGGCGGGTGGCGGAGAGGTCTGGGTGATCGACACGTCCGACACCACGGTGCAGCTCGATGTGGACGCCGTGATCCTGGTGCAGGATTGCGATCCCGCGAAGGCCCTTCCTGCACTGAACGATGACACGTATTGGCTCGTAGTGAACCGCGTGCCGTACGGGCTTGAAGTGGGTTCGGAAGCGCACATGGTCATCCCCGATTTTGGCGCAGCGGCATATGAGGCCATGACGACCGGGGTTCCCGTGGCGGCCAAGCATGCGTCGTTTGCCTCGGCCTTGTGGGAACTCTGGCTTGCCATCGATCAGTACGAACGCCACATCCGACTCGAAGTTGCACTAGAACACGAAGAAGCTGCTCCTGAAGCCCACGTGGGTTTTGTCATGGACGATGAAACGGCCGACGGCGAAGCCGAACCCGTCGGCTTCGTCTTGGATGAGTAAGGGGGGTGAAGGGACCTCATGCTGGCGCTTCTTTGTGCGAACGGAGCGGAGGAGATCCTGGCGCAGTGCGAGGGGATCTTGGAGATTCGGCTCATGACAGCGATGAGCGAGTTACGGAAGTACGCGGCCACAGGGTATGTGGATGGGATCTTGGTGGACGCCAGGCTGGGTGTGACCGCCGCCATACGCGAGCGGTTGCCCCAGATCCCGGTGCACGAATTCACCGTGCCGTTTGATCTGGCGGCGGTCATGCGCTGGGAGGAGCAACTGCGCACGCAGAGGAGCGCGCCCCTGGACTCGTCATCTGTTCCAGAGACGACGGTGACGAAAACTTCGGGGCCTGCGCCCTCTGTGCCTACGCCGCCCGCGTCGGAGGATCCACCGCAACCGAGTGTCCAACCAATGGCCGCTCCTCAAGTCGAGCGTCCGGTGACGCCAACCGTGTCCGAACCGTCTGTGTCGCCTCACAATCCAGTCGAAGCGCTTCGGCACACGTCGACGCCCGTCGTGCGCCGACGCACCGTGCCCGTGCTCATGCTGGACAGTCCCAAGGGTGGCGCGGGGCGCTCGACGCTCGGCGCGCACACCGCGTATTACGCCGCGTTGCGCGGGAAGCGCGTCGCGGTGATTGACCTTGACGTCAACGGCGACATCGCGCAAAAGTTCGGCTTTGCCGATGCCGAGGATGTGCGCGGTTGGCGCGGCGGATCGGTGGAGGAGGCCGTGCGAGATGGGGTGTGTTTATTGCACGAGTCCGGACTTCACATCTTCCCGTCGCCGCAAAGCCCGGAGGTGGTGCTCCAGTCCCCGGAGGATGCGGAGTATCTGGTGAACCTGTGCCTCGAAGAGATGGATACGGTACTGCTTGACATGCCGCAGGGCTGGACCCCGATCCATCAGGCGGTGTTGCCGTATACCACGAAAGTCATGCTGGTGGTCAACCCCGCCGTCGACCAGTTAGCCAGAATCCAGGAACATGCGGACAAACTCGCATTCTCGGGGCTGGATGCGTCTGTGGTCTCAGCCTTCGTGAACAAGTCCAAGCGTGTGCGGGCGGATGAACGCGCCATGCGGCAGTATCTGACGCCCTACACGGTGCGCGCCGTGGTTCCGTTTGACCCCACGATCGACAAGCGAGGGGGTCTGAACGGAAAGCGCATTGTGCAGGCGATGAAGCCGTTTTGGGATGAAGTGTTCGAGTTTTCTCCGATCAAGGCCAAGCGGCGCTGGTTTGGCATCCGCGCCTGATGCCATCCAGTCCTCATGAAGATAGGGAGGGGTGAACCGTGAAACGGACGGTCCTCGGTGCATGGATCGGTGGAGCGTTGTGCTTGGCGTTTGCGCCCGTCGTAAGTGCACAAACGGTCCAAAGCAACACGGTAACGGTCACGGCGGGGCATTACGTCCAGACCGGCACCGAACAGGTTCCCCAAACGGTCACCGTGCCTGAGCAACAATGTCAGACGGTCACCGTGCCGGAAGTGGCTACGTATCAGACGCAGAATATCGAGTTTTATCAGATGGACTGGAACACAATGGTTATTGGCCCGCTGGAATTTTCCGGCCCTGTCACGTGGTCAAGCGGTGAATATCCAAACGGCTGCATCGCGTATCGCGACATGACGAATCAGACACAGACGGGATATTGTGCCCCAATAGGGACGATTACGACCTATACAGCGACAGACTATGTCACCCAACAGCAATGCCAGACGGTGTACGTGCAACAAACGCAATATGTGACCCAACCAACCTACACGTGGGTTCCCACGAGTGTTTCCTAAAACGGGAAGGAGAGAAACGGCATGATCGTCGGCGTGGATCTGGGGTACGGCTGGATCAAGGCCACGAACGGGGAGCGTTTCGTGCGCTTCCCGGCTTTGGTGTGCGATGCGCACGATCTCCTCATGCGCGACGTCTTCCAGGCACCGGAGTATGAAGCGCACCTCGAAACGGCATCTGGCGCTCGGCGGGTGTTTGTCGGGGAACTGGCGCGGCGCGAAGGGGTGACGGCGCTCAATCTGGCAACGAAGAAGTACGAGGACGCGGATACGGAGGCCCTGTGGCTGGTGACGCTCGCACTCCTGGCGCAGGAAGGAGAGCCGCTGCATGTCGTGACCGGCCTGCCGCTCGCGCACTTCGAATCGCAACGGGAAGCGTTGAAGGAGCGCCTGCTGCACCTGCGCGGACGAGTGACCGTGCAGGATCGAACCATGGAGGTCGCGCCGCAAAGCGTGCGCGTGATCCCGCAGGCAATGGGCGCGATGATCGGCACTCTGCTCGATCCGGTCACGATGGAGCTCCGCAATCCGGCCTGGATCGAGCAAGGAGGCTATCTGTTGCTGGTGGACGTGGGCACGCGCACCACGGGCTTTGTCACGTTTGAAACGCAACCGGAGCTGCGGCTGGTGAGCCGCTTGTCGGATTCTGTGGACGTCGGGGTGCACGACTTGTATTTGGCGCTGGCTGGAGTCTTCCGTCAGCGCACGGGAGAAACGCCGTCACTCTCCGATCCTCTCTACGATGAACTCTACGCGCGCGGCGAGGTGTACTACGGCGGGCACACGGTCTCGGTGGAACCGGAGCGGTCGAAGCACATCGAGCGCATGGGGCAGCTCATCGCGCGGCGCATCCAAGAGCATCTGGGGGCGGATGGGTTGAAGCGCATCCACACGGTGTTCCTTGCGGGCGGTGGGTATCGCATGGCGCAGGGCGTGTTGCAACGGATGTTCCCGCACGTCCATCTGGTGCCGGACCCGCAAATGGCAAACGCCGAAGGCTATCGGCTCTACGGCTTGGCGCGGATCGGAGGGTGAGGACACATGACACTGCGAAAGCAATCGATTGTGCGCATTCCAGGACACGAACTGTATGGATACGAACTGCTATTGGCACACCCCAAAGACACGCTGGGCCTGATGGCGGAGGCGGGACTCCTCGGGGATCTCGACCGGTACATCCTCGAAACAGCGCGAAGCCTCGCCAAGACGGAGCGCACTCGCATCTTCGTCAACGCGACGTCGGAGCTCCTCTCGAAACAGCACCTGCCGTTTTCAGAATGCGACGATCTCTCAGGCGTCGTGCTGGAGATCACCGAGCGCAGCCGCCTCGATATGGAGGCGGTTGCTGCGTATTTGGCCCCGTTTCGCGCGCGCGGGCTGGAGGTGGCGCTCGATGATTTCGGCACCGGTTTTAACGGGCTGTCGCGCTGGGGCACGCTGCGCCCGGATTACATCAAAGTCGCCCTGACGAACGAGATGGCGCACTTTTTTCCCTTGTTGCGGCGCGCGGCGGAAGAGCTTGAAGCCACCATCATCGCGGAGCGCGTGGAGACGCCGGGGCAGGAGCGTTGGCTACGGGAACTCGGGATCGGGTTCGGCCAGGGATTTCTGTACGGGAAGCCGACGCCCGTGGTGACGGCCTCATGAAGATCGTCGGGTTTGCGGGATTCGCGAAAAGCTTTTTGGCCTGGAACCTCGCGGGTGCCGTCGAGTCGAGCGTGATCTACGCCGACCCTCGCGCGCCGTATCGCGTCTGGAATCGCCATATCCGCATCTACGAGCACTGGCTCGACGTCAAACGCCTGCAACCGTCGCCTGCCTTGGTGTGCGTGGATCACGAGGAGTCCGACGTGACGCCGGAAGTCGTGGTGTACGGCGTGACACCGGATTTGGCGCGCGTGCAAGCCGCCATGCGCACCTTGCAACAGGCGTCGCGCCCCACCGTGTTGGTGCTTGTGGGCTACGAAGACACCGGGGTGCCGTGGATTTTCCCGGCTGAATTTCGACCGACGCTCATCCTCCCGTGGGACATGCGTCAAGCCACCTGCGCGCTGGTCGGGGCGCCGCTGACACGCCGCGATCCAGCGTGGCGGGTCAAGTTCGAGACGTTGTGGAGGGAGATCCAACATGTGGCTTCTATGTGACCACGACCCGATTCGCGGCGAGCGGTTGCACCGATACCTGGACAAGCAGAACGTCCCTTCGCAGATCGCCACCAAGGAAGACGAGATCCCGGAGGCGTCCTCCGCGTACAAGCTCGCCTTGTTTCTGGGTGAGTGGAATCCGGCGACGGTGCGGCGCGTGAAAGAGACGCTGGGGGTCTCGGTCCTCTACTGCACCGCCGAGAACGTGCGCCCGGAACGGTTTGAGGAACTGCGGCAACAGGGGTATGACGACGTGGTACCGTACCCGCCGGCCGTCGATTACGTGCGGCACTGGGAGCGCACGGCCTCAGACGAGGAACGTGGCGGAACCACCGCGCTCGAAAAGCTCGTGGCGGGGCGGCGCAAACGCTCCTATACGGAACTTCGTGAAACCGCGCCGTTCGCGCCGCCGCCTACGCCGATCACGCGGAAGGCGAAGGTGATTTGCATCACGGGGGTCAAGGGCGGAGTCGGCAAGACGACCACGGCTGTCCTCCTCGCCAATGCGCTGGTGGCGAAAGGTAAGCGGATTGTGGTGGCGGAGCTCGACCCTTACGGGAATCTTGCCAATCTGTTCCGCCTGGAGCGCACGGTCACGGCGGATCGGTATGAGACTTTGCCGGATGCGCTCACCGAGCCCGAGTTGGAGCAAAACATGCTCAGGACCCCAGCGGGATGGTGGCTTATTCCCAAAGGGGATCGACCGCTTGGGTTGAGCAAAGACGGCGTATCCCGGCTGATCCACTTGGTGGGGATGTACGCCGACGTTCTGATCGTGGACACGCATGCCGGGCACCTCGTTTCCACGGTCATCGCCATGCGCGAGGCGGATGTGGTGTTGGGGATCACGACGACCGACCGCACGACGTGGACGGGTCTACGCGCCTTTCTCCAAATGAGTGAGCGCCCGGCCTATCTCGTGCTGAACCGCGTCCGGGAACGCCCGCGTAAAGCGGTGTCTGTGGGCGCGTTTTTACAGCGGGAAATCGGCTTTCGGGTTGCGGCCATCGTCCACGAAGACGACACGCTCTATCGCCGGGTACAACAGGGTTTGACGCCGCTTGGCTCCCGGAAGACCAACGCTAAGATCCATCAACTTGTGAACACGCTCTCGATCACCTCAAAGGAGGCGAAACCTCGTGAAGCGTAGCGCGTTTTTGTTGACCGGTGTTGGCCTTGCGTTGGCCGCAGGTGCGCTTTTCGCCGTGGGATATCGTCTGACCACGGCGACGGTGCCGGTCCTCACTGCCAGCACAGCTATCCCGGCGGACACTCCCGTGCAGGCGGATGAACTGACCACCACGCGCGTCCCCAGGCACTTCGCGGAACAGGCGGGGCTTATCACTGATCCGCCCTCTGCACTCGTCGGACACTATCTGTCGGTCTCGACAGTGCCCGGCGAGCCGATCAGTGCGAACATGATCTCCACGACGAATGATCTGCAGGCCCTCCTCAATCAGTACACTGCGGCACAACATGAGCAGGGTGTGCTGATGGACTTCACGGCGAATACGGCGCTGGCGAACTTGGTGGAGCCGGGGCAGACGATCGCGATCACCGTCACGCCCCAGGGACAGGGCGCAGTGCCCCAGCTCTATCCGGTGTATGTGCTGTCGGTGTCGGTGCCGCAGCCAAGCAACAACTCGTCCCTGGGCGGTTCGTCCTCGTCGTCGAAGGTGATCTATCTCTTCATCCCGATGTCGGAGTATGACGCCGTATCGGCGGCGATCCTGTCGGGAAGCGCCCATGTGGTCTTTCTGCCGAGCGGCATGACGCTGCCGAACGTGTCATCTCCATCGTCTGCGCCGTCGACATCCACGGGGCCGTCCGCATCGTCGTCCAATACCACCTCCGGGACCAATAGCAACCCGACGGCACCCGTCATGCCGGGCAGCACGCACATCTCGACTTCTTCATCGACACCCGCCACGCCGTCGCCATCGGTGCAGCACAAAGCAGTCCAACCCAAGCACAAATGAGGTGATTTGCATGTCCGTCAATGTGCGAGACATCGAACAAATCCAGCAGCATATGGAACAGATGCTCAAGGGTGATCCGCGGGAAGACCAGGAAGGTTTCTACGAGGAAGCCAACCAGTATCATAAGCAACTCATGGAGACCATTCGCCGGAGGCAGGAATGGTGGCGGGATCTCCCGCCCCGCCGCGCGGCGTATGCGTATCTCGGCAAGGTGGCGGGTGAAGTCGGCATCCCGCCCAAGTACCGCGAGTACGTCATCACGATGGCGCTGAACGATATGTACTCGTATGGGAAAATTCAGCATCTTATCGACGATCCGCTGGTCTCCGACATCCAGGTGTATGGAGACCACTTCACGTTCTACACCAAGGCGGGGAAGCGGCATATCTCCACGGAAGGCTTCATGACGAACGAAGAGGTCTACGCCTTCGTGCAGAAGAAGCTCTCCGGGACGAATTACCGCTTTGATATGACGAACCCGTCCACCGACGCCATCCTGCCGGACGGATACCGCATGCACGTGGTCGGCGGCCCGGCGGGGTGGACGCTGCCCGAGGACGAAGACGGCAGGCGGCTCGAAAAGGACTGCCTGATCGTCACCATCCGCAAGCCCCTCCGAAACTTCACCTTGGAGGAGCTGCATGCGCTTCACACCTTTGACGACCTGATCTTGCTCTTCTTCCAGTGGATGCAGCGCCTGGCTCGCTCGTTTGTTGTGGTCGGCGGTACCGGCTCTTCAAAGTCGACACTGATGGCCGCACTGCTTGGGCTGGTGCCGCGGGACAGGCTTTCGTGCATCATCGAAGAAATGCCGGAACTCCAGCCGCTTTGCGCCTGGGCAGCCCGATTGTATGAGCGCGCCCCGAACGCGGAAGGCCGGGGCGCCGTGCGGATGGCGCAGCAGATCGTCAACACCCTGCGGATGATGTTCGATAACGTCTATATCGGTGAGGTGCGCACGACGCCTGTCATCTGGGAGTTCTTTCAGGCCGCGGCGACCGTCACGTATCAGACGGGCACCACGTTGCACGTGTCGGGCTTCGCGCACGCTGGCGCGGCGATCCGGCGCATGGCGGCGCTTTTGTCCAGCCACGAGTCTCGGCCCACCCCGGCGATGGTCGGGGATCTCATCACGATGGGCGTGCGCAACATCATCAGCATGCGCTCGGTTCCCGAGAAAGGCGGCAAGCGCGTGGTCGAAATCGCCGAAGTGCTGCCGTATGAGCCGCGGGAACAGCGCATCCCGTATGTGGTCATTGCGAAGTGGGATCCGCGCACGGACACCTGGGCATTCCACGGCATCACGGAGCAGATGGCCGAAGAAGCCCGCCTTCTGGGGCACACGATCGCTGAACTCCCGATCCAGACTCATCCCAACGTGCAGTACGTGTATCTCTGATAGGGAGGAGGCAAAGCCGTGTTGGGGCAACTCAGCGGTGTCCTGATGGCGCTCGCGATGCTCTGCTTTTTCATTGAAGCTGACTTGCGGCGCGCCCACGAAGAGACGCTGTGGCTATCGTCCATCCGCGAACGCTACCAAGACACGTCCTCCAAGATCCAACGGTTTAAGGCATTGCAACGCCTGAGGTTCGAAGCGCAGGAGGCGGGCATTCGCATGTCCGCCTTGCTGCCTATGGCAGTGTTCGCGTTCGTGGCCCTTTCTGTTCTCCTGAGTTTCGCAGAGAAGTCAGTGTTGTTCGGGGTCCTGGTGAGCCTCGGCGGCACGATCGCAGGGACGGTGACATGGATCCGCTCGCGATACAAGAAGCAGAAGTACCGCTTTCTTCAGTCGATTGTACGCGAGGCGATTCCCATCGTCATTACGACCCTCCGAGCGACGGATCGACTGGACGAGGCGTTTGAGGACGTGGCGCGAATTGCACGGAGCCCTATTCTGCGCCGCGAGTTTCAACTGATCACGCAGAGCTGGCGCGGGCTGCGGATCACACCTGAGCAAGCTTTTGTCCTCGCCGCCTCACGGTGGGAGATCGAAGAGATGGTGCAGCTCGCCAAGGCGACGGAGGTGGCGACTCGGTATCAGGCCGACCGCGCGCAGTTGTGGCTTCGCTTTCGAGATCAGATCGAGCGCGATGAGGACAAGCGGCGCGTGCTTCGGGCGAAGACGTTGGCCGGGCGACGCAACGGTCTCATCTATGCCGGGATCGTTTTGTCGATGTTCGGCCTGGTCTATCCGCGTGCGCAAGCGTATATGACGACTTTCGCGAAAGACGGATTCTGGATCACGTTGCTCATTCTCATTGGATGCACGTGGTGGATTTGGCGGACTGGCGAGGTGATCGAGGTTTGATGTTGCAGGAGAGCGGAGCGATCGCGCAACAACGCGCATCCATGCGGCTGACACGGCATTACACCGTGACGGTCGAGGATGGCGTCGCGGTCTTGCATCACACGCCATCCTCGTGGTGGCCGTGGTACTGGATGGACGCCAAAAAATTCATGCGGGAGCGGCAAAGGGCCTACCGAAAGCTTGCGCAGAGCGGGCGAACGGACATCCGCGAGGTGCGCGGGTATAGTCTCTGGATTGAGTATGCGCGGGACGGATTTCAGCAGCACGAGGAGCCTGTGCAGTTCTGGCGTGATCAGATGGGGCTGATTTTTCTCTGGCTGTTCAATGTCCACAACTGGCGGGTGAGCCGCATCCCAAAGTTGATGCGCCTTCTCCACCGGGAAGTCGTCCACGTGGGGACGATGGATTGGGCGACGTTTGTCGAGCGCTTTGGGTGAACCGGGACGTACTCAGGAGTGAGCATGCACATGTCGAATCATTGGATCATCCCTAAACGATGAAGCATACGAGGAGGAAATCATATGCCCGTGTCGAATCATACTATCATCCCTTTTTCGGCGACTGAGCAGCGAAACGTGTGCATCCATGGCTTGATAGTTGGAGAATGTCGAAGCGTTGTCGAAGAAGTTCAAAAGCTAGTCGAGGAAGAACGGATGAGACTGCAAGAATTCTATGAGCGCATGAACAAATCCTTTGTAGAAGATGCCGAAACGTTTACACGATGGGAAAAACACCGTTCCATATTAGCCAAATACATCCGCGAGCTATTAAGTCTCTCTGACATCAAGCGAATCTTAGTCGTCGGATCCGGTAATTGCTACGATCTCGATTTACACGTGTTCAACGAGCATGAGGTCGTTGTCACATTCATCGACATCGACGCTGAAGCAACACGTCGAGCAATTGAAGACCGGGAACCCATGTTGCTTCAAAAAGCAAATATCATACAAATGGACATTTTGGGATGGAATGATACGCTTGAATCCATCAAAGCAGTATTTGCCCAGGGAGATACGCAAGAGATTCTTCGTGCGTTCAAGCAAGCCCGAAAGAAATTTCGTCGTTCCGTACAAAGCGTAGATGAAATGTTCGATGCGGTTATCATTCTTCCCTTGTTTACTCAACTTGTAGCACCCTATTTGCTCAGCGAAGAGCAGAACGGTAGGGTTTGGTTGCGAGATCATCGCTATCCAGTGCATAAAATTCACACAGAAATACAGTACCTGTCTGATCTTGCATCACGAATGGTGCTGGACCGATTGTATGAAAATGTTCGACCAGGCGGGTATTTATTGGCGATTTGTGAACTGTTCAATGCTTTTGAACATCCATATCGGAATCACTTCATATCTCGATATGGCGTGAATACACTGGACGCGATCAACCACGCTATCCAACATGGTGTTTATAACGGGTGCAAGGGATTCTTGGGATGGTTCCATGAGAAACGTGAGACGTTCAGTGACATGATGGCGGCCGGTTGGTTATGGGATTTTGACGAGTATATCATGTATGCGGTTCTGATGAATAGGGTAAGAAAGACGGATGCCATCTAGTAAAATGGAATGCCCTTCTTGCCTTCCACCCCTCCTTGATGTGAAGGGGGGATTTTTTTTGTTTGTGATATCACACATGCCACCTGAAATCCCGTTCAACCCAGAAATTGTGTTCGATACCCTCAGTGCTTGGATCGAAGCTCGCGAACCTATTTCGGATTCGTGGTGTGTGCTAGGGAAAGTCGTGTATCACCGTTTCCGACAGACGCCATACAAAGAGTTTGTGGTGGACTTGATGCCTGATAATGGCCCCGAACCTACGGAACGTCTTCACATGATCGTAGCTCGGCGAAGACTGGAACGCCCGCGAAACTCAAGACGTATGGACGAGATGGAAGTCCTCGCCTACACATGGCTGATATGCCTGTATGTGCAGGAAGCGGCGGCACAATGTCCGTATCATCAACCGCGGGTCGAACTAATCTGTCGGCTCAATCCCTTTTCGGAGATCAAGACGGAGGTATGTCTTACGCAACTCGGGGTCACGAATAAAATCAAATCCATATTTTGAGTAATACGATATTTGCCGCTGGCGCTGTTCTTCGTTTTCCCAATGTTGTTCTCCTTCGAGAAAGTCTATGCCTTGTATATGTGCGTAACGAAGAATGCCACGCATCAGGGCATTACCAAACCCTTTGCTGATGTGTTGAATGGGAACATCAATAAGCATCATGTACAGTCTCCCTGCACGCTGATCTTCCTGGTTATAACGAAGATCAGCGCGTACAGCCCTTGGTGCGTAGTTAAAATGTGGTGAACAACATTCAATGTAAATGTAATTTCCAGATTCCCTCGCCTTTACGAAGAACGGCGTTCCTTCTTTATCAAATCCTACGTGTAAAAGAGAATCAGCGTTTTGGTTCAACTTTTCAAAGAAAACGTTCCATTCCACTGAAGAAATCCGTTCATTTACTTTAGATGGTCGATTTCGAAGTTCATTATTGGCCGTTGACGTCAATGTTCTTTTCCAAAAAAAGATTCTGTCCATCTTCATACAGAAGGCTAATTTAGACATTCGTTTTTAAAATTCCTGCTGTATATGAGCAGGCGACGGCCCATCAAGGGGGGTGAACTTAAATGATGTATGATTCATACCAATTTAACACAACCGAGTTGTTTCGAAAAATAGACGCCTGGCTTCGTGAAAAACCTGGAATCCAAGAATGCGAAGTGGTGCCGCTTTGGGAGTATTCAAACCTCGGGGTTGAAATCAAAGTGAAACTCCAGACAAATTTAACAAAGGATGTACTTCCTATTGCACAGGTCACTGGCCGAGGCAGAGGATACTTTGATTTTCCTCATCTGCGGTCAAAACAACATGCGGCAGAAGCCCTCGCATATGCTTGGGTTGTTGCGGCCTATCTTGAAGAGAAAGGGGTTCGTATCAAGCTTCGCCCCACCGTCGACGCGCTTGCCAAATTGCAATCCTTCATTCGCCTGCCTGATGGACAGATTGTTGCGAACTGATGGGACGAAACATCCGCCATTTGCCTTCCACCCCTCCCTTACATGAAGGAGGGGTTTTTTTATGACCACCTGCGCCGTTTGCAGCAGACGTCTCACGCACCCTGTGTCCGTCGCACGCGGCACCGGCCCTGTCTGCGCTAAGCACGTGGCCGAGTTCATTGCTGCGATCTCCGCGCAGACTGCCGAGCGCATTCGTCAGTCGTGGGCGCGTCGTCGCGACGAAATGGTCGGCGTGAACGAGATGGCCATTGCGAACGCGAAGGCCCGGTTTCTCGCTCGCATTCGCAGGCAGCCCACCGTTGCAACGTACAGCGGCATGATCGCAGACCAGTTCAGCAGGACGCGTGAACAGGACGAGGTGCTCGAGTTCCACCACTTCGCGGACGCCGCCGTGCAGGTGCACTCCGAGTCGGGCCGCGAGTACGTCGTGACCACTGACCGCACGGGCGCCGTGGCCGTCGCATGCTCGTGTCCGGATCATCAGCACCGCCATCGGGTGTGCCGGCATATGGAGGGCTACAACCGATTTGCCGCAGAGCGACGCATGGCCGAGCAGGCGGAAGCCGAGCGCCAGCGTGTGGCGGAGGCGATGCGAGCGCAGTCGAGCGCAGAGATGACGTTGGAGACCGCGAATCGCGTGACGGCTGCGCCAACCATTCTCACGCACATTGCCGATGGTGAAATTGCATGGGACAACGAGCGTGACCGAGCCCTCTACGCTTGGCACGAACGTCATCGGCACGACGGCGTGTACATGAGTCAGGATGATGCAAAGTGGCAAGCCTTTCGGGAACAAGCTCGGACGCTTGAGGGACTTGGTGAGTACGAGACGGAGAATGTTCTTGATGGATCGGGATTGACCTTCGGGGTCGAGATGGAAATGGAGAATATCGACGGAGATGAGTTGGCGAGAGAACTCTACGGCTATGGATTGTCCACAAGACGAGACGAGCAATATTACAGTTACCAAGTAGGCGAGCGAACGGGTTGGGTCGTGAAGCATGACGGTAGCCTCCATAGTGGATGCGAGGTCGTCTCACCTCCGCTTCGGGACACTCCGGAGACGTGGGCGGCCATCCGGAAGATCACGGACATCGCCCAGCGCATGGGGGCCAAAACGGACTTGAGTACGGGACTTCACATTCACATGGCCCATACCATTCTCGATGACCGAGGCTACCGCTGGCAGCGGCTTGCCCGCTACATCTACTGGTTCGGGAACGAGTACTACAAGATGGGGGCGGCGAGCGATCGTCATTATGCCACCGTACATCGCGGTTTGCGTTACGCAGGACCGCTGCGCCTGCGCGACCTTCGTCAACTGCGCCGCAATGACACCGCGATGTCGGCTTCGCGCAAGTTGATTGGTTACCGTTGGCACGAAGACCGATACAAGATCATCAACACGGCCAAGTTCGTGGAGCACAACGTCCCAACGGTGGAATTCCGATACCCGAATGGCTCATTGGACCCGATCATCATCCAACGCCAGATCCAGTTGGCGAACGCCACGATGATGCAGGCAGCGTATCTGCGCAAACACATGCCCGGCGCTGAGCGTCTTCCGGCGCTGTTCCGGGGTGACAGCTCGGATGCGCTGGCCGAAGGAGCGGAAGGACGCTTCCGCCAGTTCCTCGATACGCTCGGGAGCGACCGTCTGCGTCGTATCGCTACGGGTCTATGGGTGCGAGGCGAGGTTCCTCTCTTTTATCAAGAACAAACACATGTTGACAGCAGAGGATGATGGAAGTATACTCGACTCAAATCAAGATGGAGATTCCAATCAAGGCAAAAGGAGGGCGGTGCGGATGATCTACTTCGCCTATGGCAGTTGCATGAACGAGCGTGACTTCCAGCGGACTTGTCCCACCGCCCAAATGCTCTATGACGACGCGATTTTGTTCGGGCATCGGCTCGCGTTCAACGGGTATTCGGCGCATCGCAACGGCGGCGTTGCGAACATCGTCCCAGCGCGCGGGCACACGGTGCATGGGGTGTTGTGGTGGGTTCCGGATCGTGAGGTCAAGCGTCTTGATCGACGCGAAGGCGCGCCGTACGTCTACCGCCGTTTACTGGTGCTCGTCCGGTGTAACGGTGAGTGGGAAGAGGCGGAGACATATGTTCTGGTGCATCCGCTGCCATATGAGATCGCGCCGTCTGATGAGTACGCGCGGATCATTCTCGGCGGGATTGTCAATCCAACCTATCGACGTCGCGTAGAACAACACATTGCTCGGTTAAGGGAGGAAGGCACGTATGGAGCAGCAATTACAGCCTAACGCGGATGCGCTGATGCAGCGGATCATGGACGGCACGTTCGACACTGCTTGGCGGGCGAAGTTCTGGACGCCGCTTCGTGAAGGCGAGGTTCCCACGAAGGAGTACATGGTCAAGTTCCTTGATCGCGAGGCGGCGGAAACGCACTGTCCTGTGGGGATCTTGACCTATGTCATGGACTATCCGTTCTTCGACACGGACGACGAGATCACGAAGGCCCTCATGCGATTGGAGATCGTCAAACCCCTCCATCACGACATGACGATGGTGGGCGTCCGCTCGAAGATCATGTACGGGCCAGTGCTGATCCTCGACAACACGCAACCGCCGCCCTATGCAGACCCAGAGGAGGCGGAGGAATACGAGGAGATGGAGTGGAGCGACGAGGAGCCGATCGAGTGGAACATCTTCAACGACCGGACGCTGATCCAGTCGCTCATTCGCAACCGGGCACTCATTGTGATGGAGCGCGCGGACGTGTTCGTGTTGCGGGGCGATGCGGCGCTGCGGAAGGCGAAAGAGGGACACTGCGCGAGCTGCCGCTACTTCACGAAAGACGAGCGCGGCGGTCTGTGCACGGCGTATTACCAGCGGACCGGCGAGAACGCGCCGATCGGCCGGAGTTGCACGGACTTCTATCCGCGCCCGAAGGTGGAGAAGCCGGCGGCAGATCGCTACGTGCTCCTTGAAGCCGATGATATCTACGTCCCGCCATACACGGCCCAGGCGCTGTTCGAGGTGGATGGGAGCGAGACGGAGTGGCTAAAGGAACTCCGGCAGGAGATCTTTGACAAGGGTCTCAAGGTCGATTAACACCGAGGGGATGAATGATGCGGCATTTTTCTGTGTATCATTCACACTTTTACTCGACGTCGCATCCCCTGCTCCACGAGTTCGGGCGCTCCGTGGTGCACGGGTTCGGCTGGGGCATCGGCTGGCAACTGGCGCGGCATTTGCCGTTTGCGCTATTGCTTCTCATAGTTGTCGTGTTAGGTGTAGGATGGATGATTATGAGGCGGCGATATTGAGGAGGAGAATTCGGATGCTTGTGACAGGTTACGTGCGGAAGGTGGATCATCTCGGGCGGCTCGTGATCCCGAAACGCCTGAGGAAGGACTTGGCCATTGGACAAGATGATTCGATCGAGATCTACGTGGAAGGCGACACCGTCGTTCTGAGCAAGTACGAGCCCAAATGCGTGTTCTGCGGCGAGAAAGCCGAGAAGGTCTTTCACGAGCGAGCCGTCTGCGGGACGTGCTTGGAGGAGTTGAAGACGAAGAGTAAGGTGAGCTGAGGCCCGCGGCGAGTGCGGGCCTTTCAATATCGCACGGCTTCCTCAACCTTGGCCATCCGCTCAAGCGGAACCTGGACGGAGGATCCTTCCGCTGAACGCAGATACAACCTCGAATCCTTCACGAACGGCACGCCTTCGAGCACCTTGTCTCCAAGCTTGCTCTTGAGGGTGATCCGAATCGGGATCTCCGCTTCAATCGCTTCGCCGATGAGAACGGAGATCTCGTGCCACTCCGCTTCGGTGAAACCGTTGATGCGAGGTTCGGGGTCTTCAACTACCATGGTCGGCTTCTTTTTGGGCATGACGTTCCCTCCCAAAAGAAGAGTGACTTTTGAGAGAATCATACCGTGGTCGGACCTGAAATGCAAACGTGTGTTCGTATATCAGATGCGCTTTCGCTCAAGACGCTCCAAGTGGTGTTGACGCAGGCGGGCGGTGAATCGGAGTAGCCAGGGGATGGCCGTCTCGATCAGGCGCTCGGGCGAACCGTATCGGAAGCGCGGGCCACGAAACGGGCAAGAGCGACCAATATCGCCACTACATTAACGAAAAGCCTTTATTTGATGCTGGTTGGCCCTTTTATTTCTCGGGTACGATAATGAAGTGACACACTGAGAAATGGAGGGCAGATCATCATTGAAAGCTGTTGTTTACACACGAGTAAGTACAGAAGAACAAACGATGGGCTACAGTTTGGATGCACAGAAGGAGAAGTGTGCTAAGAAGGCTCAGGAACTCGGCGCAAGCGAGATCTTATATTTTGACGACGCTGGTGTGAGTGGTGAGATCGCAACCCGTCCAGCTCTTCTTGATGCAATTTCTGCGATTCAAAACGATAAGTCTATCAAATTCTTCATATGCACTGATCCAGATCGGTTATCGCGCCAGTTATCCAATCTTCTCATTTTGACTGAGCAAATCGAACGGCGAGGCGTGAAGTTAGTCTTTACTGACTTCAATCGCGAAGCCACGCCAGAAGGCGAACTGTTTTATTCGATGCGCGGCGCAATTGCTCAATTCGAAAAAGCCATGATCGCTAGGCGAACACAAACAGGTAAAATACGTAAAGCTCGTCAAGGCGGTTGGACCCATTGGCCGGATATTTACGGATATGACTATGAGGGCGGAGAGGTACGCGTCAATGAGGAGGAAGCCGCTGTTGTCCGCTTGATATTCAAACTCGGTGCTGAAATGGGTGTCACGGCGATATGCAATCGACTTTATGAACTTGGGATACCAAGTCCAAGAGCAGGGAAGCTTCTTTGGAGTCGAACTACGGTAAGGCGGATTCTACAATATGAGCCTTATTACACAGGCATCACATACATCCGCAAGCATGCCGCCCACGGCGTGCATCTCAATCGCTATATTGCTAACAAGGATGAACGTTATCGCCGCTCCATTCGTCCGAGAGAAGAATGGGTTAAGATGGAGATCCCCATCATCATTGATGAGGAGACCTTCAGAAAAGCTCAGGCGAGATTCGTGAACGCGCGGCGTCGAAATCCCGGATCTGCAAAATTCATGTTCTTGTTAAGTGGTCTAATTCGATGTGGACATTGCGGAAAAACGTGGCATGGGGTTTCTCAAAATCGCCGTGGAAAACGAGTGATGTATTACGTCTGCACGATGAAGAACCCTGGTCCTAGGAAAGGTACCAATCAGCCGAAATGCGACACTCGATTTCTACCGATCGAGAAGATTGATGAGCCAGTGTGGGAAGTGGTGAGGGGCTGGATTCTCGATGATGACAAAATACGCGAATACAACGAGATGCTTCAACATCAGCAGCGAGGTGACGACCGGAGTCCTGAACTCGAAGTACTTAAAGGTCGTCACGCGGAACTTCTGGCCGAAGAAGAAGCGCTGTTGGATCAACTATCCAAAAGCAAAAACTCCAGAGTCCGTGACCGGATAGGAGAACGGCTGGAGTCGCTGGCGGAAGAGATCGAAAAGGTTCAAAAGGCGATTGAGGAAATTGAGGCAGGCAGAAATGAAGTGGCTCTCACTGTGGATTCTGGTTTAGTCTCAGAGGTTCGAGATTCATTTCCTCACCCGGATGACATGACCTGGGAACAAAAGGTCGAGGTCGTACACAAGTTGATTCGGGAAGTTGTAATTCGGCTGAATGAAGGCCGTATTGACCTCACGATCTATCCTCATAACACGCAAATTCATTAACTCTTTTACCGACCATGGGTATTGTAGGCGCATTGATCATCGGCCAGTCGGCTGTTCAGGCCGGGATCGTCAGTCCTCTGCTGGTCATCGTCGTGGCGACCACGGCGCTTGCGTCGTTCACAGTTCCCAACTACGAGCTCAGCATGGCCGTGCGAATTCTCCGATTCGCCTTCTTGATCGCGGGCGCCGTGCTCGGGTTTTACGGGATCGCCATCCTGTTCGTCGTCTACGTCGTGCGGCTTTCCATGCTGAAATCGTTCGGCGTTCCGTTCCTGTCGCCGATTGCCCCCATCAGCGGCGCGGCTCGAGATGTGCTCGTGCGAGGGCCCATTTGGGGCATGAACAAGCGTCCGGCGTTTCTCAACACATTGCGCAGTTGGCGTCAGAATCCCGTGACGAGGCCGTGGTCCGCCGTCACGCGAAAGCAAGCGGGCGAGGGAGGGGACAACCCATGAGTCAATCCGGCAGGCGAGACGCGAAGGTACCTGCGGCCGAAATGACGGCCATGCTCATCATATTCGTCGCCACGAACGCGTTTCTCACGTATCCTCGCTACATCAGCTTCAGTGCGTATGAGGCGGCCTGGATGGAGCCGATCTTCTCGGGCGCTTTGACGCTGGCACTGTTCTATTTGGTGGAATGGATCATGAGGAAACACTTTCAAAACCTCGATATTGTCGAGATCTCAAAGGAGGTGTTCGGGCGCTTTGGGGCGATTTTGATTGCGCTTGTCTTCGCCCTGTACTTTCTGTGTTCCACCGCCGCGGTCATGCGGGAATTTACGGAGAACGTGGTGAGCACCGTTCTTCCATCCACGCCGCTTTTGCTGGTCGGGGCGGTATTTATGTTTGCGGTGGGGTACATCGCGTATGCCGGTATCGAGGGCATCTGTCGCACCGCGTTCATCTTCCTCCCCATTCTGCTCGTGGGGCTTGTCGGCGTGTGTCTCATGACCGTGAACTGGTGGCGTCCGTATCTGTTGCTGCCCTTGTGGGGAACGGGTCCAATGCGTGTCCTCATGGGCGCCATGCAGTACAGCTCCATCTTTGCCAACGTGCTTCTGTTGACCATCATCTTTCCGCACGTGAACAACCCGCGCAAGATGCGCCGCATAGGCGCCGTGAGCATTATCGTGTCGACCCTGTTGCTGGTGTTTCTCGTCGTCTCGTACCACATGGTGTTCCCGGCGGCCGAAACGGGAAAGACATCGTTTGCGCTGTACCGTCTGGCCCGCATGATCCACATGGGCCCCTTCTTTCAAAGGCTCGAGAGCGTCTTCATCTTCCTGTGGGTGACCGCTGCGACGGTCCGCATGGCCGTCACGATATGGGGTTCGGCCTACCTGCTGTCGAAAGCCTTCAGTTGGCCCACCTACAGACCTGCGGTGCCCGCCATCGTGCTGCTGTCGTTCTCGCTCGGCATGTGGCCCCAAAATTGGATGGACGTGATCGAATTTGACGGCACGTATCTGCTGAAATGGGGCTGGATTGTGGTGTTCGCCATCCCGGTGGCCGTTCTCCTCAGCGGTTGGATGAAGCGATCTCGCCGAAAATCCAGGAGGGTACGACATGTTTAAGTATCTGTTCGCGATGATCATCCCCGTTTGCATCTTCATTTACACGCTATCGTTCATGCGCTGGGCGGGGCGGAAGAGTGGCGCGGTGGCCTCCGTGTCAGCCGGTGCCTTGGCGGTGATCTCGCTCGCGGTGTCGGGCGCCACACTGTGGCGGATCCTGACCTGAAAGGCGCAGCCCGAGATGTCGGGAGGATCACCGATTGTATGAAAATCACGACATTCATGTTGTGAGAATCGACATGTTCGGGCGCTTGAGATGGATCGGGTGTAAGCCGCCGCTGCCTGGGAGTGGCGGCTTAGCGCCATTTGGAACGAATCTTGCTTGCCTCGCTGACTTTTCCGCCTCATCTGCACAAGCTCTTGCAAGAGCGCTCCTCTCGATCGCCCGCCATCACCCCATCCCAAAGCCCTGCGTGCGGCGCGGTTCCCGGTTCCGCAGCTGGATCGCCGGGAGCCGGTGCAAGGGAGCGAATGATGCAGGTCGAACGGGAACTCATCGAGGCGGCTTTGCGGGAGTCGGGGGGCAACAAGTCATTAGCCGCCAAGCGATTGGGTGTCCACCGCTCCACGCTGTATGACAAGATGAAAAAATTAGGCATCTCGTGAGCCCGGATGCGCCCGTTCCTTGGGGTTCCAACCGGGGGACGCGTGGTCATCCTTCTCCCGCAATTTCCCCAGCTCGCGGCGACTCACCTCGCCTCTTACGCTATCGGGCCGATCGCGGTACCCCTGTTCACGCTGTTCGGAACGGACGCGCTTCGCTAGCGGCTCCAGGATAGCGGCGCCACAGTCGTGGTCACGGACAGCGAACAGGCGAATCGGATCATGGATATCAGGGCCGATCTTTCGAGACCCCGAGCACGTATCGTCACCGCCGTTCGCCGTCCGGATCCGGTGATGTTCATCGGCTATTGGAACCGCCCTGAGGAGACCGCCGCGAAGTTCGTCGGGGACTGGCTGCGGACGGGCGATCTCGGCCGCACGGACGAGGGAGGCTATCTGTGGTTCGCGGGGCGCGCACAGCTATCCGCGGGAGATCGAGTTCATCGACGAACTTCCCCCACGCCTGGAGCATCTCCGCGATTTCGGATCGGCCGATTGCGCCGCGTCTCCTCGTCGACTATGCTGGTCCTTACGAGAGCCGGAGAGGGCGAAGGAGGACGGCCATGAGCGACGAGACGGTGATTCTCTACACGGATGGAGCGTGTTCAGGCAACCCGGGGCCAGGCGGATGGGCGGCCATTCTGCAGTGGAATGGGCACATCAAGGAGCTCTCGGGCGGCGAGCGCGAGACGACGAACCAGCGCATGGAGCTGAAGGCGGTGATCGAGGGGCTCAAGGCCCTGAAGCGGCCGTGCGACGTGATCGTCCATTCCGACTCGGCCTACGTGGTCAACTGTTTCAAGCAGCGTTGGTACGTGAATTGGCGCAAGAACGGATGGATCAACAGCAAAGGCGAGCCGGTTCAGAATCGCGATCTGTGGGAGCAGCTGCTTGAGGCCATCGACGGCCACCGCGTCCGCTTCGAGAAGGTGAAGGGCCACGCTGGCGTGAAGTGGAACGAGCGATGCGACGAGCTGGCGCGGAGCGCGATCCCGCGGTGAACGGTCGCGACAAGCTCACGCTCGCGGACATCCGGCCGTTGGCGGAAGAGGTGGGGCTTCCGGAAATCGCGGCGACCGACGCGTCTCCGTTTGACGATCTCGCCCGCCCACTCGCGGACTACGAGGCGCGCGGGCGCACTGGCTTCGAGTGGGCCAATGCGGCGGAGCGGATGGACCCGCGCTTTTGGTTGCCCGAGGCGAAGTCCATCCTGACGGCGGCGCTCCCTTATCTCACTGCAGAGGGCGCGCGGCGGATGCGGGAACACCCGCGATCCGAGATCCGCGGCCAAACCTCGTGTTACGTGTATGGCGAAGATTATCACCGCGTGTTTTCCGAGCGATTGACGGCCTTGGCGCAACGCATTGGGGAGCTCGTGGGACGCGACATCCGCTACCGCGTGGCGGTGGACACATCGCCCCTGGTGGATCGCCGCGTCGCGGAGCGAAGTGGGCTTGGTTGGATCGGCAAAAACGGCATGCTGTTCAGCCCACGGTACGGATCGTACGTCTTCCTCGGGGCGCTGCTCATCGACGTCGAGATCGAAGACGCGTTGCACCTCCCCCCGGCCATCGGCAAGCACTGCGGCGATTGCGATCTCTGCATGCGCGCGTGCCCCACGCAGTCCTTCGTCGCGCCGGGCGAACTGAAGGCGACCGCCTGCTTGTCGTACGTGACGCAGATGAAGGGGATCATTCCTCGCGCTTATCGCAAACCGCTCGGTCGGCGCGTGTGGGGCTGCGACGTGTGCCAGCAGGTGTGCCCGCTGAATCGAGATCGTGCCCACGCTGAGGATCCCGCGTTCACCCCTGATGCCGAAGCCGCCTATCCCGATCTCGTCCGTTTGCTGGAGATGTCCAATCGCCAGTTCTTGCGCGCCTACGGCCGTTCCGCCATGGCCTGGCGAGGGGTGAGAACGCTGCAGCGGAACGCGCTTGTGGCGCTCGGGAACCTGCGGCTTCCGGAAGCCGTGCCCCACGTCGCGCGCTATCTCGCATCCGATCGCCCGGAGCTGCGAGCAAGCGCCGCGTGGGCCTTGGGCGAGATCGGCGGAGAGGACGCGCTCCGCGAGCTTCACGCCGCGCTGGTTGGCGAACAAAATGCGGACGTTCGGCAGGAGATCGAGGATGCCATCGCGAATGCTGCGAGCAAAATGCGCGAGGGGGCGGATGAACGTGGAACGACGGGATCGGGCCATGTGGACCGTGGCGACGCCGGTGGGGGAGATGTGGGTGGTCGCTGAGGCGGCGGGCGTCGTCGCGGCGGGATGGACGAGGCTCGAGGCGCCGCCTCTCGAACACCAGGCGCGGGAGTGTGCGGACGACTCGGCGCTGACGATGGCGGAGCGCGCCGCGGCGGAGCTAGATTTATACTTCACGGGCGAGCTCCGATCGTTTACGGTGCCACTCTTGCCTCGTGGAACCCCGTTCCAAATGGCGGTATGGGACGCGCTTCGCTCGATTCCCTACGGCGCGTGCGTGGCCTATCGCGATATCGCGATGGCCATCGGCCGCCCGCGGGCGGTGCGCGCCGTGGGGCAGGCGAACCGCGCGAATCCGCTGCCCGTTTTCATTCCCTGTCACCGCGTCGTGGGGGCCGACGGGCGCATGGTCGGATACGCGGGAGATGCCGTGGACCTCAAGTCGTGGTTGCTCGATCACGAGGCGCGCGTGCTGCGCGATCAAGCCGTGGTGTGAGGCGTCATTCCCCGAGGCGTTCCACCTGCTGCCGCAGGCTGGCGAGAAACGCCTGGCGTCGCTCGTGCTGCGTCGCGTATCGTTGAAGAGCGTCGAGTTGGGCCGGATCGGCGCCGAAGTGGTATCGCGCGTGGGCGATCCGCCACGGCAGATATGGGAAGCGCAGGATGGCCTCGACTGCGCGGTATTCCGCTTTGGAGATGCTGCGAACCGCGTCGAAGTGCAGGAAACAGGCGTAGGCCAGGTGCCCGTCCCAGTTGCCGCGCTCGAGACTGCGGCGAAGCAGGTGGGCCATATCGAGTGCCCGCGGCGCGGGGCGCGCAAGTTCGAAGTCGATCAACACCACCTGGTGCTGCGCGGTGTACAGGCAGTTCGACGGGATGACGTCCAGGTGGCACCAGCCGCCGGAGGCGCGCTCTGCCTCCAGGTATGCGATCACGTCGCGATCCTCAAGCAGCGCCAGGCTTTCAGCCGCATCGCGCTGCAGATCCTCTCGTATCGACAGCAGAAGTTGGTCAAACGCATCCTTTTCCTTTCTCCGATCTGCTCTCAGCCACATCTGGCGCAAATCCCGCGATCGCGCCTGAAGCAGGCCAAACACGTCGTCCGCCGCCTCGTCGGGTTGCCAGTCGGTGTGGAAGTTGCGCGTGGCCTCATGGAATTGCGCCAGTGTGTAGGCCGTTTGGGCGACGTGCTCGGGCAGGCCGAAGTTGGCGGGTTGCCCCCATACCCATTCCGTGACGTAGTACGTGAAATCGCCATGCCGGACGCAAGGAGCGCCGGACGACGTCGCGATGACGCGAGCAAATTTGGTAAAACCCTGCTCTTGGGCATGACGGAGACATTGGCACATGGCGCGGCAGTGATCCGGCGCGATGGACGATCGCTTGGCGGCGTAACGCCCTCCCTTGATATCCGTCCAAATCTCGATGTTTCCGTCCGGGCGCCGATGCTCAATGGCGAGATCGTACTTGGACGCGACCGTTTGTGGGATGGGCGGTGCCTGGCTCTGCGAATGGGACGGCACCGTATCGTCGGCGCCTCGTCGCGCCCATTCCGTCTCGTGCCCTTCGCGCGGTGGACGTTCGGGACGCGAGGCGGCAGGTGAAGCCGCATCCGATGCCTGTTGGCGCGGGGAGCCCGATGGCTGCGCCCCGGGAGAGACGGGAGAGGAGAAAAACGCAGGAGGCGAGAGCAGTTGCGTGAGCACGTGCTGGACCCAATCTGGCATGTTGGACTTTTGGCTTTTCATCAGCGGTTCCCCTCCGCCAAAGCCTATGCGTCGCGGAAACGATGAGGGCGGGCGATGGCCCAGGGCGGAGAAGGAATGAGCGGGGAGGGGCAAAGCGGCGCCGGCAGAAGAGGCGCCGCCGCTCGGGTTCAGAGCCAGGTGCCCGGCGGCGTTGCGGCAGCGCCCCTCCTGCAAGGTTGTCACACGGCGTCGCCGAAGGTGCTCCAGACCTCGAGCTTGGTCCGAACGCGCCGGATCACTTCGTCGGTGAACTCCGTGGTCGTCGCGTGGCCGCCGAGATCGGCCGTGCGAATGCCGTCAACGATGGCTTCGAGCGTGGCCTCGTAGATGGCGCGCGAAACCGTGTGGGCGTCCTTGTCTTGGATGTAATTCAAGAGAGCGGCCCCCGCCAGGATCATGGCCATCGGGTTGGCCATATTCTTTCGATACAGGTTCGGGGCGGTGCCGTGCGGAGCCTCGGCCATCACGACCTTGGGCTGAAACGACTCGTCAAGCGACAGAAGCAACGACTCGGAGCCGGCGATGGTGCCGAACATCTGCAGGACGAGATCGGACAAGCAGTCGCCGTCGCGGTTCAGTGCGGGAATCACGAGCGCTTCTCCTGCGCGCGCCAAGAGGAGGGCGTACGTCGCGTCGATGAGTTGAGGCTCGTAGCGCACGTCGGGATACTCCTTTGCGGCGGCGTCCATCTCCTCTTTCAGCATCCCTTCATACACGGGGCTGACCGTGTACTTCGGACCGCCAAACACCTTGGCGTGCATGCGGCGCGCGTGCTGAAACGCGTACTTGGCGACGCCGCGGCACACGGATCGAGAGATCTTCTCCGTGCGGTATGCCACCTCATCGCCGTTGTCCAGCTGTTCTCGCCACTCCTTTGCCCCATAGGCGTCGTCCACCGCCATGCGGATGACCGAAATGGGCGAGTAGACGCCGACCGGCGGCGCGATGCCCGGGATGCGGCGCCCCGTTCGAACAATCACCGTTCCATTGATTTCCTTGCGGAGAATGGCGTTGGGACTGCCCACGTCGCCCTTTTCTTCCGGCGTGATGGTCGCGGCTTTGAGCCCCAGTCCCGTCTCGCGCATGGCCTCTGCGGCCTCGTGCACCACGGCGTTCTGCGTGCGGCGGCGGTTCTCCAGGCTCAGATCGAACTTGCGCAGTTCAATGTCGTAGCCCGTGACTTCCGGCGACAGCACGCGCAGCGCCTCTTCCAACAGTTCCTGTCCCGTCTGATCGCCTTCCATCACGATAATGGTCGGTTTTCCCATATCCGTCACCTCAGATCTGTTGACTTGGTCCATCCGTCGCGGTTATTCCGAAAGTCGCGCGGACAGTTCTTCGGCGGCCCGCTTCAAGGGCGTGATCATGTCCCTCATCCTGTCTTCCGTCATGCGCTCCACGGGGCCGGACACCGCGACCGCGTACAGGCACGATCCGTCCTTGTTCAGAACGGGCGCTGCAATGGCCGCGGCCCCCGCGTCCCGCTCCTGCCTGGAGAGCGCATAGCCTTGGCGGCGAATCGCATCGAGCTGCTGGCGCAGGTCCATTTGCTTCACGCCTTTCGGGAGCCGATCCGGATGGCAGGCTTCCTCCACCACGGCAGGATTCGAGAACGCGAGGAGGACTTTGCCGGAGGCACCTATGGTGAGCGGGTAACGCTCGCCGATGGACACCACGTTTCGAATGGGCTGCAGGCTCTCGACCGCCAAGATCCGAATTCGCTCGAGGCCGTTGCGAACGTACAGGCTGACGGTCTCATCCGTCTCGTCGCGCAGGCGGCGCAGGACGGGCTTCGCCGCATCGGACCACCGATCGTGCAGCGCCGCGTTGGCTCCGAGGCCATATAAGCTCCAGCCAAGCACATAGCGATCCGTTTCCAGTTCGCGGCGAACGAAACCCTTCTGCTGAAGAGCGAGCAGCAAGCGGTGGACCGTGCTCTTGTGCAATCCTGTGGCGCGTGCGATCTCGCTCAAACTCCATGCTCGAGGCGAATGCGCGAAGAGCAACAGAATGTCGAGGGCCCGTTCCACAGCTCGTACGGTGGTCTGCCCACTTGGTGTATGCGGCATGCAGGATGCCCCTTCCGTTTCAACGTGCAAAACGCGCCCTGCCGAGAAGTATATCACAGCCTGGGCGCAGATGGAGGGAATCTAGGCTGTCACCCACGCCTCGCGTTCGTCATACCTTACGGTGAGTGAGGTGACGGCGCATGTCTTCATGCCTGGATGCTCTGCGCGGTTACTTCGATACCAGGGCGCGTCTATGGCTCAGCGTGAGGCCAGCGCGCGTTGACGAAACCCTCGATTCTGGCGCGGTGGCGCATCTGGTTCATCAAGCGAAACAAAAGCAGCGCACCTACGAAAAGCTCGGAAAACGACTGGTTCGGGTCCATACCCACGTGTGGATCGAGCGGCTTGAAGAGGATCCGAGTCGAACCAGAGCCGAGGTCTGGGCGACCGAGCGCGTCTGTTTCACCTATCAGGAGAACGGCGTACCAGGCTTGGAGTGCTGTCAGATCCGACACGAGATGACGTGGATGCGCGCGGGTGGGGCGTGGCGTCTGGATCATGCACGAGAGTCCGCCATGGGCCATGAACTCCCGTCTGTCCGCGCGGTCCCCGCCGAGACGGTGCCGCCGCGTTTTCCGCGCGATCCCGATTGGCGCAGCGGACTTTACGACCGCATGCGCGCCGTCCGCTACGCCGACGCTTGGTGGGATGGAACGAACCCGCGCTTTCCGAGGTTCTCGGATGACTGCACGAACTTTGTGTCCCAGTGTTTGTATGCCGGCGGAATCTCTATGTGGGGCGAGCCGAATCGCGCCGCCGGTTGGTGGTTTCAGTTTGGGCAGAAGCCGAACTGGAGTTACAGCTGGAGCACGGCGCACGCCTTGTATCTCGCGCTCACCGACGCGCTGGGCGCGAAGGTCGTGTCGGATCCTGGTGAGCTGAAAATTGGAGACGTCCTGTTTTACGACTGGAATGGGGAGGGGACTTACCACCACAGCGCCATCGTGACGGACTTCGACGCGATGGGCGAGCCCCTTGTGAACGCCCATACGATCGACAGTTATCACCGTCCTTGGATTTACACCGACAGCCCCGCGTGGACACCTCAGACGCGGTACGCCTGGGTCCACTTGCCGGATCGGATCCATATCCGGCGCTCGTAGCGAATGCTCGTTGGCCGAACCGGACGTCCGTGATAGACTGAGGGGCGGACATTCCGCGAGGAGGTTTCGACATGCACATTGTGCTGTTCGAGCCTGAGATCCCAGCCAACACGGGGAATGTCGCCCGCACCTGCGCCGTGACGGGCTGCACGCTTCACCTCGTTGGGAAGCTGGGCTTCTCCACGGACGATCGCCAGCTCAAGCGAGCCGGACTCGACTACTGGCATTTGCTCGACATCCGGTATCACGATTCCCTCGAACAACTTTGGGCGGACTATCCCGAGGGCGTCTTTCACTATGTGGAGACGGAGGGCGGTCGATGGTACACGGATGTCTCGTACGGGCCGAACGACTTTCTCGTGTTCGGAAAAGAGACGAAAGGTCTGCCCAGGGACGTGATCGAGGCTCATGCCGAGCGCGTCGTGCGCATTCCGATGATCGATCACGCCGCCGCGCGCAGCCTCAACCTGTCCAATGCCGTGGCTGTTGTCGTCTTTGAGGCACTGCGCCAGAACGGATTTCCCGGCATGGTTTGACGAACGCCGTTCAGTGCGCGGGAAATATGTCGAAAAGCCGCCCAGGTGACTGGGCGGCTTTTCGCGCGTCTTAGCCTTTGATGATGTGAATGGGTTCGCCGAGGCCCACTTCGGCGGCTTCCATGACCATTTCGCCGAGCGTGGGGTGGGCATGGATGGTGAGCGCGATGTCCTCGAGCGTGGCGCTCATTTCGATGGCGAGCCCAAGCTCTGCGATGATGTTGGAAGCCTCGACGCCGACGACCTGGGCGCCGACGAGCACGCCGTTTTCCTTGTTCGCAATCAGTTTGATAAAGCCATCGGTGGCGTTGAGGGCCGTTGCGCGTCCGTTGGCGGCGTATGGGAATCGGCCGACGGCGATCTGGCCGTATTCCTTCTTCGCCTCTTCCTCGGTCAGGCCGACCGACGCCATCTCCGGATCCGAGAACACGACCGACGGGATGCAGCGGTAGTCGACGATCGACGGCTTGCCGGCGATCACCTCCGCCGCCACCTTGCCTTCGTACGACGCCTTGTGGGCGAGCGCCGGGCCAGGCACGATGTCGCCGATGGCGAAGACGTTCGGGTTGGTGGTGCGGCACTGCTGGTCGACCTTGACGAGGCCCTTGTCCGTCAGCTCAATGCCCGCGTCCTGCAGGCCGATCTCGTCTGTGTTCGGGCGGCGGCCCACCGTGACAAGCACGTAATCGGCCTCGATGGTCTTCTCGTTGCCATCCTTGTCTTTGTACGTCAGCTTGACGCTGTCTTCGGTCTCCTCCACGCCCTGGGCGAGCGCGTTGGTCTCGATTTGCACGTTGTACTTCTTCAAGTTCTTCTCGACGAGGCGCACCATCTGCTTGTCGAACAAGGCGAGGATGCTGTCCAGGCCCTCGATGATGGTCACCTGGCTGCCAAACTTCGCAAACGTCTGGCCGAGCTCGATGCCGATGTAGCCGCCGCCCACGACCACGAGCCGATTCGGGACGTGATCGAGCGAGAGCGCGCCGGTCGAGTCGATCACGCGCTTGCCGAGCGGCAGGTTCTTCAATTCAATGGGCCGCGAACCTGTCGCCAGGATGCAATGCTGGAACTGCAGGCGCTGGCTGCCATTCTCCTGCATCACGCGCACTTCGTTCGGCTTCGTGAAGAAGGCCTCTCCATGGATGACGTTGACCTTGTTCCCCTTGAGGAGCTGCTGCACGCCGCCGGTCATCTTATCGACGACCGACTGCTTCCATTCCTGGACCTTTTTGAAGTCGAACGTTGCCGTCGTCTGGATGCCGGGGAAAGGCGACTCCTTGGCCGCCTCGTAGTGGTGGGCGGCCGAGATCAGCGCCTTCGACGGGATGCAGCCGCGGTTCAAACACACGCCGCCCAGTTCGGCCTTGTCCACGATGGTGACCGACTTGCCGAGTTGAGCCGCGCGAATGGCGGCCACATAGCCGCCGGGGCCCGCGCCAATGACTAAGACTTCAACTTCCTCCACAATATCTCCGACTACCATCCGTCACACCTCCAGGAGCAACAAGCGCGGATTTTCAAGCAAGCGCTTGATGTCATTGATGAACTGTTGACCGAGCGCGCCGTCGATCACGCGATGGTCGAAGCTGAGCGACAGGGACATCATCTGGCCCACCGCGAATTCGCCGTTCTTGATGATTGGCTTTTCTGTGATGCGGCCGACGCCCAAAATCGCAACTTCAGGGTAATTGATAATGGGGGTGAAGAACAAGCCACCCGCCGATCCGATGTTGGTGATGGAGATGGTGCTGCCCTTCATCTCCTCGGGTTTGAGTTTGCCGGCGCGTCCGCGCGTCGCCAGGTCGTTGATCTCCTGGGCGATGGTCCAAATGTTCTTCCGGTCCGCGTGGCGCACGACAGGCACGAGCAGTCCGCGTTCGGTGTCGGTTGCAATGCCGATGTGATAGTAGTGCTTGATGACGAGTTCCTGCTTTTCCTCGTCGTACGACGCGTTCAGCTGCGGCTTGGTGCGAAGCGCCGCGATGAGCGCCTTGACGATGAACGGCAGGTAGGTGATCTTGATGCCGCGCTCCTGCGCGATGGGCTTGACCTCGTTGCGCAATTTGACGAGCTCCGTCACGTCCACTTCGTCCATGAGCGTCACGTGCGGCGCGGTGTACTTCGACTTCACCATGGCGCGGGCGATGGCCTGCCGGATCATCGGCATGGGGACGCGTTCCTCGTACTCCTCGCCGTAGGCCGCCGGCGCCTGTGCCGGTGCCGAAGGAGCCGCCTTTTCTTCCGCGGGCTCCTGGGTCGCTATGCCACCCGCCTTGGCGCGATCAATATCTTCCTTGGTCACCTTGCCGTGGTTGCCGGTGCCTTTGACGGTGCGAATATCCACGCCCTGTTCGCGCGCGTATTTGCGAACGGCTGGCGTCGCAAGCACTTCGTGCGCCGCAGATTCCTTTGCGTCCGCCTGGGCCGCGGACGTCTCCTTGGCCTCGCGCGGCGCATCCGCCTTTGCGTTTTCGTGCGCGTCCGTTTCCGCCTTTTGCGCGCTTTTGTCGGTCGGCTTTTCGTCCGGCGCCGCGGCGGGGGCGTCGCCCTCCACCTCAAACGTCAGGAGTACGTCTCCGACCACGCAGGTGGTGCCTTCAGACACCTTGATCTCTTTCACCTTGCCGCTTACCGGCGAGGGGAGCTCGACGAGCGACTTGTCATTCTCAACTTCGGCAATCGGATCATCTTCTTGGACAGTGTCGCCCGGTTTGACGAGCCACTTGCTGATGCGGCCTTCGTGCAGGCCTTCGCCCAGCTCAGGCAGGCGAAATTCAACGACCGCCATGGTGTCACCTCCAGGGTTATAGGCTCATGACCTTATCCAGCGTCGCGAGGACGTACTCCGGCGTCGGCAGCCACTCGTCCTCGATCATACCAAACGGATAGACCGTATCGGGCGGGGTCGCCCGCAAAACCGGCGCTTCAAGGTAATAAATCGCGTTTTCGTTGATCTGCGCGATAATCTCGGCCGCAGCGCCTGCCGAGCGCTGAGCCTCCTGGACGACGATGGCGCGATTCGTCTTCTTGATGGAGGCCACGATGGTGTCGATATCGATGGGGTTCACCGTGCGCAGATCGATGACCTCGGCCTCGAGACCCTTCTCCTTCGACCACTGTTCCGCCGCCTTGAGCGCCACGTGCACCATGGCTCCGTACGCGATCACGGTGACATGCTTGCCTTCCCGAACCACGTTTGCGACGCCGAGCGGGATGGTGTAGTCGTCTTCGGGAACCTCCTGGCGGAACGAGCGATACAGCTTCATGTGTTCCAGGAAGATGACCGGGTCGGGATCGCGAATGGCCGACAACAAGAGTCCCTTGGCGTCGTATGGCGTGCTGGGGATCACGACCTTGATGCCGGGCGTCTGCACGAACAAGCCCTCGAGCGAATCGGCGTGCATTTCAGGCGTGTGCACGCCACCGCCGAACGGAGAGCGAATGGTCACCGGCGCCGTGTAGCGGCCACCCGTGCGGTACCTCGTGCGCGCCAGCTGGCCCGCGATCTGGTCGAACGCCTCGAACACAAAGCCGAAAAATTGAATCTCCGGCACGGGGCGAAATCCTTGAATGGCAAGGCCGTTCGCCAGGCCGATGATGCCACTTTCGGCGAGCGGCGTGTCGAACACGCGGTTGGGCCCGTATTTCTGCTGCAGACCTTCGGTTGCGCGGAACACGCCTCCGTTTTTGCCGACGTCCTCGCCGAAGACGAGCACGCGCTCGTCGCGCGCCAACTCGAGATCGAGGGCGTGCGTGATCGCCTGAATCATCGTCATTTGCGCCATGTCAGTTCGCCTCCTCGCCAGCAAATTCCGCGCGTTGACGCTTGAGCGTCGGGGTGAGTTCCTCGAACATGGTGTCGATGAGGCCGGGGATGGTCATCTTCTCGGCCGCGTCCGCCTCTTTGAGCGCGTTGTTGACGATCTCCTTCGCCTCTTCGATGTCGGCCTGTTCCTCTGCTTCCGACCAAAGTCCCTTTTCCTCAAGGAATTTGCGGAAGCGGATGAGCGGGTCCTTTTTCTCCCACTCTTCCTGCACGTCCTTCGTGCGATAACGGGTCGGATCGTCACCGGACATGGTGTGAGGACCATACCGGAACGTGACCGCCTCAATCATGGTCGGCCCCTCGCCGTTGCGGGCGCGTTCGACGGCCTCATGCATCACGTGGTACACGGCCAGCACGTCCATGCCGTCCACCTGAACGCCCGGGATACCGGCCGCGATGGCCTTCTGGGCCAAAGTCTGCGCGCGGGTCTGAAGCTCGCGAGGCACGGAAATGGCGTACTGGTTGTTCTGGACAAAGAACACGACCGGCAGATTCATGGCGCCGGCGAAGTTCATGCCTTCGTAGAAGTCGCCCTGGCTCGTGCCGCCGTCGCCCGTGTACGTCACTGCCACGCGCTTTTCGCCGCGGAGCTTGAACGCGAGGCCAACACCGGCGGCCTGGACGATTTGCGCGCCGATGATGATCTGCGGCACCATACAATGGACCCCTTCGGGTACCTTGCCGCCGAGCTGATGGCCGCGGGAGTACAGGAACAGCTGGTGAAGCGGATACCCGTGGAAGTAGAGCTGCGGGATGTCCCGATAGCCCGGAAGCAGGAAGTCTTCTTTCTTGGTGGCAAATTCGCTGCCAATCATGGACGCTTCCTGTCCCGAAACCGGCGCATAAAATCCCAAGCGCCCCTGGCGGGAAAGGCGAATGGCGCGTTGATCCCAGATGCGGGTGAACACCATGCGCTTCATCAGCTCGCGCAGGTCGTCATCCGATAGACCGGGGACCAGGTCAGGGTTCACGACGTTCCCGTTCTCGTCCAGGACCTGGACATACGGGATCTCAAAACGAGCAACCACCTGGCTCAACATGGTCACCTCATCTTCACGTTAGTAATACAGGTCGCTTCACATTATAATACACCAAGACATGTACTGCGAAAGCCACGGTGCAGTTCGAGTGAAGTTCTGTTATAGAATAACCTTTTGTCCGTATTAGAACAGAAGGTTGTAGCGCTTTCAAGGCGATGCCTGTGGCGATCTCGTCCATCGTATGTTGGAGGTGGTTTTCCTTGCAAGCGTCCACGAGGAAAGTGGAGACGCATACCCTCCGCAGTCGCGCGCTCGGCGAAGAACGTGTGCTCAAGGTGTTCGTGCCACCTGGAGCTGGAACGCGTCCGCTTCCGGTTGTGTATTGTCATGATGGAATTGAGTTTTTTACCCATGGGCGCGTCGCCACGCAAGCGCACGAGGCCATCCTGGCCGGCCGGCTCGCTCCCTGTTACATCGTCGGGATCGCCGTCAATCTGGATCGGCGGCGGGACGACTACGCCTTTGACGGCGCGCGCCACCGCGAGTATCTGCAGTTCGTCGCGGACGAATGCATCCCGTTTCTCGACGAGCGCTATCCCATGGACGATGGCCGCCGCTATATGGCCGGCATTTCCCTCGGCGCGGTGGCGACGCTCAGCTTCGTGCTCGAGTACCCTCAGTGGTTCCATCGGGTCATGTTGTTTTCCGGCGCGTTCTTCCCGCCTTATCAGCGGCGCGTGGCGGATGCCATCGATCTATCACGTCTCTACGCCTACATGTTCATCGGCGAGGACGAGCGGCAGGCAAACACGCCGAGCGGCGTCTTCGACTTTTGGAGCTATAACGAGGCCATGCGGGATATCCTGATCGATCGCGGCGCGGAGGTGTCGTATCACACCGGGCCTGGCAATCACATCTGGGGCGTGTGGCAGCGCCATCTCGTCGACGCCCTTGTGGAAATTGTCCGACCGTGACCACAGAACAAGCCGATCCGTCTCTTGGCCTTCCCCTCCAACTGCGCTACGGTGGAAGTGTCAGAACAACGGGGTAGGGGGCGAAGCGCATGGACGTGATCGTCGAGACGAGGTACGGCAAGGTGTTGGGACGCGAGGAAGAGGGGGTCCGCACGTTTTTGGGGATCCCGTACGCCCGGGCGCCGCAGGGCGAGCGGCGCTTTCTTCCGCCGGAGCCGGTCGAGCCGTGGACGGGCGTACTGGATGCCCGCGCGTATGGGCCCATCTGCCCTCAGGTCGCGAATCCGCTCAATCCCGTCGATGGATTCGCGCAGTCGGAAGACTGCCTGCGCCTTTGCGTGTACGCGCCGGCCGAGGGAACGGGTCACCCGGTCATGGTCTGGATTCACGGCGGAGCATATGTGTTCGGATCCGGCCAGTCTCCCTGGTACGACGGGCGCGCGTTCGCGCGGGACGGCGTGGTGCTGGTGACGCTCAACTATCGGTTGGGGCCGCTCGGTTTTTTGCATCTTGCGCACCTGGGCGGCGAGGCGTACGCAAGTTCCGGGAACGCCGGAATCCTCGATCAGATTGCCGCACTCACCTTTGTGCGGGATACCATCGAGGCGTTCGGCGGAGATCCGAATCGGGTGACCGTGGCGGGGGAGTCGGCAGGCGCATGGAGCGTCGGCACGCTTCTGGTGACAGAAGCCGCGCGCGGTCTATTCCAGCAGGCCATTTTGCAGAGCGGCATTCCGTTTCAGTATCGCACGCCGGAATCGGCGGAATGGTTTACCGCGCAACTGCTCGATGCGCTTGGTTTGAGCCCATCCTCTTGGCGGCGACTGTTCGATGTGCCTGCAGCCGATCTCGTCTCGGCCGCGGCCCGCATACCTGCGCGCGACGGTCTGAACCTGCGCCCGGTGCTGGACGGCGTGACCCTCACCCAGTCGTTCTGGGACGCGCTGCGCGACGGGCACGCGGCCCACGTGCCCACGCTCGCAGGGTCGAATCGGGAAGAGTTGATGCTGTGGGTGGCTCGCGAATCAGAATGGCGGGCGCTTTCGGACGAGGAACGCATTGCACGGGTGGATCGGATGTGGGGGCCGTTGACGGATCGCGCGCGGGACTATTACGTGGACGGCCGGACAGGGGACGAGTTGTTGACGTGGCTTGTCCGGTTTGCCTCGATGCGCACCTTCACGTATCCCACCATCCGCGCGGCGGAAATCCAGAGCGAGTACGCGCCCGTGTACTTGTATCGATTTGACTACAGGCCGAGCCGCCTCGGGGCTGCTCACGCGCTCGAAATTCCTTTCGTGTTTGGCACCTACGCGCACCCGTCCGCGCGCGCGCTGATCGGCGAGCGTCCGACGCACGCAGACGTGTCCGATGCGATGCACGCCGCCTGGGTGGCGTTTGTCCGCAGCGGCAGTCCGCAAGCTCCGAACCTTCCCGAGTGGCCCACGTACGATCCCAAGCGCCGCTCCACGCTCATCTTCGACGAGGCCCCTCGTGTCGAGGACGATCCCGACAGCGCCGAACGCGAGCTTTGGTCTGACATGACGAGCCTTTCGATGTGATGTGGAACGCTCCCATCAGGGCGGATCGCAGAAGCCAAGCCGGTGGTGAACCCGCCGGCTTTTCTCATGCCCTTGGGCGAGTGCGGAATTGACCGTCGGATGCGCCCAAACCGAGCGGTGCGGGTATGTGGAAAAGCTCCTCGCTCATAGGATGAGAAAAAGCCTCCTGTCACTCACCGCTTTAGACGAGAAGGCGTGCATCCGTATCGCAAGGAGGATGGGATCATGGGTTTCATGGAACGCCTGAGCTCGTATCGCGCGGAGGAGGAAGCACTTCGCTGGCGAGGCACATTCGCAGACTATTTGGAACTCGTGCGTCAGAATCCCAACATCGCGAGAACGGCTCACGCTCGCATTTACGATATGATTGTCGCCGCTGGCGTGGAGACGGATGCCGACGGGAAACCGCATTACAAGTTCTTTGAAAAGGAGATTTTTGGACTCTCGGACACCATCGAGCGGCTCGTGGAGGAGTATTTTCACGCGGCGGCGCGGAGATTGGACGTCCGGAAACGGATCCTGCTCCTCATGGGCCCCGTATCGGGCGGCAAGTCCACCATCGTGACGCTGCTCAAGCGAGGGCTCGAACAGTACTCCCGCACATCGGAAGGCGCGCTGTACGCGATTGCGGGATGTCCCATGCACGAAGAGCCGCTTCACCTCATCCCCAACGAGCTCCGGCCGGAGTTTGAGGCGGAGTTCGGCGTGAAGATCGAAGGCAATCTCTGCCCGAGTTGCCGACTGCGGGTGGATGAGGAGTTTGGGGGACGGATCGAAGACGTGCCCGTGGAGCGGATTGTGTTTTCGGAAGAGCGGCGGGTCGGCATTGGCACGTTCAGCCCGTCCGATCCGAAATCGCAGGACATCGCCGATCTCACGGGCAGCGTCGATTTTTCCACCATCACCGAATACGGTTCCGAGTCCGATCCGCGGGCGTATCGGTTCGACGGGGAACTGAACAAGGCGAACCGCGGCCTGATGGAATTCCAGGAGATGCTGAAGTGCGATGAAAAATTTCTCTGGCATCTCCTCAGCCTGACGCAGGAGGGGAACTTCAAAGCGGGCAGGTTTGCGCTCATCTCCGCCGACGAGATGATCATCGCCCACACGAACGAGGCCGAGTACCGGTCGTTCATCGCCAACAAGAAGAACGAGGCGCTCCAGTCGCGCATGATTGTCATGCCGATTCCGTACAACCTGCGCGTCGACGATGAAGTCAAAATATACGAGAAACTGGTACAGCAGAGCGATCTCAAAAACGTCCACATCGCGCCGCACGCGCTGCGCACGGCGGCCATCTTCTCGATTCTCACGCGCCTCAAGGAGTCGAAGAAGCAGGGCGTCGACCTGATGAAGAAGCTGTATCTGTACAACGGCCAGGCCGTCGAGGGTCTCAAAGATTCCGACGTCAAGGAGCTCAAAGCCGAGTTCCCCGACGAAGGCATGAGCGGCCTCGATCCGCGCTACATCATCAACCGGATCTCGACTGCGCTCATCCGCCGCGACACGCAGTGCATCAACGCGCTCGACGTGCTGCGCGCCATCAAGGACGGGCTGGACCAACACCCGTCGATCACGCCGGAAGACCGCGAGCGCCTGTTGAACTTCGTGGCCATGGCGCGGCGCGAGTACGACGAAATGGCCAAGACCGAGGTGCAGAAGGCGTTCGTCTACTCTTTCGAAGAGTCGGCGAAGACCCTGCTCGACAACTACCTGGACAACGTCGAGGCGTACTGCAATTGGCAAAAGATCAAGGATCCGTTGACCGGGGAGGAGATGGATCCGGACGAAAAGTTGATGCGATCCATCGAAGAACAAATCGGCATCTCCGAAAATGCCAAGCGGGCCTTTCGCGAGGAGATCCTCATCCGGATTTCGACCTACGCGCGCCGCGGCAAAAAGTTTGACTATCACTCGCATGAGCGTCTGCGCGAGGCCATTGAGAAGAAGCTGTTCGCCGATTTGAAGGACGTCGTGAAGATCACCACGTCCACCAAGACGCCGGATGAGCAGCAGCTGAAAAAGATCAATGAGGTGACGCGGCGACTGATCGACGAGCACGGGTATTGCCCCGTGTGTGCCAATGAGCTCCTGCGCTACACCGGAAGCCTGCTCAACCGCTGACAGGAGGGGGAGACCATGGTCGACTTCACACTGCAACGCGAAGACTGGTCACTCCACCGCAAAGGGCACATCGATCAAGAGCGCCATCGTGAAAAGGTGCGCGAGGCGATTCGCGAACATCTCGCCGATCTCGTCAGCGATGAGAGCCTGATCATGTCGGACGGGAAGCAGATTATCAAGATTCCCATCCGGTCCCTCGAGGAGTATCGCATTCGGTACAACTTTCAGAAAGGAAAGCACGTCGGCAGCGGCTCCGGCGACACCGCCGTGGGCGACCACGTCGCCCGCGGCCCGCCGGACGCCGATGGGCAACCCGGTCCGGGTCAGGGCGAGGGAGCCGGTTCGGAGCCGGGCGTCGACTACGCCGAGGCGGAAGTCACGCTGGAGGATGTCCAGCAGGAGTTGTTCCGCGAACTTGAACTTCCCGACCTCGCGGAAAAGGACGAAGCGGATATGGTCGTCGACACCGTGGAGTTTCGCGACGTGCGCAAGAAGGGCATCACCGCGAATATCGACAAAAAGCGGACGCTGCTTCAGGCCCTGCGCCACGCCAAGAAGGACGATCGCGTGGTCATCACGCCCGACGACCTGCGGTACAAGACTTGGGAGACCATTGTCAAACCCGATTCGAATGCGGTCATCCTCGCCATGATGGACCTGTCGGGATCGATGGGCCTATTTGAAAAGTACTGTGCGCGGACCTTCTTCTTTTGGATGACGCGATTTTTGCGCACCAAATATGCGAACGTGCAGATCCGGTACATCGCGCACCACACCGAGGCGCACGAGGTCGACGAGGAGTACTTCTTTACCAAGGGCGAGAGCGGAGGCACCATCTGTTCGTCCGCGTATCAATACGCCCTGGACATGGTGAATCGCGAGTACCCGCCCGAGCGGTACAACATCTATCCGATTCATTTCTCGGACGGCGACAATCTCACGTCGGATAATGAAAAGTGTGTTCAACTGGTGAAGGATCTGTCGAGCGTGTCCCGCATGTTCGGGTATGCGGAGGTCAACCAGTACTCTCGTTCCTCGACCCTGATGAGTGCGTATGGGAAGCTGCAAATTCCGCGCTTCCGGACCTACGTGATTCGGGATAAGTCGGAGATCTACGGTGCCCTTCGCCACTTCTTTTCGCAGCAGCAAGGGGTGAAGAGCGCATGACCCAGCAGGAACTGGCGGAGCTCGAGCGCTCCATTGAGCGAATGATGGATCTCGCTCGGGCGTTCGGGCTCGATTTCTATCCCATGCGATTCGAAGTCTGCCCGGCCGACGTGCTGTACACGTTTGGGGCGTACGGAATGCCGACCCGGTTCCACCACTGGTCGTTTGGAAAGACGTTCCACAGGATGAAGCTGGATTACGATCTCGGCTTGAGCCGAATCTATGAGCTTGTCATCAATTCCAATCCATGCTATGCCTTTTTGTTGGACGGGAACACCTTGTTGCAAAACAAGACCGTGTGCGCTCACGTGCTCGGTCACTGCGATTTCTTCAAGAACAACGCGGCGTTCCGCCATACGTCCCGCGATATGGTTGAACGTATGGCATCGAGCGCCGAGCGCATCTATCACTATGAACTCGAACACGGCCGGCGGCACGTCGAGGAGTTGCTGGACGCCGGCCTCGCCATCGCCGAACATGTCGATCCTTCGGAAGAAGGGCGCAATGCCCGGCGGGCCTCCAAGGAGCGCATGTACCGCCAGCGCCTCGGGCAACGCCCGCAGTCGACGCGCAAGGTGCGGGAACCAGGGCCGTACGACGATCTGTTTGAACTCGACGGCCCGCTGCCCCAACCAGCGGAAGAGTTCATCCCGACGCGCATCCTGAACAAAGACGTCATGCTGTTCATCATTGAAAACAGCGATGCGTTGGAAGAGTGGGAACGGGACATTCTCTCGATGCTGCGTGAGGAGATGCTCTACTTCTGGCCTCAGCTCGAGACGAAAATCATGAACGAAGGGTGGGCGACTTACTGGCACTTGCGCATCATGCGCGAGATGGATCTGTCGGACGAAGAGGCGGTCGAGTTCGCCAAGATGCACTCGGGCGTCGTTCTGCCCTCGCGGACCAGCATCAATCCGTATCACGTGGGTCTCGCCATTTGGGAAGACATCGAGCGGCGGTGGAACGAGCCGACGAAGGAAGAACAGGAGCGCTACGGCAGGCGCCCTGGGGAAGGCCGGGAGAAGATGTTCGAGGTTCGCGAAGTCGAGACGGACGTCTCCTTCTTGCGCAACTATCTGACCAAAGACCTGATCGAGAAACTGGACCTGTACGTCTATCAGAAGGTCGGCAACGACTGGCGCGTCGTGGAGAAAGACTGGGAAAAGGTGCGAGACGCGCTCGTCGCCTCGCGGATCAATGGCGGAATCCCAGTCCTGTACGTCGAGGACGGGGACTACCGGCGCAACGGGGAATTGCTCATTCGACACGCGTACGAGGGCATGGAGCTGGACCTTCGCCATCTTGAAAAAACCCTGCCCTACTTCTACCGCCTGTGGGGGCGGCCGGTACACCTGCAGACCGTCGTCGAAGGGCGAGATGTGACCTTCACCTATGATGGAAAAAAGGTGCAGAGATCGTTCGCGAAAGATTGACGGCCCACGCGCCGATACGCTACTCGTCAGGGCCCCTGCCCCGCCCGATGGGCGGGGCTTCGGCATGTCGGTGGTGGCACCATCCGCCCGCCAACGGCGCTGAGGTCTGGCGGATGGTTGCGTTGCCTTTCGACGAGGTGGTGCAACGGTGCATGCGTCCAGGAGAGAGCGGCTGGGCATCACTCGCATCAGCCGCTCTCCGTTCGGTCACCCTGAGACGGTCAGCGCGATTTGCACTCAGAAAGAAAAACTTCTAAGATGTAATCGACTATAAAAACGGAAGGGTGAGCGAGATGGCCAAGAAGGTCCTCATGGTCGTCACGAGCGCGGATCAGATGACCGACGGACATCCGACCGGTCTTTGGTTGTCCGAGTTCGCCGAACCGTACACCGAGTTTAAGAAGGTTGGTTACGACATCACCGTGGCGAGCCCGCGCGGAGGGCAAGCGCCCATCGACGAGCGCAGCGTCCAAAACGGCGAACTCCATCAATGGCCCGAGGCCGTCGAGGTTCTGAAGCAGACCGTTCCTCTTTCGCAGGTGTCGGCTTCGGATTACGACGCCATCTTCCTGCCCGGCGGTCACGGCACCATGTTCGATTTTCCAAACAGCGCCGAACTGCAGGCGCTCATACGCGCGTTCGCCGAGTCCGGCAAAGTCGTCGCAGCCGTATGCCACGGTCCGGCTGGATTGGTCAACGTGCGGCTTTCGAACGGCGAGCCGCTCGTCAAGGGCAAACGAGTCACGGCCTTCACGGACGAGGAGGAGCGGGCCGTCAAGCTCGACGACAAAGTTCCCTTTATGTTGGAGACGAAGTTGCGCGAGCTAGGCGCGCAGTTTGTGGCTCAGCCGATGTGGGCCGATCACGTCGAACGAGACGGAAACCTCATCACCGGTCAAAACCCGCAGTCCGGGATCAGCGCTGCAAAAGCTGTCATCCAGGCGCTCGAGGCGTCGCGCTGACGCGGTTTGCGTTTTCTAGGCATCCCGCCCCACAGATCCTCGCGTGGGGGCGGGATTTTTTTACGCCTGCGCCCGTTGTTACGGAGCCAAACGTTTTCTCATCCTCACCGCTTTCCGGACAACCCGTTCGCTCCATGTCCTCGGGAATGAGGTAAGATGTGAGGCAAGGATGGTGGATGGAGCCCGTCCCCTTGGGGGTGAGCGTTTGCCAAACATCGGCCCAGAACATCTGAAGCCCTTGTCCGAATTCAAATACCTCAACGCGGAGAACGTTTCGCGTTATCGTCTGATCATGCGCGTTTTCTATGAAAATCACATGAAGCTTCGCTACTGGCTTCGCCCCTTGGACGTTCACGGCGCCGTGCTCGAAACGGGCCTCATCCAGGACTACACCCTGGAGCAGTGCGAACAGGATCTCCAGGTGTTGCACGAGTGGGGCAACCTGGAGTGTCAACAAGACAAGGCCAAATCCACAAGCATCGAGGAATTCAAGAAAAGGCGATTTCGATATCAGATGACCGCGGCGGCGGTCGAGATCGAGCGACTGTTGGAATCGCTGAAACGGGTGCAGGGATATGGCGGCGAACTCGACGCCGGGCCGCTCGAAACCATTCTGCAACGCCTGCGAGACGTGCGCGATCGCGGCACACAGATGCCTCCCGCCGAGGCCTTCGCGCTGTGGAAGGAACTCCAGGACCGATTTCGGAAGCTGCACGAGAACGCCGTCGACTACTATGCGCAGATCTCAAGCACCAAGGCAGAAGCCCTCATGCAGACGGCGGCGTTTCTCACCTTCAAAGAGGACTTGCGCCGCTATCTTCAGCGGTTTGCGCTCGGGTTGCAACAGTTCGGCGCGCACATCGAAGGCATGCTTCGGGCGCTTCCTGCCGAAACGGTTGAGGCTTTTCTTGAGCGCGTCACACGCGGAGAAATGGAGATTCCGAATCTGGAGGATGCGCGCGATTTCGACGAGCGCATCGCCGCGCACCGGGAGGAGTGGGCTTCGTTTGTGGCCTGGTTCTTGGGTTCCGACAGCGACGAGAGCGAGGTCGTGAAACTGGAACGGGCGACGAAAGAGGCCATCGGCCGCGTGGTTCGGCAGGCGCTGGCGCTGCAAGAGCAGGCGCGCGCCGGGGTCAGCCGGAGACGCGATCTTGCTTACCTCGCGCAGTGGTTCATGCGCCTGGACTCCATAGAGGACGCCCACCGCCTAGGAGCGGTCGTCTTTGGCCTGTACGTGCCGCGCCACTTTCAGGGAGAACCGCCGCGATCGACGGACTCGGCCGATTGCTCCATGTGGGAGGAGACTCCCTTGTTTCGCGCGCTGTCGCCCAAAACGCGCGGGCCGCGGCAGCGACTGGCCATCTCGCCCGTCCGGGATCGCGCGGTTCAAAAGGCCAGGGCCATGGAGGCGTGGCGCGCGTCGCAGGCCAGCGCGCGCGACCTCGAGCGCAGGTGGCTCCGGGAAGGGACGTTTGCCATTTCGGATTATGAGCAGCTCGAGCTTGAAGATCGCCAGCTGTTGCTGCAGTGGATCAGCCGGGCGCTGGCGAGACCCAATCACCGATTCCGCCATGCGGAGGGTTTTCAAATTCGCGTCGAACTTCCGCCGAAGGGAGATCGTCACCGCATTTCCTTCCCGGACGGTGAGATGGAAATGCCCAATTTTCGCTTTCATATCTGGAGGGAAGGACCGTGAGGCGAACGCGTTTGCGCGATGAGCGCGCCGAACTCCAGGAGGCGGCCCGCATCCTCTTGTCGCGACCCTGGGTCACGAAACAGGGGCAACCGGAAGAGTATCGGCTGATCTATCGTCACCAGGACGCGTTGCGCCAATGGTTTCAACGGATGGCGGGCTGGGCTCTGGTCGTGACCACGGAGATGGCCAAACTCGAGAAGCAGCCGGCTGTGCATCAGCCGTGGATGCGGATCCCGGAGTTTCTTCACCCGCGCGACTATGCGCTGTTTGCCTATGCGCTCTGGTTCCTCGAGGGACTCCAGCGCGACGAACAGTTTCTATTGTCCGATCTCATCGACGCCATCGGTGAGGAGGCGCTGAGGAACGGCGTTCACTTCGACTGGACGAGCTATGAGCATCGCCTGTCCATGGTTCGCGCACTGAAAAAGTTGCGCGATCTCGGCGTGCTTCAGGCGGTCGACGGCGAAGAGATGGGGTGGGCGCGCGATGAGAACCAGAACGTGCTGTACGAGGCGACGCGCGTCTCTCGCTACGTGATGAACCGATTTCCGCGCGACTTTGCGTCCTATCAGACCATTGATGAGCTGTACGAGGCGGACACTTTCATCGGCGCGGACGGATCGACCGAGCTCGAATCGTGGGCCGCGGCGCACAGACGACACCGCGTGATTCGAAGGTTTCTCGTGGAGCCGGTCGTGTACGACGCGGATTTCTCGGACGATGAGCGGCGATACGTCCAGACGCAGCGGAGTTTCCTTGTGGACCGCATCGAGCAGGCGACGGGGCTCGTGGGCAGGCGGTTCCGCGAGGGCCTCCTTTTCACCTGGACCGAATCGACCAGCGAATTCGAGCTGTTCCCAGGGGACTCGACGCTGTCGGACGTATGCCTCTTGGTCGCCCATGCGCTGGTGCAACGCGTGCGCGCAGGGGATGCTTCCATCACGCCGGCTGACGACGGGCGATACCACATGCCGCTCACGGGGCTGGAGGCGGTCGTGATGGAACTTCGCGAGCGACACGCCGCCCGCTGGTCCAAGGAGCTCCGCGAGAAGGGCATTGCAGCCCTGACGCGCGATTTGCTCACGACGATGGCAGAATGGCGGTTCGTGCATTGGGACGGCGCGGACGTGTGGCTTCTTCCCGCGCTTTCGCGCTACGTCGGCGCGTACATGACCGATGGCCACGAAGAGGAGGGGGCTCATGCCGGAGCGATACCGATTGTCCCGAGCGGGACTGTTTAATTTCTGGTTGTACGATGACGAGGTGCTTGAGTTCGATCACGGCCGACTGTTGCTGCGCGGTCCGAACGGCGCCGGGAAGTCCGTCACCATGCAGTCGCTTCTGCCGCTCGTCCTGGATGGCGACAAGCGGCCGGTGCGGCTCGATCCATTCGGGTCGCGGGACCGCAAGATCGAGTTCTACTTGCTCGGGGACGATCAGAGCGGAGTGCAGGATCGGATTGGCTACCTGTGGCTCGAGTTTGTGCGCGGCGAGGGAGTTCAGGCGGCTTATGTGACCGTCGGGATCGGGCTGCGAGCGACCCGCGGGCGCGCCTCGGTGCAGTTCTGGGGGTTTGCCGTCACCGATGGACGCCGGGTGGGCAAGGATTTGGTCCTGTACGACGAATCGCTCTATCTCAAAGAGGGCCAGAAATACCCCCTGGATCAGGCAAGATTGAGCGAGGTGTTGGGACAGGGTGGCCAGGTGGTGCGGTCGCAAGAGGAGTATCAGGCCCTCGTCAACCGGCTGCTGTTCGGCTACCGCGACATCAGCGCATATGAGGATCTTCTGAACCTCATGATTCAGGTCCGATCGCCGAAGCTGTCCAAGGAATTCAAACCGTCCACCATGTACGAGACGCTGTACAGCGCGCTTCCTCCCGTCGGAGAAGAAGAGCTCGCGTCGCTCGCCAATATGCTCGAAGATTTGGATGAGCATGCGGCGAACCTGGAGGAGACGGTGCAACACCGCACGTACGCGGAACAGCTGCACCGCGCGTACGACCGCTACAATCGCGTCGTGCTGTTTCAGAGGGCGCGCGCCGCGCATGAGGCGCTGAAGGCGGAGGACGAAGCGCAGGATCAAGTGCAGGCGGCGCAAAACGACTTGGGCGATCTCGTCCGCCAGCTCGGCGATCTCGAGCGGGAGATGGCGGAGGTCCAAGAGGGTGAGCGCCGCGCCGAGGCTGAGCTCGAGGCACTCGAGCATTCCGAGGCGATGGGCATCCAAAAGGAGCTCGAGCGGATTCAGGAGCAGGTGGAAGATCTGGCGAAGCAGGAGGCCCGCGCCCAAGAAACGCTTCGCAAGGTCGAGCAGGAGATCCGGGACAAAGAGGAACGACTGGATGGCGTCGAGGCCGAACGGGCGGAGAGGGCTCGGCGTATCGCATCTCAGCGGGAGACGCTGGAGGAACTTGCGGATGCGGCGGAATTTGTGGGGCACGCCGTGTACGCAAGTGCCGATGGCGAAGTGTACCCCGACGAGATATTCAGGCAATGGCTCGCCGAAGTAAGCCGGCATGATGAGCGCCTGGAACGTGCCATCTCACTGGGGCAGGAGGAACTCAAAGCCCGCGAGCGGATGGTCGAGGTCGAGCGGGCCATGGGTGAGGCCGCCAAGCAGCGGGACGCGGAAGAGGCGAATCTGCGCGCGGCCGAAAGTCGGATGGAGGAAGCCATCCAAGCGCAAGAGGACGCCGTGTTTCGCTGGTATCAAGGGCTTGTCGCTCTTCCCGCGACGGATGAGGTATGGCGGGCGTCGTTGTACGCTTTGCGAGAGTATCCGGCGACGACCTACGAGGACGTGATGCGCCCGTTCCGCAGGGTGCACGAGGAAGCCGTGATGGCGGTGACCGAACGGCAGTCCGAACTCCGCGCGGCCATGGAACAGCGCGCTAAGGCGAAGCGCGAGCTGGAGCAGGAGCTCGCAGCGTGGCGCGATCGCAAAGATCCTGAGCCATTGCGAAGTGAGGCGCGGGCCGCTTCGCGCAAGCGCCGGCAGATGGCGGGCGGTGTAGGCGCGCCGCTCTACATGGCGTGCGAGTTCCACGACGGCGTGGATCCCAGGACGCAGGCGGCCTTGGAACGTGCGCTGGAAGCCGCTGGGCTCATCGATGCGTGGATCTCGCCCGTGCCGCCCGACGTGGAGCCGGGAGAAGAAGAGGTGTGGATTGCACCCCGGCCTGCGCTTTGGGGTTACACGCTCGCCGACTTTTTGCGGCCGATGGTTCCCGAGGGTTCTGGGCTCACGGCTGCCGATATCGAAGACGCCCTGCGCACCGTCGTGATCGGAGAGGAGATGGAGGTTGGCCAGGCCGCCGTTTCGCCGGACGGACGGTATCGCATCGGGCCGCTCGTGGGTCACGTCGACGAAAAGCCGCAGGCCGAATGGATTGGCTACGAGGCGAGGCGGCGCACCAAACGCGCGCGGATCGAGGCCCTTGAGGCGGCCATTGCGGATGTGGAGGCCGAGATCGCGCGCATCGCAGCAGACATCGACGCAGCGGGCCGCCATCGCACACAGCTCGACGAGGAGTGGAGGGCGTTTCCGCCTGAGGATCCCCTGCGCCGGGCACGGGACGAGGTCGATCGCGCCAAGCTGCGCCTGGACGAGGCGGTTCGGGCCCTTGCGCGGCAGACCGAGGTGTATCAGAATGCGCGCGCGGATTGGCGTCTTCGCGAAGAGGCCTGGCTGGCGGAGCGCTCTGGATGGACCAGATGTTCGCAGCTCGACGATTTTGTCGAAGCTCGGAGGCAATTGCGGACGTATCGGGACGAGCTGCATCTTTTTCGCAGCTTGCAAACGGAATATGTCGCCCTCAGCCGCGAAGCGGAACAACTGATGAACTTTCTCAAGGAGGCGCGAGGGCGGGCGGACGATGAGCGGCAGAACCGCCTGGAGATTCGGCAAAAGCGAGAACGCCTGGATCGGAGCGCCGCGGCGCTCAGGGAACAGCTGAAGGCGCTTGGCGTGATCGACCTGTACGAGCGCCAGCGAGCGCTGCGCGGGCGCAGAGAAGCGTTACGGAAGCGGGCCGAGGAACTCAGGAGGACGCGGCAGACGTTCGACGAGAAGAAGGGCATGGCGACCGAGCGGCTCGAGCAAGCGCAGCGCGCGCTCCGGGCCCAGGAGGAGGAAGTGCAGCGCGCGCTTCAGGCGCTCGCCCGAGAATGGGCGCTTGGACTTGTGGACGGCGTCGCGGAGGATCTGCGCGAACCCGCGGGTAGGCAGGCTCTGACCCGCTTGGCGCACGTGCTGTACCGCGAACTCCGGCATCCTTACGGCTCGGAGAACGAGGGAAGCGCGCTCAGCCGCATGAGCGACGAGATCGAAAAAGCGCGCAACGCGTTGGTGGACTACGCCATCGAGGGGATGTACGACGAGGAACTGGGCCGTTTGATTGTGCGCTCCGTGCGGGATCGCAACCGGCCCTTGACGCCGTTTTCGCTGTGGCAGGACCTGTTGCGCGTCGAGCAGGAACAGCGACTGTATATTGAGGATCGCGAGCGAGAGCTGTATGAAGAGATCTTCATGCGGAGTGTCGGCCGGGCCATCCGCGACAAGATCAACCGGGCGGAGGCGTGGGTGCGCCAGATCAACCGGTTTATGTCGCAGAGACAGACGTCAAACGGGTTCGTGCTGTCGCTCGAGTGGCGGCCGCGCCCGGCGCAGGACGAAGGCGAGATGGACGTCGATCGGCTGGTCAGCCTTCTTCGCAAGAGCCCTGAACTCATGCTGCCGGAAGAAACGGAGGATATCATCCGTCACTTCCGCGCTCGTATCGAGTACGCGCGGCAGCAGGCGGAAGGCGGGGGATCGTTCCGCGAATGGATTCACGATCTGCTTGACTATCGCCAGTGGTTTGAGTTTCGCCTTTATTACCGAAAGGCAGGCATGGTGTCCCGCCGAGAGCTGACGGACTCGCAGTTCAACGTCCTGAGCGGCGGCGAGAAGGCCATGGCGATGTACATTCCGCTGTTTGCCGCGGTGGATGCGCGACTGAGCGACGCGCGCGAGGACGCGCCGCGCATCGTTTGCCTGGACGAGGCGTTTGCCGGCGTGGACGACGACAACGTGCGCGACATGTTCGCGCTCATCGTGTCGCTGGACTACGACTTTGTCATGACAAGTCAACAGCTTTGGGGCTGTTACGACACGGTGCCGTCGCTGTCCATCGTCGAGGTGCATCGACCGCAGGACGCGGATGTCGTGACGCTCATTCGCTTCCGATGGAACGGCCAGACCCGCGTGCTTCTGGATCCCGAGGTCGAGGAGGCGGTACGTCTTTCATGATCGATGCGGAGAAGACGGAGGCCATTCGGGCCGCGCTGATGAAACCCGGACTCTCGAGGTTGTGGCAAGCCGTGCGGGAAAAATACGAGATCATCGGGCGCGCGGGAGGAAGTGTCACCCTCTCCGATGCGACGCCGGAGGAGCAAGAGGACATTGGGGCGCTTCTCGGTGTCAATCTGTTTGGGGAGACGCGTATCAAGGTCTCGCTCGCGAAGCTCGAGTCGGCACTCCTGCGGTCGAGGTTTGCCATCCCACTCTCCGACGCGCTTGCCGCCCTTTACGGCAGCGTTCCGACGCGGAATGATTTGCGGGAGATGCGAGCGCGCGCCGCACGCGCTTTTTGGTCGCATCTGGAGGCGGCGGCCAGCGACGTCCTTCCTTGGCTCCAGTCCATGCGGCAAGGGCGGGCGCCGGGGAAGGGACTCATCGCCGAGTGGAAGAAGCTGTTTACGGAAACGGGCCGGGTGAGGCCGCTTGAGGAACTTCTTCCCGTGCTTCGCGCGCTCGAATCGCCGCCAGATCCCCCCGTTCGCCTGGCGATTCTGTCCGCCCGCTATCTCGGCGATCCTCACGCGCTCGATCGCCCGAATCCCTCGGGCCGAGCCTTGTTCGCGTGGTTGTGCTGGCGGTATGGCGGGGCGGACGACGAGGCGGATCCCGCCGACATCGCGGATGGCGCGGTCCAGGACGAGGGCACGTCCGAAGCGGCCCGAGCCCTGTACCAGCGCGCAGGCATTCGCATCGACGACGTGAGTCCCGTGGTCCACGTCGCCCACTGGCCGGGGATGCGAGAAGGCCCGATGGCCTTCACGCTCGCGTCGCTCGAAGGTGTCTCTTTGGATTCGATGCCGCCGCGCGTGTGGGTCGTCGAAAATCCCGCGGTTTTTGCGGAGTTGGCCGAACGCTCCACGTCCCTCATCGTCTGTTCCTACGGATGGCCCAACGCGGCCGTCCTTCGCCTGCTCGATCTCGCCACGTCCGCGGGCTCCGAGCTCTGGTACAGTGGGGATTTCGATCTCGGCGGCCTGCGCATCGGACGGTCCCTATGGCAGCGCTATGGCCCGCGGTTCGTGCCCTGGCGGTTCGACGCCTCGACCTACCGAGCGCTCGCGTCATCCGGGCGAACGCCCATTTCGGAAGATGAGAAATCTCAGCTTGGCCGCCTCCAATCGACCCTGTGGGATCCCGAACTGGCGGCCATGATGCGGGCGCGTGGTGTGAAGTTGTTTCAGGAGCAGTTTGTCGACCTGCTTGTCGAGGATGCTGGCGCGGCGGCCATGTCTCCGCGTTGAGGGCGCCCGGGTTCATGCGCTCCCTGGCGCTTCAACAGCTTGCACAAGGAGGAATGCCCCATCGTATGGAGCGTGCTTAACGTCGTCGGCACGATCGCGTTCGCCTTGAGCGGTTCGATCGTCGCCATGGAAGAGCGGTACGACTGGCTCGGCGTGTATGTGCTTGGCTTTGTCGCCGCGTTCGGCGGCGGTATGATCCGCAACCTCATCGTCGGGCTGCCGGTTGCGCAGATTTGGCATCAGCCGGTGCTGTTTCTGACGGCCGCCCTGACGATCACGGCCGTGCTCATCCTGCCGTACGGGTTCGTGCATCGTTTTCGCCGGATCGTCAGCTTTTTCGATGCCATCGGCCTCGCCGCGTTTGCCGTCGAAGGGGCGATGTACGCGTACCGCGCCCACAGCACGTTTTTGACCACGGTCGTGGCGGCGCTGATGACGGGCATTGGCGGAGGATTGATCCGCGATCTCCTCGCGTCCAGAAAGCCCCTCGTCTTTCAGGCCGAGATTTACGCCATTTGGGCGATGCTCGCGGGCGCCGCGGTGGGGCTCGGGCTCATTCGCTCGGCCTGGCAGGAGTACCTGCTTTTTGCTCTGGTCGCGGCGTTGCGCATCATGTCGGTCCGTTGGAATTGGCACCTTCCCCGCACCGGGCCGCCCGAGGAGCCCATGACCGGCGTCGGGGCGTGAGTCCGCCGGACGACATCGCCCGATGCCCCCTGCCTCGACGGCGGGCCGCCGAAATCTCAAAAATTCCTCAAGAAAATTTCAAGGTTGGACAGGTAAGCTGTCGGAGAGGGCGATTGCCCCCCAACAGCGCCATGGCCGCCAGGCGAAGGGAAGTCATGGCCGTGCGCCTCTGGCATGAAGCGCTGATTCGCAGGCTGCCTCGCGCGCAGCTTTTGGGTCAACATCGCGAGTGCTGCGCCCTCCGCGGCCTCGGATGGAATCGGCCTCACGCGACGGTGAATTACGTGTTTCAGCATCCTTACGAGTATTTGGTTCAATACCATCAACTGGTGATGGACGAAATGGAGCGCCGGGGATATCAGGTCGATCCTGCATGGCGCGATCCGCGATATCGCGGGAAGCGGGCCCCGCTCGCGGACGTTGACCCGTCTCGCTATTCCTCGTCGTCACCGGTCTACCCGGAGCACGACGACAGGTATCTGGCCGATTGTCTCGAAAACCTACGGCGCAAGGGTATCGTGCTTTGATGCGCGGAGGTTTTCGGGATGTCGTGTCCTGGATGTGAAGTCTGGCAAGGCGGCGTCACGCTGAGGGTCCTCCTTGAACTCGGCTACACATGGCAACAGGGTTACCTGTACGCACGGCCTTCTCTCGAGGTGCCGGACGGGTCCATCGCGTGGCTGCCGCGGGCGTGAGTTCCGGCAGCGGAGCGTTTCGCTATACTACGGATGTATCTTTCGGACAGGGGGAACGTCCGTTGCCGACTGGAAAGCCGACTGTTGCGGTGATTTCGTATCACGCGCCGCCCGTCTTGAACGCTGAATCGATTCTGGTGTGGAAGACGCTCAAGGTGCTGAGAACCTGGTTTCATTTGCGTCTGGTCACGGCGAGCGTCCCGTCAACCGATACGACGCTTATGCTCCCGGACGACATCGAGGTCGAACGGCTTCCCACCTGGATGCCATCCGCGTACAAGCCGCGCCGCGCCGTGGAAAAGATCCTCGGGCGTTTTGCAGACGAGGCGTGGCTGTGGGCGAGACAAACGCCTTCGTGCATGGCCGCCCCTGTCGATCTCCTTTACAGCCGATCGCAGCCGGGTGCGAGTCACCTCCTGGCGTTGCGCTGGAAGCTTCGGACGGGCCGCCCGTGGATCGCGCAGTTCAGCGATCCTTGGGCGCACAACCCGTACCACGCGGGCCGCACGGCGAGGCGCAAGGCGTTTGACGAGGCGAACGAGCGCGCGGTCGTCGCGAAGGCGGACGCGTTGGTGTTTCCCACGCGGGAGATCCTCGAGCAGTACGTGCACCTGTATCCGCAGTTTGCCGTCGCGGAGAAGTCGATCGTCCTGCCTCACCACTTCATGCCAGACCTCTACCCGGAGCGCGTGGAGCGGCCGGCCGAGATCGCGGACAAGATGGTCTTCGCCTATCTCGGCGACTTCTACGGGCAGCGCTCGCCGGAACCGTTTCTCGTGGGGCTGGCGAAGGCGCTGGAGGTGCGCCCGGAGATGCGACAACGGGTGGCCGTGGAGTTTTATGGCAACGTCGAGTCGAAGTTCGAACCGCTTGTGGCGCGCGCGCCCGTGCCCATCCGCAAGGGGCGCGTGTCGTATCTCGACAGCCTCGCGCGCATGCGACAAGCGGACGTGCTGCTGCTCATCGACGCGCCATCCGCCACAGGGCGCAATCCTTTTTTGGCGTCGAAGCTCATCGATTATTTGGGTGCTGGAAGGAAAATATTAGGGATAACGGACACGGAAGGGACTGCCGCGGACATCCTCCGCCATCACGGCCATCCCGTGGTGAGCCCGCGGGATGCGGGCGGGATCGCCCAGGCCATCGTCGAGATGATGGACGCGTACGATCGCGGCGAGTCCTTTTCGGTGCCCGTGCCCATGGCGTATTCCAGCGAAGAGGTCGTCGGAAAACTCGCGGCTCACATGGAGCGTCTGTTGGGGGAGACACATGTGAAGTGAGGGTGAGCGATGAACACCATCGTGTGGCAGCCGACGCCGGTGACCAAGGCGGACAGGCGCCGACTGAACGGGCATTCGAGCTGTGTGGTGTGGCTGACGGGACTGTCGGGATCGGGCAAGTCGACCATCGCAGGGGCCCTGGAACTCGCCCTTCATGAGCGCGGCGTGCACACCTACCTGTTGGACGGGGACAACCTCCGCCACGGGCTCAATCGCGATCTCGGCTTCTCGACGCGGGATCGCGCCGAAAACATCCGCAGGACGGCCGAGGTGGCGAAGCTGTTTGTCGACGCCGGCCTCATCGCCATCTGTGGCCTCATCTCCCCGTATCGGCGGGAAAGGGAGGCGGCGCGGTCGTTGTTCGAACCGGGAGAGTTCATCGAGGTCTTCGTCGATTGTCCTGTCCAGGTGTGCAAGGCGCGCGATCCGAAGGGGCTGTACCGGCGAGCTCTGGCGGGGGAAATTCAGCATTTCACCGGGGTGGACGATCCGTACGAGCCTCCGCTTCACCCGGACGTGGTGGTGAAGACGGATCGGATGTCCGTCAAAGAATGCGTGGAGGCCATTCTCCATCACCTTCAGGCGAAGGGTTGCTTGGGCGCGCGGGCGGAAGCCCCGGGCGATCGGGCAGCCGCGGAAAGGTAGGGGATGGACGTGGCGCGGCCCAACTTTTTCATCGTCGGCGCGGCGAAGTCCGGCACGAGTTCGCTCGACCGGTATCTGAGCCAGCACCCGGACATCTACATACCGCCGAAGAAAGAGGCCCACTTCTTCTCCATCCCCGATTTTCCCGAACGATTCACAGGCCCGGGCGACGAGGGCATGAACCTGTACACCATCCGCGACGAGGACGCATACCTGCGCTTGTTCGACGGCGTCCGCGGCGAGCGGGCCGTGGGCGAGGCGTCTGTGTTTTACCTGTTCTATCCCGGCACGGCGCAGCGCATCTACCATCGGTATCCGGATGCGAAGATTCTCATCATGCTCCGGAATCCTGTCGATCGCGCCTTTTCGGCGTACCTGCACCTGGTGCGGGACGAACGGGAGACGCTGTCTTTCCGCGAGTCGCTCGCCAAAGAGGAGGAGCGGATCCGGCAACATTACGAGCCGCTGTGGTATTATCGTGCCGTCGGCCTGTATGCGGCGCAGGTCAAGCGGTATCTCGACGTGTTCGGGCGCAAGCAGGTGAAGGTGATCCTGTTTGAAGAGTTCGCGCGCGATCCGGTCCAGGCGGTCCGCGACTGTTGCGCGTTTCTCGGCGTGTCCACCGACTTTGTTCCGGACACCTCCATCCGCCACAACGAGTCCGGGGTGCCGAAGTCGAGATCGCTCTACAACTTCATCTCGAAACCCAACGCCTTGAAGGAACTGGTGAAGCCTTTCATTCCGGCCGCGGTCCGCGAGCGACTTGGCAACCGGGCGAAATCGATGGTGCTCGAGCGGGTGGAGATGGAGCCCGACATTCGCGAGGAGCTGACCGCGTTCTTCGCTCCGGATGTGGCGCGGCTCGAGGAGATCCTCGGGCGCGACCTCTCCGTGTGGCGGAAGCCGAAGCGGGCTGCGGGATCGCAGTGAAGCGGCAGTGAACGAAGGGGAGGAGAAACCGATGGACGTATTGGAGGCGATTCGCGGGCGCCGGCACATCAAGCAGTTCAAGCCGGATCCCATCGACGAAGCGACTTGGATGAGCTGGCTGCAAGAGGCGACCAACGCGCCGAACCACAAGATGACGGAACCTTGGGAGATCATCGTGGTGGGGGACGAGGCGCGCATGAATCTGCGCCACGGCGCCAATTTCGGCGACGCGCCGGTGGTGCTGGCGGTGCTTTGCAAGCGGGGCGCCTCGCAGATCGAGCGGGATGAAAACCTGATGGCCGTCGCGTGTTTTCTCGAGAATCTGAGCCTCATCGCGGAGGCGAACGGCGCGGGCATCCGCTGGACGTCCATCGGCTGGCAGGATCACGCCCGCCAGGTGCTCGGCGTGTCGGACGAGTACGAGATCGCCAACATCATCGGATTGGGCTATCCGGCCGAGGTGCCACCGGCAAAACCCCGCACGCCCATCGCCGAGAAGATCCGGCGGGTGCCGTGATGGCGGGGGAAAAGCGCATGGCGGATCTGGAGGCGAGATCGCCCTGGGCGCTTGAGGGCTACCGGCTCGCCAGGGTGGGGCCAGTGCGAGCACCGGTCGATGCGGACGTGCGCGTGCCGGGATCGAAGAGCGTGACCAACCGGGCGCTCGTCATCGCCGCGATCGCGGAGGGCGAGTCGGTGCTCTCGGGCATTCTGCGGAGCGATGACGCGTATTGGTGCATCGAGGCGCTTCGCTCGCTCGGCGTCGAGGTTGAGGTGGAGGGAGACCGCGTGCGCATCGCGGGCTGCGGCGGGCGGTTTCCGCGGCGCGAGGCGCACGTCTACACGGGTGCGGGCGGCACGACGGCGCGTTTTCTCACCGCGGCGCTCGCGGCGTCGCAGGGTGCGTACGAGATCCGCGGCAGCAGGCGGATGAACGAGCGCCCGATGGGCGAGTTGTTCCGTGCGCTCGGCGCGCTGGGGGCCGAGATCGAACCGCTGGAGCGGCCGGACACCCTGCCCATTCGCCTCAGGGCGCGGGGGCTTGCGGGCGGAGACGTGCCGATGTCTGGCGCGCAATCGTCGCAATTCGTGAGCGGCGTCCTCATCGCGGCCCCCTATGCCGAGAGGCCTGTTCGAGTGCAGATTGTCGATCACATCGTCCAGCACGCCTACGTGCACATCACGCTCGACATGATGCGGGCGTTCGGCGCGCGCGTCGAGGCCGACGAGTCGCTCCGTCTCATCTCCGTCGAGCCGGGGGGCTATCAAGGCCGCGCCTACGACATCGAGGCGGACGCGTCGACCGCCTGCTACTTCTTCGCCGCTGCGGCGGCGACCGGCGGGCGGGTGCGCGTGGCGAATCTGACGCGCGACACGCGCCAGCCCGACGTCCACTTCGTCGATGTGCTCGCCAAGATGGGGTGTACGGTGGACTCGTCGGATGCGGGCATCGAGGTAACAGGCCCCGCCAAGCTTCGCGGCGGCTTCTCCGTCAGCATGAAGGAGATGTCGGATCAGACGCTCACACTTGCGTTCCTCGCACCGTTCGCCGACGGGCCCATCGAGATCACCGAGGTGGGACACATCCGGCACCATGAGTCGGATCGGATCCGGGTCATCGTCGAGACCCTCGCCCGCGTGGGCGTCCGCGCGGAGGAGCGGGAGGACGGCGTGGTGATTCACCCCGGCGCGCCGCGCCCCGCGGTCCTGCCCTCTTACGACGATCACCGCGTGGCGATGGCGCTCTCGGTGCTCGCGATGCGCGCCGAAGGCATCGAGATTGAAGATCCGGGTTGCGTGTCGAAGACGTGCCCGACCTTCTTTGACCATGTTCGCGCGATGGGCGTTCCGGTCGATCTCGTCCCATAAAAAAGCTGCTCCTGCGCATGGCTGCGCGGGAGCAGCTTTTTTCTCAGGAGTCGGCGCGGTTTGACGCCTTCCGCCCTGACGGCGCGGCTCTGAGTCTATGCCTGACCGCGAGGCGAGCATGGGCGTGAACGTGCGTGCCACGAAGAGCGCGGCCACGTGCGAAAAGGACACGGTGAGCGATAGGGGTCTGAAGAATTGCCCCGCGATGCCTGGCACAAAGTTGGAAGAAGGGACGACAGACGGAGGAGGAGCGAGACGCCGTCACGCGTTCAGGATGTCCTGCCTGCCGAAGCGGACGAAGGCCGCGGCCAATAGCACCACAGACCACGCGATAAGCACCACGACGCCCCCGGTGAGCGAGACGGGAGAGCCGATGGTGAAGGCGGTTCCCCCGGCGAGATCGCCATACAGGCTGAGATGCGTCGTGAACAGCCACTTGACCCACGATTGGCCGCGAGCCATGGCGGAGACCACAAAGCCGATGATCACGGCGCCCATCGCGGCGGACGTTGCGACCATGGCGGACGGAAGCAGCACGGAACAGGTGAAGGCGATGGTGGCCATGGCCATCATGGCGCCGGCCACGAGCGCGCTCTGCAGGAGAAACGCCTGCCAGGCGGGCCAGACCAGGGCGTGATCGTACAAGGCGACGGGCACAGGTTGAAGTATGCCTGGCTGCGTGAAGAAGCGCACGCTGACATTCAGCCACTCGGGCTGCATCGCTCCCTGTGGGCCGTCGACGGCGAGGGCGACGCCCAAAAACGCGAAACAGAGCAGGAAGGCCAGCACGCCGGATGAGGCGACGGACACGAGCCATTTGCCAACAAGAAGCGTGCGGCGGCGCACGGGGCGCACCACGAGCAGCTTGATGGTGCCCTGGGTCATTTCGCCGGCGACGATGTCGCCCACCAAAATCACGACGAGGAGCGGGATGAAGGTTTTCGTCGCCTCGCCCACAAATTGACTCGTATTCGACCAGCCGTTCAGCAGATTCGGCGCGAGAGGCGCGACGTCGTGGGCCAGGCGATAACGATCTTCCTGAATGCGTTGTTCCAGTGACGATCTCGTCTGCGCCTCCATCACCGAACCGCTGGACGCGCCGCTCATCTGGTTCAACGCTCGCTGCGCGGCTTGTAAATCCGCCTGCGTGCTTGCCCGCCAATCGGCGGATTGGGCCTGTGTTGCCACTCGGGCGACGATCTGCTTCTCGTGATGCTCTCCCAATGCAAACATACCCACGAGGCACAGGGCGAGCGCCACGACGATGGTCAACCGCCTGCGCCGGACGAGCTTCATCCATTCGTTCTGCACAACGTTCCACAGTGTCATGGCGCGTTCCCTCCCGACTCTGCGCCCGTGAGGGCCAGAAACGATGCTTCCAGCCCGCCTGTGCGGGCGGCTTCGTAGACCTCGAACTCCGCTTCGACGAGTTCGCGAATCAACTTGGCGGCGGCGGGGTCGTCGAGATCGACAACCGTCAATCTCCCGTCCGCGGATTCGACCTGCCAGCCCCGCGCCCTGAGCCACGCCGCGGCTTCTTCCTGCCGCGACACGCGGAGGCGGAGCGATCCGGCACGCGTGCGCAGTTCGGCGACGCTCGCCTCGGCGATGACGCTGCCCTGCTGCAGGACCGCGACGCGATCGCACATCTGCTCGACCTCGGAGAGCAGGTGGCTGGAGACGAAGACGGCCAAACCCTCCGCGGCCAGGGCTCGGATGAGTTCGCGAAACTCGCGCATGCCTGCGGGATCCAGGCCGTTGGTGGGCTCGTCGAGTACGAGCAGTTTTGGGTCGCCGATGAGGGCTTGGGCGACGCCGAGGCGCTGGCGCATGCCGAGCGAATAACGCTTCACCTTGTCGTCCAGGCGATCCTCGAGGCCGACGCGCCTCGCGACCTGACGAATGCGTTCATCGACGTGATCGACCCCGGCGAGCCTCGCATAGTGGAGCAGGTTTTGCCGCCCCGTCAAGTAGCCGTACATTTCGGGGTTTTCGACAATGGCGCCGATGTGCCGCTTGGCGGCCACGGGCTCCTCGACCACATCGTGGCCGCAGATGTGGATGGCGCCGCGCGTCGGCCGGATGAGGCCGACGATCATGCGGATGGTGGTGGTCTTCCCGGCCCCGTTGGGCCCGAGGAAGCCGTACACCTCGCCCTCGCGGACGCTCATGTTCAACTGGCGGACGATCTCGCGCGCCCCGATGCGTTTCGTGACGTCAAACAGTTGTAACACGTTCAAAGGTTTCGCCTCCTTAAGCGGGATCGTTCACGCAGGGTCAGCGCTGCAACCAGGGCCGTACAGGATGCTATCCAGATGAGCACAGCTTCGGCGGCGGCCGCTTTGCCGAAGCCGAGGCCGATGGTCTGCGCGATCCACGTGGTCACGAGAAACCCTCCGATGAGCGCGATGCCGAGCGCGAAAAACCGATGATAGATGCGAAACGGAAAGACCTCGTTCAGGTGTTCCAGGGGCAGTCGATCAAAGAGCTTTGCGCCGAGCGCCAGCCACGCGGCGGTCCAGCCGACGAACCATAGGGCATATGCCACGAGCGCTCCGCCGGTGGTCCGGTCCAGCAGCATGAAGGGCGACAGTTGCATGATGCCGTGTGAAAGGGGCGACGGACGGGGGCCATTCCACCTGGAGCTCACGTATTCGATGACCACGCCTGCGTACGCAGGTAAGCCTGAGACGCCGAGCGCGGAGAAGAACGCAATCACCGCGTGCGTGATGCTCGCGCCCGCCGCCAGTCCGACGCTCCAGGCCGCGAGATAGATGAGCAGTCGCTTCAAAACCACATGCGCGAGGAGCGCTGGGCTGGCGGGCACGCCGAGACTGGCGTTCAGGATCTCCAGGCCAAGCAGAACCAGGAGTTGGCTGACGGCGATGGTCCCTCCCGTGAGGCAGGCGTGCGCGGCGTACACGTCCCGCCGTCGCGCCGGGCCGGCGAGGACGCAAAGCATTTCCCCGCGGCGCGAGGCAAGCCCCACAATCCCCAGGACGATGCACCAGAACACGCTGGCGTCCAGCTCGTACGGGAGCTGTCCCAACGCTAGGCGCTCAAGACTCTGGCGCACCAGGTATGGCGCGTTTGAGGAGAGAAGTGTGGACAGCCAAGTTCGCCCGAGCACGAACGGCGTGGCGACGAGCCACCATCGCAGAGACCGCCACGCGTACCACCACACGGCGCTAGGCGTTTTCGCCTGGATCACGGGCGCAACCCTCCTTCTGCATCAGGAGACGGAACCAGTCGTCCAACGGGAGGCGCTCCTGGATGACGACCTGATGGATGCCCGCCGCACGAAGTCTTCCGAGCGCATCGTCCAACCGATCCCGCTCGACCATGGCGCTGAAGGAACCGCCGCCATCCCGCTCCCAGCCGAGCACATCCTCCAAAGCATCGAGCGCAGCACGACCTTCCGGTCGAACCACCAGTTTGACGAACCGCTCTTTCGCCTCGTCCAGTTGGCCCGACCACACCGAACGCCCCCGGTACAACACCGTGAGACTGTCCGCCAGGCGTTCCACGTCGTCGATGGCATGGGTGGCCACAAGCAGGGCGGCGCCGCTCTCCGCCGCTTCACCGACGAGCCACTGCCAGACCTGTCGGCGCACGATGGGATCGAGCCCTGTCGTCGGTTCGTCGAGCAGCAGCAGGCGGGGGCGAGTCGCGAGCGCGAACGCGAGCTTCGCCCGCATGCGCATGCCCAGCGAGAACCTGTGGACGCCCTGGTCCATCGGCAGGTCGAGTCCCCTCAGCAGGTTGCGGAACCGGTGGCCATCCCAGCGTTCGTACATGCGTGCTCCGTAGGTCTCCCATTCCTTCAGCGCCCACCGGGCGGGCAAGGAAACGGTCGGATCCACCCAGGCCACCTGGCTGCGCCACGCCGGTTCCTTCCAGGGAATTACGGGTCTATCCATCCAGGCGATCTCGCCGCCATCCGGCCGATAGAGTCCCGCCATGATGCGCAGAAGCGTCGTTTTGCCCGATCCATTGACGCCCAGGATCCCGTGGACGGAGCCTTCGCGGACCGAGAACGTGGCACAGGCAAGCGCCGTCTGCCCGCGGATCTGCTTTGACAGCTGGTTGACGGAGAGGATGATGTCCATTACGTCTCCTCCTTTCTCTCGCCGCCCCGCGCATCTTCCCGAGCCTGCCAGAACATCCGCTCGAATTCAGCTTCTTCGAGACCCAGGTGATACGCCTCAATCCACGCGAGCCGCAGGCTGTCGCGGAGTTTGTCCATCCGCTCCGCGACGTCTGGCGGCGGCCTTTGCCCCGGTTGAGCCACGAAGGTGCCCCGGCCTCGGACGACTTCGATCACGCGGCTGCGCTCGAGCTCCTGGTACGCCTTGGCGACCGTGTTGTGGTTGATGGCGAGCGAGACGGCGAGATCGCGCACAGAGGGGAGGCGATCCCCAGGCTGAAGCCAACCAGCCGCCACCGCGGCCTTGATGCCGTCCACAATCTGCTGATACACCGGTGTGGGCGATCGCGGATCGACCTGAAGCCACAAGGCGCTCATCCCTCCCCGAGTGCGGCGGGCAGCACAGACTCATGTCCCGTGTGTACTAGGTCGAATAGTACACCGGCATCATACGAGGGCTGGCGACAGATGTCAAGAGGGTGGAGACGCGGCCGCGGTTGGGCTCATTCGCCGCGCGGCCTGCGCGCGATCTCGTGGATCATGCCGTCGTGGGCAAGCAGCGTGTTGGGAAAAATGGCGCGGGCCTCCGCGAGGATCTCGTCCTCCTCCGCGCGCTCGTAGCGCGCGCTGACGTGCGTGAGGATGAGCAACTTCGCCTCCGCTTCCCGCGCGATCTCGGCCGCCTGGCGCGCCGTGCTGTGAAAGAACGCTGCAGCCAGGTGGGCGTGCCGATGAAGGAACGTCGCCTCGTGCACCAGGCAGTCCGCGCCGCGGGCGAGTTCCACCGCCTGCGCGCACGGCCTCGTGTCGCCGAGGATGGCGATCACGCGCCCAGGTTCGGCCGGATCGACAAAATCGGCCGCGCGCAGGCGGCGGCCGTCGGACAAGGTCACGTCCTGGCCGGCCTTGAGCTGCGCCCACACGGGACCAGGGGCGATTCCCGCGGCGCGCAGTCGATCGGGGTGAAGGCGTCCCGGAAATGGCGCCTCTTCGATGCGGTAGCCGTAGGAGGGGATGGCGTGATCCAGGCGCGCCGCGCGAATCGTGTACAAGCCGTCGCGCACGGGCGCAGGCTCCGGGGACGTCCACTCGTGAAACTGGATCTCGTAGCTCAGGTGCGTCTGACTGGTGTCCAGCGCTGCTTCGACAAACGCCCGGATTCCCGGCGGGCCGTACAGGCGGAGCGGTCCGATGTTTTCTGGGAACGATCGCGTGCTGAGGAGTCCCGGAAGGCCAAAGATGTGATCGCCGTGGAGGTGCGTGATGAAGACGCGTTGGACCCGGTTGGGGCCGAAGGGAGCGTCGAACATGCGGTGTTGCGTCGCTTCGCCGCAGTCAAACAGCCACACGGCGCTGTCGTCGCGGGTGAGCCGAAGCGCGATGGCGGTCACGTTGCGGCGCCGGGAAGGGGCCCCGGCGCCCGTGCCGAGAAAGTACAGTTCCATACCGTTCATCCTCTGCTGCGTCAGTGGGTCACGTACTGGATGTGGCGCAAATGGTTCCGACCCATCCACAGTACCATGATCGCCACGAGGACGCCTAGACATCCGATGAAAAACGGCATCGCAGGGCCGACGGCGTCGCTCAGTTTGCCGGCGAGCCACGGCGCCACGGCGCCTCCGACGAATCGGACGAAGCTGTACGCCGCCGATGCGGTGGGCCGTTCGACGGGCGCCGCCTGCATCACCGCCGTGGTGATGACGGTGTTGTTCACGCCGAGAAACGCGCCGGCGAGGATGATGCACGCCACAAGCGTCGGCCGCGAGTGGACAAAGAGGCCCATCACCAGAAGATCCAGCGCGAACAGGGCCAGGATGGTGTACATGACGGGAAGCACGCCGAACTTCTCCGCCAGCCACGGCGCCACGAAGACCGACGTGATGGCGAGCAGGATGCCCCAGCCGAAGTAGGTGTAGCCAATGCCGATGGCGGACATGTGCAGCGGATACGGACCGTAGCCGAGCAGCGTGAAGAAGCCGAAGTTGTAAAACAAGCTCGTCAGGCCGAGCGTCAGCAGGCTGAGATGGCCGAGCGCGCGGAACGGAGCCGTGATCGACGCGCGATGCGCGGGTTTGGGCACGCCGCGAAGAAACAGCAACACCGCGATGAATCCGATGGCCATGAGCGTGGCGACGCCGTAGAACGGGTAGCGCCAGCTGTGCTGCCCAAGGGTCCCGCCGAGCAGCGGTCCGAGGGAGATGCCAAGGCCCAGGGCGGCCTCGTAGAGGATGATGGCGCTCGCCGCGGTGCCTCTTGCGGCCGAAACGATGACCGAGAGCGCGGTGGCGATAAACATGGCGTTGCCGAGACCCCAGCCGCCGCGGAAGCCGACGATCTCGCCCACACTGTGCGAGCGGCCCGCGAGGAACGAGAAGACGATGATGAGCGCCAGTCCGCAGAGCAGCGTGTATTTGGGGCCGATGCGGGTCGAGATGAAGCCGGTGAAGACCATCATACAGCCGGTGACGAGCATATAGCTCGTAAACAGGAGCTCGGTCTGAGCCTTGGTGGCATGGAGTTGTGCCGAGATCGCGGGTAAAATTGGATCGACCAAGCCCAGTCCCATGAAGGCGACGACGCAGGCGAACGCGACGGCCCAGACGGGAGCGGGTTGGCGCAGAATGTTCGACTCGGCGTGATCGAATTCCTGCGCGGCATCGGGTTGCGCAGACATGCGAGATTCCTCCTTTCGATCGCTTAGAGCCTCGTGTGCGACGCATGGCTTGTTAAGGGACACGAGAAATGAAGTCTACACAACTATTGTACTATACAACTATTATGCCGAAAATGCACGTGAAGGAGGCCCTCATGGATCAGGCCCACATGGACTCGCTGGAAGCGCTGGAACGGGAGATGGCCATCTTCGCCCGCAGGCTTGAAGGCGCGCGCCAGTCGTGGCGCAAGCACCGGGAAATCGATCGCTCGGCGTACCTCATTCTGCTGGCGCTGCACGAGGAGGGAGAGCTCACGGCCGGGCAGCTCGCTACGCGGTTTTTGCTCGACATCTCGACCATCAGCCGGCAGATCGCGCCGCTCGTGGAGGCGGGCTGGATCGCCAAGGAGCGGGATGAAGACGACAAGCGTCAGCTCCGCCTTTCCATCACGGAGGCGGGGGTGGAGGCGCTCATGGCCACGCGGGCATCCCGCCTCGAATTGTATCGGGAGCTCGTGGGCGATTGGACGGAAGACGAGCGGAGGACGTTTTTAAGCTTGCTGCGCCGTTTGAACGATCGAATTCGCGCGAGGCAGCAGGCGGAGCGCCCATGAGCGCGGTGAGTGTCGTCAGCGTCGTGGTGGCTGTGGTCCTTCTCTCGGGCGTGTTCATCGCGAGCGCTCACGGCCGAATCGGCCTTCCTGCGATGGTGGGCTTCGTGGCGCTGGGATGCGGCATCGCCGCGCTCGATCCGGACCTGCTGACGGCCATTTCGCCCGGCGTGGCCACCAACCTCAGCTCCATCGCGCTCGCGATGATTCTCTTCGACGGCGGGCTTCATACCACACCCGAACGGGTGCGCCGGGCGTTCTGGCCCGCCATGTCCCTGGCCACGCTCGGTGTTCTCGCGCAGAGCGCCATCATGACCGCGCTCGCGCACGCCGTCCTGCGGCTGCCCTGGCTCTCCTCCGCCATGCTCGGCGTCGCCGCGAGCTCGACCGACGCGGCGAGCGTGTTCAGCGTGCTCGGCAACGCGTCCTTGAAGGCGCGGTTGTCCGATGTGCTCGAGGTGGAGTCCGGCACCAACGATCCGATGACGTTCTTCCTCATGACGGTTCTCATCGATCTCGCCCGCACAGGCGGGCATGGACTCCGTCCGCTGGATGTGGCAGGCCTCTTTGTGGCGCAGATGGGCATCGGGCTCTGCGTGGGACTTGGGGCGGGTTATCTCGGTCGAAAGCTTTTGCAGACGGCCCGGCTCGACGCGCCGGGGCTGTACCCGGCCGTCACCCTGGCGATGGCGCTTTTGTCGTTCGGGGCGGCGCAGATGCTTTTGGGCAGCGGTTTTCTCGCCGTCTATCTGACGGGGGTTGTCATGGCAAGCGCCCGCATGGGTGAGCGCGTGGCTGTGCTGCGGTTTCACGAAGGGCTCGCCTGGATTGTGCAGATTGTGATGTTCGTCGTGTTAGGCTGTTTCCTCGTGCCGCGCGATTTCGCGGACGTCGCGGTCCCAGGACTCCTCCTCGCGTGTGGCGCCATCTTTGTGGCGCGACCGGCCGCCGTGTGGTTGTCGACCCTGTTCTTTCGGATGGGGGCGGATGAGCGCTGGTTCCTCGCCTGGGCAGGGTTGCGCGGGGCCGCGCCCATTGTCCTCATTCTGTTTGCCGTGGAGGCGCATGTTCAGGGATACATCGCGTTGGTGGAGGTCGTGTTTTTCGTCGTGATCGCGTCGGCGCTGGTGCAGGGGATGACGGTGGAGTGGCTGGCGGAGAAACTCGGCCTCGTTCAGGCCGCCCCGTCCGAGTCGATGTGTGAACTCCTCGCCGTCGCGCGCGAAGCTGCGGTGATGGTGCCCATCGAAGTGGCGCCGGGATCGCCGAACGCCGGGAAAAAGCTGCGCGATCTCGCCTTTCCTCCGGACACGCTGTGTTATGCGGTGGTGCGGGGAGGGAAGGCCGTTGTTCCGCGCGGCAGCACGCGCATCCGGGAAGGGGATCATCTGTTGGTCCTCGCGCACGAGGGCGCGGTGAACGAGCTGGAGCGACTGTTTCACGCAGATCAGGTTGGAAAAGCGGAGGCCTTGCCATGAGCCGCATCGCCCGGCTTCAAGGCTGGCCCCGCTGAGGCTTCGGGTCCTCGTCCTCAGCCTTTGCATCGCCGAGGCCAGGCAGGTCTTCGGCCATTTCGAGCAACAGATCGTCATCATCGTCGTCGAAGTGCGGTCTCAACCAGCCCGCTTTACTGCGAACCCGCATTGCATCTCCTCGCCTTCCGTCCGCGGGTATGACTGGCAGTCTCATGATATCCCATTGCGCCGCTCTGTGAAAGCGACGCCCTGTCCTTGCGCCGCATGACATCTGTCATACGGAGCGCATGATGTCTTTCACTGGCCCGGGTTCCTCCGCTCATGTAGGATGAAGTCAGGACGTGGGTTGGAGGGATGGTTTTGGCCGCAGACGCCGTTTCGGTAGAACGTGTTTCCAAACGATTTGGCCCCACCCGAGCCGTCGATGGGGTTTCATTCGACATTCACACGGGCACCATCGTCGCCTTGCTCGGGCCGAACGGAGCCGGCAAGACGACGCTCATCTCCATGATTTTGGGCCTGACCCAGCCCAGCGAAGGTTCGGTGCGCATTTTTGGCCACCGCCCGCGCGACAGGGCCGCTCGGGAGCGGCTCGGGGTGATGCTTCAACACGTGACCCTGCCTCAGAGCGTCAAGGTGAAGGAACTCGTCGCCTGGTTTCGCAGCTTTTATCGCCACCCGCTTCCGGCGGATCATCTGATGAGAATGGCCGGGATCGAACATCTCGCCGAGCGCGAGGCGGTCAAACTGAGCGGCGGCGAGCAGCGCCGCCTGCAGTTTGCGCTCGCCATGGCCGGAGATCCGCAGTTGCTTGTGCTCGACGAACCCACCACCGGCATGGACGTCGAATCCCGCCGCGCGTTTTGGAACAGCCTGCGCAGCTTTGTGCACGACGGCCGTCGCACGCTGCTGTTAACCACCCATCATCTGGAGGAAGCCGAGTCCGTGGCCGATCGCGTCATTCTGCTCAAGGGAGGCCGTGTGATCGCGGACGGAAGTCTCTCCGACATCAAGGCCCAGGCCGGAAACCGCTACGTGAGTTTTGTCGCAGGTCCTGCGTGTACGAAGGAGCAGATCGAAGCGCTGCCGCACGTGATGAGCGTCCGGTTCAGCGGGCGCCATGTGCGCATTCAGACGGATCGCCCGGACGATGTGCTTCGAGCCATCATCTTGCGCGATCTCGACGCGTCCTCGTTCGAAGTCTCGCAGGGTGCCTTGGAGGACGCCTTCGTCACGCTGACCGAGCTCGACCATCCTTTGCAGGAGGAGGGGGCGCACGGATGACGTCCTGGCTGTTGGAGTGGCGCATCGAGGTCTTGCGCAATATGCGGAATCGCCGGTTTTTCATCTTCAGCCTTCTGTTTCCGGTGGGCTTTTATCTGTTGTACGTCCAACTGTATGGCCGGGGCGCGCAGGTGGGCGGGATGGATTGGGCGAAGTATTTTCTCATTTCCATGTCGGTCTTCGGCGTGGTGGGCACGGGCCTGAACGGCAATGCCGTGCGGGTGGCCATCGAGCGCACGCAGGGATGGACCAGCTGGATGTTGACGACGCCTCGTCCGGCGACACAGGCGGTGACCACCAAGATCGCGGCCAACGTGGTGGTGAACGTCATCGCGGTCGCCATCGTGTTCTTGGTGGGTGCGTTGGTGGAACATGTCGACATGTCGCTGGGCCAATGGCTGACGTGTGGCTTGTCCACGGTGTTTGGCGCGCTCGTCTTCACGGCGCTCGGGATTTTGGTCGGCCATGTGGGTGGACGGGAGGCTGCGCAGATCCTGTCGAGCATCGTGTACTTCCTCATGTCCATCGCGGGGGGGCTGTGGATTCCCGTTCAGGTGTTGCCGCCCTTCCTTCATCACCTGGCGCTGTGGATGCCGACGTATCGTCTCGCGGACATCGCTTGGTCGGTAATCGGCAACGGGACGGTGAAATGGGCTGACGTTGCGGTTCTCGGGGGGTATTTCCTGGCCTTCGTGTTGCTCGCCGCATGGGTTTCCACGCGCCCGAGAGAAATTCGTTCGGTCGCTTGAAGGGTTCGAGCAGAGCGGCATCGACGGGAGGCTGACGTCATGAGGCGGAAGCTCGGCCGCGGCGCCATGGAAACGATGATCTTCTTTTTGCTTCAACTCGTGTATCCCGCCTCCTTTCTCTTCGGGCTGCCCGCGCGGTCCATGGCCATAGGGCTCGCGGGGTTGGCCGCCTTCGGGTGTCTGTATGCGGTAACGTTTTTCACGCCAGGGAAAAGTGCGTGGAGAGTCGCCGCGTGCCTCGGGCAGGTTGCCATCCTCCTGATGCTCATGGCCGTCTTCAGCATGGATTACGTCTACCTGCTGTTCTATCCGGTCGCCACCATGATCCAGGCGCCCCTTCGCCGAACGCTGGCCATGCTCGCACTCCTCTGTGCGAGCGTCGGCGGGTTGATTGCCGTGAGGTGGGCGATGCACGACCTGTTTCCACAGGGGTTTGTCTACCTGTCGTTTGGCACCTTGTTCGGCGGAAGTGTCATGATCTTCATGATGCGCGCCTGGATGGCGCTCCAAAGTACGAATGCGCGGCTCAAGGCGGCCCAGGACGAGATCGCGCGGCTGAGTCAGGCGGAGGAGCGAGCGCGCATCGGGCGGGACCTGCATGACCTTTTGGGGCACCAGCTCTCGCTCATCACGTTGAAGGCGCAGGTGGCCGGGCGGCTTCTGGAGCGCGCCGGGGACGTGGAGCGAGCCCGCCGGGAGATCGGCCAGATCGAACAGGTCAGCCGCGCGACGCTGGAGGCGGTGCGCGCTTATGTGGCGGACATGCGCGCGACGGATTGGGGCGACGCGTGGCGTGCAGCGGGGGAGGTGTTCGCGGCGGCCGGCATCCATGCGAGCATGGATTGCGAGATCGACCGGTTGCCTGCCGAGTTCGAGCATGCCTATGCGATGTGTCTGCGCGAAGCGGTGACAAACGTGGTCCGCCACAGCGGCGCCCGGCGATGTGCGGTGCGCATGTGGAGGGAAGCGGACTCGTTGGTGCTTGTCGTCGCGGATGACGGCGCGGGAGGATCCGGCTCCTCGGCGCGCGGGGCGTGTGGTGGCAGCGGGATCTCGGGCATGCGTGCGCGCATGGCGCAGATCGGGGGCGTGTGCGAGGTCCTCAGCGGGCATCAATGGCGGAGGCAAAGCGGCATGTGGCCTGAGTTCGAGCCGGGATGGGTCGTGATGATGAGGGCGCCTGTGCCGCGTTCGGAAGGAGAGGGTGTCGGATGATTCGCGTCGTGCTGGCGGAGGATCAGGGCCTGGTCTCCGATGCGCTGGCGACGCTTCTCGCCTTCGAGGGCGATTTTGAGATCGCGGGCACGGCCGGTGACGGCGAGGATGCGGTGAGGCAGGCGAAGGCGTTGCGGCCGGATCTGGCGCTTTTCGACATCGAGATGCCCAAGATGAGCGGCCTTGAGGCCGCAGAGATCCTGCTGCGCGACGTGCCCGACGTGAAGGTCGTCCTGTTGACCACATTTGCGCGCCCTGGCTATCTCAAACGGGCGCTCCAGGTGGGCGTTCATGGATACCTTCTGAAAGACGGAAAGGTCGAGCAGCTGGCGGCTCACCTTCGCGCCATCGTTGGCGGGCAGCGCGTGTTCGATCCCGGCCTCATGCTCGCCGCGATGGAGACGGACAATCCGCTGTCCGCCCGGGAGATCGACGTCCTGAGGCTGGCCAAGCGGGGGCTCAGCACGCGCCAGATGGCGAAGGAGCTGTTTCTCTCCGAGGGCACGGTGCGGAACTACCTGTCCGGCGCCTTGGCCAAGCTCGAATGCGCGACCCGCCAGGAGGCGATTCGCAAGGCGGACGACCTGGGTTGGCTGTGACGCCGACCATGGCCACCCAGGCGCCCTACACCCGAATGCGGAAAGAAGGGGATGAAAGATGCGGCTTGCTTTCATTTCGGATGTCCATGGCAATGAACTGGCGCTCGACGCGGTGATCGCGGATCTGCGATCCGCAGACTGCGATCGCGTCTACGTTCTCGGCGACCTGGCTTTTCGGGGTTACGCCCCGAAGGCGTGCATCGAGAAGGTGGCGGAGATCGCGCACGCCGTCATCCGCGGAAACGCCGACGAGTGGGTGGTGCGCGGCGTCCGCGCCGGGGAAGCGCCGGAGGAGAGGCGAGCGGGCATGGACGAAGAGGCCGCGTTCGTCCGCGGCTGTCTCACGTCACGCGAACTCGAGTACCTCGCCAATCTGCCGCTCCTCATCCGTGAAGAGGCCCCTTTTGGGCCTTGGATCGGCTTTCATGCGACGCCTTTTGATCCGTTTCCGGTGATTGCCGCGGACGCGCCGGACGAGGTGATCGAGTCGCGGATCACGGCAGGTGTCGACGCCCGGCTCTACCTGTACGGCCACATTCACGTGCCTTACGCTCGAAACGTCGGCGGGAAGATGGTCGTCAATCTCGGCAGCGTCGGCATGCCCTTTGACGGGGTGCCACAGGCGTCGTATGTCATTGTCCATGCCGAGGGAGACGCGTTCCGGGTCGAGCACCGACGGGTGCCGTACGACGTGGAGGCCGCGTGCAGGCGGTATGACGAGATGGGCTATCCCGCGGCGGAGATGATGAAGCGAGTTTTACGCGCCGCGCGACCCGTTTGATTCGAGCCTCACGGCGAGTTCGGCGCCCGCGAGGCCCACGGCCTCCACAACCCGCTCCACGGCCCTGGCGTATTGCGCGCGATCCCAGCTGTTGTAAGACGGGTGCGGAACGCCGTCGATCACGTCCCAGCAGTCGTCGCGGACATCGGCGAGCGCGAAGAACTTCTGCGCAAATCGCCCGCAGGGCACGAAGATGGTTCTACGGCCCCGGTATCCTTCGAGCTTGTGCCGCAAGTGAAGAGCCAGATAGGACTGGATGTCCTGTTGCCGCGGGTCGGCAAACGACCATTTCTGGTTCTGGGTGCGGACGGCGTTCATCGCGTCGAACCAGTCCGCGTATTGCACCTGAATCTCCCGCGGGTATGCGGCGGCCTGCAGGGGGATGTTGCACACGTTGACCAGTCCTATCGCGGAGAGGCGCGGCCGTTGCGCGCCCGTCTCCGCGTTTTTTTTGACCATGCGGCCCAAGGGAAGGTGTCCATATTCCGGGCCGAAGATGTGCCGCGACATGGTGGCGCCCGAAGCGCCCGCCACAGGCGCGCCGTGGCGCAATTCCTGAATATGCGGGGATTCGAGGATGAAGATCACGGTCGAAGTCTCCAGCACGATGTCCGGCACGTGGTAGTCTCGCGAGAGGACATCGACGAGGTCGGCAAAGGTCGTCACATGCTCCATGGCCATCCCGCCTTTGCAAGAGATCACGGGTGCGCCGTGCGGCCTGCACCCTGTGCGACACGTTCATTGTAACATGGTTTAAATTGCCTTCCCACAAGCAATACTAGGAGGCGGGATTTGTGGCGCCATCAGCGGATACTTTTGGGGATCAAGGCACGAGGACCTTATCGGTCAGCGCATGTTTTGCTTATTGAACGTTTTTCAAAATCGTCATATTGTCAAGCGCGCCGCTCCGCGAAATATGTCGGGCCAAGTGGTATCATCAACTTGGCGATGGAGCGCGCTGCGATGGCCCGCAGACTGCGATGCGTGCAATCTTTCCGGTTGGATGGTTTCGTTGTCGATCGTCGTCTGCAAACGGGGGGCGCCGCGGAAGTTTCGCAAGAGACAGGACAGAAGGGAGACGAAAGCGACGATGAAGCCGAAAGGGCGTCGAGTGGGAGGTCTGATCGCGCTCATTGGGTTTACCGTACTCGCACTCACGGGATGCGACAGCCCGAAGTATTGGCCGGTTCTCAGTCCGCAGGGGCCGGTGGCTCGGAGCGAGTACTACCTCATCATTTATTCGTTCATTTTGATGTTGCTTGTCGTGTTGGCCGTGTTCATTCTGTTCTTCTGGGTGATTATCAAGTACCGTGCGCGGCCTGACAACGCGGACTACGTGCCGCCGGAGATCGAGGGCAACGCGAAGCTCGAGACGCTGTGGACCGTCATTCCGATTCTGGTCGTCATCGCGCTCGCGATTCCGACGGTCGCCGTGACGTACAAGCTCGTGTATCCGCCGAAGGTGGAGGCCGCGACGGCCAAGGTAGTGGGCAAGTCCATCACCATCGACGTCATTTCGGAGCAGTGGAAGTGGGTGTTCAAGTACCCCGCCCAGAATATCGAGACGGTGAACTACGTGAACATCCCGGCGGGTGTGCCGGTGGACTTCGAGCTCACGTCGAGCGGCCCGATGAACACGTTCTGGGTGCCGGCGCTCGGCGGCATGGAGTTCACGATGCCGCACATGAATCTGAAGCTGTGGCTTGAAGCGGATCATCCGGGCAGCTACCTCGGGCGCAGCGCGCAGTATTCAGGCCGCGGTTTCGCGAACATGACGTTCACGGTCAACGCGCTCTCGCCGACCGACTTTGAAAACTGGGTCAAGAGCGTGCAGCAGACCGCGCCGAAGTTGACCCAACAAGCCGCAGCGCAGATCAACAAACCGGGCCTCATCGGCAAGCTGACCTTCTCGTCGACGACGCCAGAGTAAAGCTCGTTCGCACGTGCGAATTCAGGGATGAAAGGGGAAGCGAGCATGCACGGAGTGGTCAACTGGGCCGTACATTTCTTCATGCTCGACGAAGGTCCGCTCATTTGGCTGTCCGACTTCTTGATCATTTGTGCGTCGCTCGGCATCTTGGCGGTCCTCACCAAGTTCCGGCTGTGGAAGTGGCTGTGGGACGAGTGGCTGACGACGGTTGATCACAAGAAGATCGGTATCATGTACATGATTGCGGCCATCCTGATGCTGTTCCGCGGAGGCACGGACGGCCTCCTCATGCGCGCGCAGCTGGCGTGGCCGAACATGCACTTCCTGAATGCGGATCACTACGATCAGATCTTCACCACGCACGGCACCATCATGATCCTGTTCATGGCGATGCCGGCCATCATCGGGTTCTTCAACGTGGCGGTTCCGCTCCAGATTGGCTGCCGAGACGTCGCGTTCCCGTACCTGAACGCCATTTCGTTCTGGCTGTTCTTCTTCGCGGCGCTGTTGTTCAACCTGTCCTTCGTCGTCGGCGGTTCGCCGGACGGCGGCTGGACCAGCTATCCGCCCTATGTCGAGAACCAGTTCGATCCGGGCCCCGGTGAGAACTACTACCTGGTGGCGCTGTCCATCACCGGTATCGGCACCATCGCGACCGGGATCAACTTCCTGGTGACGATTCTGCGGATGCGCGCGCCGGGCATGACGTTCATGCGGCTGCCGATGTTCACCTGGTCCGTGTTCGTCACGTCCGTGATCATCCTGTTCGCGTTCCCGGTGCTCGCGGTGGCGCTGGCGCTGTTGCTCATCGACCGCGACTTTGGCTCGCACTTCTTCACGGTGGATGGCGGCGGGGCGCCGATGCAGTACGTGAACCTGTTCTGGTTCTGGGGTCACCCAGAGGTGTACATCGTCATCCTGCCTGCGTTCGGCATTTTCTCGGAGGTCATCAGCACCTTCTCGCACAAGCGGATTTTCGGATATTCCGCCATGGTCGTGTCCATGGTCGCCATTGCGATTTTGAGCTTTATCACCTGGGTCCACCACTTCTTCACGATGGGCGCGGGTCCAGGGGTCAACTCGTTCTTCGGCGTGTCCACGATGGCTATCGCCATCCCGACGGGCGTCAAGGTGTTTAACTGGCTGTTTACCATGCACAAAGGCCGGATCGAGTTTAAGACGGCCATGCTTTGGGCCATCGGTTTTATCCCGAACTTCCTGATCGGCGGCCTGACGGGCGTCATGCTGGCCGTGCCGCCGGCAGACTACCAGTATCACAACTCGTACTTCCTGATCGCGCACTTCCACTACGTGCTGATCGGCGGTACCGTGTTCGGCGTGTTTGCGGGTCTCTACTATTGGTGGCCGAAGATGTTTGGCGTGCTGCTGAACGAGAAGTTGGGGCGTTGGCACTTCTGGACGTTCATGATAGGCTTCAACGTCTGCTTCTTCCCGCAGTTCTTCCTCGGCTTCATGGGGATGACGCGGCGCATGTACACGTATCCGGCCGGTTACGGCTGGGGCGTGGTGAACCTGATCTCGACCATCGGCGCGTTCCTGATGGGCGTTGGGTTCATCATCTTGGTGTACAACATCCTGTGGAGCGCGCGCTACGGCGAGCGCGACGTCACGGGGGATCCGTGGGACGGCCGCACGCTCGAGTGGGCGACCACCTCGCCTGCGCCGCACTATAACTTCGCCATCATCCCGACGGTCAAGGGCCGCGACGCTTGGTGGCTGATGAAGCAGAACGGCGAGTCCATCAACGGACCGAAGGGCGTGCCGTTCCGGCCGATTCACATGCCGAACAACTCGGGCCGTCCGTTCATCATGAGCCTGTTCTTCTTCATCCTGGGTGCCGGGTTCGTGTTCCAGTGGTGGATCCTGGCCATCATCGGCTTCGTCGGCGTGCTCGTCTGCATGGCGCAGCGGTCGTTCGAGTATGACGACTCGCACTACATCCCGGTCGAGGAGATCGAAAAGACCGAGGCCGCGGCGGGGAGGTTGTAACGCATGTCGAATGCGCACACGGCGGTTCACGGGGAACACCACCCTGTGGACCCCAACGTTCCGCTCGAGTATCAGGGAGAAGAAAACAGCCTGAGGGTCATTGGTTTCTGGCTGTTCCTTGCCCAGGACATGATCCTCTTCAGCAGCCTGTTTGCAACGTACATCGTGATGCACGGGCGCGTTGCCGGCGGGCCGACGTCTCAAGAGCTCTTTGACGTCACCGGGTTTACCATTGAGACCATCGCGCTGTTGTTCTCGTCCTTCACCTGCGGTCTCGCGACGTACGAGATGCGGCGCGGCCACCGCGACGCGATGATCGGTTGGATCCTTGTCACGATGGCGCTCGGCCTTGTGTTCCTCGGCTTCGAGGTCACCGAGTTCATCCACAACGTGGGAGAAGGCGCGACCCTGCAACGGAGTGGGTTCTTGTCGGCGTTCTACATCCTGGTGGGCACGCACGGCAGCCACGTGACCGTCGGTTTGCTTTGGGTGACGCTGCTCATTTTCCAGCTGCTGCGCCGGGGCATCACGCCGGTGACGGCGCGCAAGGTGTTCTTGTGGAGCATTTACTGGCACTTCCTCGACGCCGTCTGGATTTTCATCTTTACGGTCGTATACCTCACCGGGAAGGTGATCTGACGTGGAAGCCAAGGAGCACAAGTTCCACCGCGAGGAGGGCTTTCCCTGGAAGCACATCCTCGGGCTGTTTTTGTCCCTGTTGTTGACCGCCATCGCGTTCTGGCTGGCGCTTGCGACGCACCAGCCGCCAGCTCTGGTCATCACGATCATCGTCATCCTCGGCGTCGGGCAGTTGCTCGTTCAGCTGTACATGTTCATGCATTTCACGGAGAGTGACGATCGCGCCTGGCAAGTTCCGGCTCTCTACTTTGGGTTGTTCATCGTCTTTTGCGTGGTCGGCGGATCCATCTGGATCATGACCTTCAAGTCGATTGTGGCGTGACGGAGGGTGCGGACGGGGAGGTGAGAAGGTGGTCAGTAGCCGCGGTTTCGGCGTGTTCGTGTTGGTCGTCGCCATTCTTTCTGCGGTGCAGAACTTCATCGTGAACGGCATCGGCTTTCTGGACGCCTACACGGGCTCTGCGTTCGGCTGCGGGCACGAGTGGTTCCTGTGCAACGGCCAGGTGGTGCCAAGCCTCGAGGCCCTCGAGAAATCGCTCAGTATGTTCATCGAGTTCATGCACCGCGTCGGCGTGCCCATCCTCACGGTTCTGTTGCTCGTTTCCGCGGTCGGCGCGCTGCTTCGATATCGAGGATGGCGCGAGATTCCGCTCTTCGTGGGCCTGAGCATCTTCTTTGTCCTCCTCGAGGCCGTCCTCGGCGGGCTCGCGGTGGTCTACAATGAGCCCGCGTCCGTGATCGCGACCCACTTCGGCGTCTCGCTCCTGGCGTTTGCCTGCACCGTGCTCCTGGCGATTTATGTGCGCCGCGCCGAGCGCGTCTACGGCGAATACGTCGCGACGGGCGTCAAGCTTCCGCTGCGAGATGCCGCGCCGAGCGCCGGTTTTCGCTGGTTCGCCTGGCTGGGTGTGCCCATCCTGTACCTCGACATGTACATCGGCGCGTACATCTCGTCGAGCGGCGCGGGCGACGCGTTTCGCGGATTGCCGTTTCCTACGGAATCCGGCATCGATTTTCATCACGCGCTGCTGTTGGATTGGGTGCACCGCTCCTTCGCGCTGTTTCTCGTGCTTTGGATGATCGCCCTGGTGATGTGGACGAACCGAATGAAACGCGAACGGCCGGATTTGTTCCGGGGCGCTCTGTTCGCGCTCGTGTTTGTCGTCCTGCAGGCATTTTCGGGCGTCTATCTGATCACGTCGCACGTGAGCATTCAAGCGTTCATGCTGCACGTGTCCATCGTGTCGGGTCTCTTCGTGTCACTTTTGTTCGTCGCGTTTCAGTCGGTACCTCCGTTCGTACCGGTTTCGAGCCGGGAAGCGCTGGATTTGGGCCGGGAACGAACGGCGCATTGAACGCCTTCCTTTGAGCCCGCGCAGTGCCGCACGGCGTTGCGCGGGCTCTTTTTGACTTGGCGTTGGACAAAGGCGGCACTAGTCAAAGCCCCCCTCAAACCTCTAAACTAGGGGATTAGAGCGCGCGTGATGCGCGACGCGTTGAACGAAACACGGTGCTGGAGGTGGCTCGGTCGCATGACATCTCGTTTCATCCGCCTTGGGTGCGCCGCGCTGGCTGTGGCCACGTCGCTCCTCCTGGGCGATCCCGCGGTGCAGGCGGATTCCTCGCTATCGCCTCCGGTTGCGGCCGAGTCGCTCATTCCTCGTGAAGACGTGCTGAATGTCGAACACGGCCCCATTCCCTATGTCGTCGGTGAAGACGCCTCCGCATGGCCTTCCGTCATGTCACAGGCGGCCGTGGTCATGGACATGACGACGGGCGCCGTGGTCTACGCCAAGGATCCCACCACGCCTCATTATCCCGCCAGCATCACGAAGATCATGACCGCGCTTCTCGCCCTGCGCCTTGGCCACCTGTCCGACGTGCTGACCGCATCTCCTGAAGCCGTCAACCAGCCGCCGGACAAGCTCTACATGCGCGTGGGAGAGCAGGCGACGCTGAAGGATCTTCTCTACGGGCTGCTGATCGATTCCGCCAACGATGCGGCGGTCGAGATCGCGCAGCGATACGGCGGCAGCGTGGCGCATTTTGCCGACATGATGAATGCCGAAGCGCGGGCGCTTGGCGCGGATCACACGCATTTCGACAATCCGAGCGGATTGCCGGATCCGCACCACGTCACCACCGCCTACGACATGGCCGTGATCGCCCGGGCGGCCATGCAGATCCCTGAATTTCGCGCCATGGTCGACACCCGGTCCTACGAATGGAAAGGGAGCGCTTGGCAGGCGACGCTGACGAACCTGAACCGCATGCTGTTCACGTATCCCGGCGCCATCGGCGTGAAGACGGGGTTCACAAGCGTTGCCCACGAGACGCTCGTCGTGGCGGCGACACGCCATGGGACGACATTTCTCGCCGTGCTCATGGACTGTCCCACCGATGCGCAGATCCGCCGCGATGCCACGAATCTGCTGAATTACGCCTTTGCGCACTACCAAACCGAGCGCATCCTGCCCGCAGGCTACCGTGCGGGCTTTGTACCGTCGCGGGAAGGGAGAGACCCGGTCGTCACCGCCGAGCCGGTCCTCGCCACCGTGCCCCTCGGGCACCCGCTGGATGTGACCGAGCGCCTGCTTGTGAAGGCGCCGCTCGCTCCTGCGCCGCGCGGGACGGCGGCAGGACAGCTCGATCTCGTCGATGCGGCGACGGGAAAGAAGCTCGGCTCCCTGCCGGTGGTGTTGGGCGCGCCGTACGAACCAGTTCTGAAACCCATCGCGTGGCCGCGCCTTGCGGCACCTGCCGCCGCGCTCGCCGTATTGCTCGCGGGGCTCTTCCTCGGCTGGAGGCGGCGCAGGCGATCCCGCCCGCCCCTGCGCGCGACCTTGGTCCGCGTCCAGCCTTGGCAGGAGCATTGGCAGAGCCAACGGCGGGGCCGCCGGTAGCGCATCGGCTCGTCACGTCGCGACGCGCGCGATGGCGACCCCGTCGAACATGGGCAAGAGCGTGCTCACGAGCCGAGGGTTCTCAAACAGCTTGCGGTGGAGCTCTCTGAGCGCGGCGGGCGTGGGGCTCGTCGCGGACGGATCAAACACCCGATCCCGCCCGAAGGCGTTGTCGAAGACGATCAGGCCGCCCGGATGGAGGATGTCCAGCACGAGATCCAGGTAGCGCGGGTAGCTCGGCTTGTCGGCGTCCACAAAGGCGAGATCGAAACGGCGGCCTTCCGCCTTGAGCCGCCCGAGCGTCTCCGCGGCGTCGCCGAGCGCGATCTCGACGCGATCGCCAAAGCCGGCGCCTTCGATGTGCCGTTTGGCCAGATGGGCATGCTCGGCGCGGGACTCGAGCGTGACGAGCCGGGCGCCGGGGCGGAGACCGCGCGCGATGCAGATGGCGCTGTAGCCGGCGTACGTGCCGACTTCAAGCGCGGAGTGAGCGCCCATGGCGAGCTGCGTCAGGAAGCGCCCGAGCGCTTGTGGGACGCACATGTCCGGCCATCCGCGCTCGAGCAACGCGCTCCGGATGGCGCTGCGCAACGGATCGGGGGGCAGCACGGCGTCGACGTGCCGATTGCGATCGCAGGACAAGATGTCTCCCTCCTTCGCATACGCTGCGAGTGTACGCGTTTCGCGCACCGATGTCACGCAGGAGCGAACGGCTTGCTTCTCTCGCGCGTCTATGAGTTGGTGCGGATGCGCTTTCGGTTTAGAATGTTGTTGATTGCGCGCTGGGCGCGGCCACGGCCGCTGCCCTATCACGGGCCACCCTGGCCGAAACGGGTGAATTCACAGAATGGACGAGCGTCGACCATCCCGCACGCGTCGGGAGCCAAAGCAGGAAAAGGCGGCGGTTCCGCGGAAGCCGCGCCGGGCCCTGCGCGCGCTCCTGTACGTGGCGTTTACGCTGGTGTTTGGTTACGTGTCCACAGTGTTGTGGATTTTTGAGGGTCCCTTTCCCAATCTGAAGAAGTACATCATCGAGAGCGTGGATCAGACGCGGCACGCGTACCTGTTGCGCCCGCTGTCCCTCTTTCTGGTTTCGGAGGCGACCATCAAGAAGTACGCGCTGCCGGACAACCTGAGCGGGCCAACCATCCCGATTCAGGACATTCAGCGGCGCGATTTCAGCCACATCAACGATCCGACCGTGCAGATGATCACGCTCCGCGAACCGACGTTCAACGCGTACATCCTTCTGGTGAAAGATCCGAAGCGGATCCGTGTGGTGGCGACGAAGTACTTGCACGTGCGCGGCGAGACGGTGATGCAGATGGTGCAGGACGCGGGCGCCATCGCGGGCATCAACGCGGGCGGCTTCGTCGACACCAACTGGCAGGGCACGGGCGCGTACCCGCAGGGAATCACCATCACCGACGGGAAGCTCGTGTCGATGACGGGATCGCCCAGTCAGCCGCAACCGGTCATTGCCTTCACCAAAGAGGGGCAGATGATCGCGGGCACCTATTCGCTCAATCAGCTGCGTTCGCTCGACGTGTGGCAATGCGTCGGGTTTGGGCCCGTGCTCGTCGAAAACGGGAAGCCGACCGTGTCGGCCGAGAACTACGCGGCCAATCCCCGCACGGCCATCGGACAGACGAAAGACGGCACGGTCATTCTGCTGGTGACGGACGGGCGGTACGCCACCGGTCCGAACGACGTCGGCGCGAGTTTTGCGGACGTCGCGCGGATCATGCTGCAGTTCCACGCGGATATCGCCGCCAATCTCGACGGCGGATCGTCCTCCACGTTTGTCTACAAAGGGCGCATGTGGAATCGGCCGGTGGACATCCTTGGGGCTCGCGCCGTGGCCACGTCCATCGTGGTGATGCCGGAAGGCGGTGGAAAGCGTGGCTAAACGGGTGTGGCCAAAGCTCGTGGGCATTGCCGCCGTGATCACGGCGCTGCAGCTGCCGCTGTTCTACCATTACAACCGCCTGCTCGGCGCGAGCGCCAACGCCGTGGACAACATCACCGTGTCGCCTTCCGAGGAGCGGGCCGAGCAGAAGGAAATCGCCGCGCTCAAGAAGCAGTACCGGTTTGTCACCGTGTCGGCGGACGGCCAGTACGTGGCGTACCTGGACGCGAAGAACGTGCTGCATGTGATGCAGCTCTCCAACCAACAGGAGGTCTGCGCGGCCAATAATCCGTACACCGTTCAGTACGTCGAGTGGATCCAGGACGAGCGGTTGTTCGTCGGGGAACAGGTTCAGCCGGGCGATCTCGAACTGAAAACCGTCGACGTGCCGAGCGGGGTGCAGACCATCGTCACGCGCTTCGAGGGTCTGGCGCCTGACGCGTCGTTCACGAAGATCACGTTCAGCACGTACACGAACGACATCTACATTCTCATCAACAGCGGGATGACGAGCGCGCTCTACCACATCGGCACCATGAGCAACGTGTCGCTTGTGCCGACGGGCGGGCGGTACATCAAAAACATCGCCATCACGCAGACCGGCAGCAAGCTGTACTTCGAAGACTATGCGGACGGGAGCTTCAACGTCCTGTCGCTGGACGATCAGGGGACCATTCGCCTCGTGAAGCGCGACGCGGCGCTCGTCGCGGTCGTCGGCAACACGCTCTACTACGGCGAGATCAACGACCAAGGGCTCGTGACGGCCGTGTACCGGTACGACGCCTCGACCGGCAACTCCACGCTCGTCAAGACCCTGGCGGCGCCGACGCTGGCGGCGAATATCGAAATCACCGACAGCGGCGGCGTCGAGGTGAACGCGCCCGCCTGATTTGACCGCGGGAACTCAGGCGGGGCGGTGTTCGGTGTACACCTTCGCCGGGTACGCCTCGCGCAGTCGCTCGAGCTGTGCGGTGGAGAGCGGCGCAAGCTTGCCCGCCTGCGCGTTTTCGCGCAGCTGTTCCATCCGCGACGCGCCGGGAATGGCGCAGCAGACGGCGCTTGGCGCCAGGGAGAACTGAATGGCCGCCTGGGCCGGGGTCCGATCCGGCGCGACCTCCTTGAGCAACTGGGGCGCTCGGGCGAGATCGGCCGCGCCATAGCCGAGATACGCGTCATCCGGTGTCGGCACCTTGCTGCCCGTCAACCAGCCGTTCGCCACCGGTCCACGCGAGATCACGCCCACGCCTTTCGCCTCGATCTCCGGGAACCATTCCTCCGGCCGCCGATCCAGCAGGCTGTACCGCATCATGACGGTGGCGATGTTGGAGCCGTTCAGGTAACGGCGGATGACGTTCGGTCGGATGGACGAGATGCCGTAGGCGCGGATGACGCCCTTCTCGACGAACCGCTCCATCAAATCCACCAGGTCATCGAACGGATCGTCCATCGTGCCGCCGTGCAGCTGGTACAAGTCGATATAGTCCGTTCGCAGGCGGCGGAGGCTGGCTTCTATCGCCCGCTCGATATAGGCGGGCGACGGGTCCCAGGTCCACCCGGGCTTGCCGGGCTCGAACCGGTTGCCGACTTTCGTCGCGATCACGACGCGCTGGCGCACGGGCGCGAGCGCCTCTCCGACGATCTCCTCATTCAGCCCTTGCCCATACAAATCTGCGGTGTCGAACAAGGTGATGCCGAAATCGACGGCCTCGCGGATGATCCGAATGGCCTCCGATCGATCCGTCGGTAAGGTCATGCAGCCAAGGCCCACTTCGCTGATGGCGATCCCGCTTCGACCAAGCCTGGATGTGCGCATGTTTCCTCCTCCTTCCGCGGCAAATGCCTGCCTCATTCGGCAAACGCCATGTCGAGCACCGTCCGATAATCGCTCACCGCCATGGGCCGCGGGTTGCTCGGCGTCGACGTGTTCTCGTGCGCGAGCTCGGCCAACCGGTCGAAGTCGGCGCTGTTCACCCCGGGCAGATGGCGCAACTTCGGTATACCGATCTCGTCGAGCCACGCCTGAATCCCCGCGAGGAGCGCCTGAGCGGCCCGCTCCGCGACGTCCTCTTCGCGCGCCAGGCCCATGGCGCGAGCGACCCACGCGTACGCCTCCATGGCGTAGGGAAGATTGTAGCGCAGCACAGGCAGCAGCATCACCGCGTTGGCCAGCCCGTGAGGCGTGCCGTAGAGACTGCCCAGGGCTTCCGCCAAGCAATGCACGGAGGCCACGTCGGTCGATCCGAACGCGAAGCCCGCGAGCAGGCTGCCGAGCAACATGTCGCGCCGTGAGGCCGGATCGCCCAACTTCACGGCCTTCGGCAAGGCGCGGTAGATGAGGCCCAGGGCCTCGCGCGCATAGGCGCGGGCGATGGGATGCGCGCCTTTGCACGTCGCTCCCTCGATGGCGTGCACCAGCGCGTCGACGCCGGTGTGGGCCGTGACATCCGGCGGAAGGCTCGCGGTGAGGGCCGGATCGCACACCGCAAGGGGCGGGCGCAGGCACTCGTGCTTCAACGTGATCTTTCGATGCGTCCCGCGTTCCGTGATGACGGCCGATCTCGTCACTTCCGATCCGGTGCCCGCGGTGGTGGGGACGGCGCAGACCGGCGCGGGCTCCCCGTACGGCCGCTTGTTGTGTGCGTAGTCGCTCGGCGTGCCGCCCTGGCGCGCGAGGAGCGCGACAGCCTTGCCCGCGTCCAAACTGCTTCCGCCTCCGACGGCCACGACGCCGTCCGCGCGGTGTGCCAGGAACGCGTCCCGGCCCGCGAGACAGACCTCCTCGTCTGGATTCGGGCGCACCTCGGCGAAGACGCGGGGCACGAAGCCCGCGCGCGCCAAGATTTCCGCGATCCGATCCGCCACACCCGCCTGCACGAGCCCCGGATCGGTGACGACGAGCAGCCGCCGCCCAAATCCTCGCGCCACGAGGGCTTCGGGGAGGCGATCGACGGCGCCGTCGCCGAATTCGATATGCGTGTTCATGGCGTAGGAGAACATCAGGCTCTTCCCTTCGTCATTCCGCGTAGATCATCTTGATGGTCATACCGCCGTCCACCACGAAGTTTTGACCGGTGATGAAGGAGGCGCCGTCGGAGGCGAGGAATCGGCAGACTTCCGCGATGTCCTCGGGCCTGCCGACGCGCCCCGCCGGGTGCTGGGCGTGATCGATGGGGCGCAGGTCGGGCACCGTGCGCAGGGACGATTTTTTCCACTCGGACACTTCAATCCATCCGGGCGAGATGGCGTTGACGCGCACCTCCGGTCCGAGGCTCACGGCGAGGGCGTGCGTGAGCGCGAGCACGCCTCCCTTGGATGCGGAGTAAGGCTCGGTGTTCGGCTCCGACATGAGCGCGCGGGTCGAAGCGATGTTCACGATGCTTCCGCGCGCCTTGCGCAGAAGCGGGGCGGCGTGCTTGGCCATGAGAAACGGCCCGCGCAGGTTCACCGCCAGGATCCGGTCCCATGCGGCGACGGGCAGTTCCTCCACTGGAATGCCTGGAAAGCCTAGGCCCGCGTTGTTGACGACGAGATCGATCCGCGAAAATGCCTCCTCCACCTGGCGGATGAGCGACTGGACGGACGCCTCGTCCGCGACATCCGTCGGAATGAACCGCGCCTCCACGCGGCCTTCACCCGCGCCCATCTCCGATTCCGCCTCGCGGCCGGCCTCTTCATCCACTTCGGCGATCACGACCTGCCAGCCGTCCTCCCAGAACGATTTCGCGATGGCGCGGCCGATGCCCTGGCCGCCGCCCGTCACAATGGCCACTCGCGTGTCCACGACGTTCACCTTCTTTGCGAACTGGGTCTCTCTTTCACCATAGCGCAGAAGCGGGCGCGTTCCAAGACATGGCGGGGTGGGTGCGGAGGTTCGCGAAACGAAAACATCCTCCTGACCCAACGGTCAGGAGGATGGGACGAGCGCACGCGACGGTGCGGGCACGTTCATCCGCTATTTGCCAAGGTAGGAGTACAGCAGGCCGGCCGCCTGACCTGGGGTGTACACGATGTACAGCAGGATGAACACCACGAGGCCGGTCGCTGCGGTCACAAACCACGTCACGAGCGTCCAAGGGGCGATTTTGCGGTGACGCGAAAACCTCGCGCGCGACGCGTACACCAGCGTGATGATCCCGAGGATGGCCGCCACGGTGGCGAGCACGGAGTGAACCTGCAGAAACCCGTAGTAGAACGGGCGCACGGATTTGGGCCCGCCGAACTCGTTGTCGCCAAGAAGCACCGTCTTCAGCGCGTAGATGATGAAAAACAGCGCCGCAAACAGGACCCCTCTCAACATCCATCGCCGATGCACCCGGACGCGGTGGTGCCGGATGTGGATCCAGCCGACGATGAAACAAGCCACGCTGATCAAGATGCACGCTTCGTTGATATACGAAAAGACAATCGCCAACACGCGCCTCACCTCTCGATTCTGCGCGTATTGTAGCACGCCCGGCGCGGACGCGCATGGACGAAGGGGCCCCACGTCCGAGCGCGTTTCGCACATGTCAGACTTCGTTCGGAATCCGCGGCCGTTTCAGGAAGCCTTCAGATTTCGCTCAGCCGCCATTCAGGCCTGGGGTGTAGGCTTGGGTCGACACCCTGAGGAGCGTGAGTGGCCGTGCGTTTCGAGCGATCTTTCGGCCTGAGCCGCCAGATTCTCGTGTTTGCGTTGGTCGGCGTCTTGAACACCGCCGTCGACGCGGCTGTCTTTTTCGCGCTCGCGGCGCTGTGCCACGTCGCAGCAGCCGTCGCCCAGGTGATATCCTATGGCTGTGGAATGCTGAATAGTTTCGCCTGGAATCGCGGCGTGACCTTTCGGGCGGGGGCGTTCCGCTGGCCCGAGCTCGCGCGCTTTGCGGTGGTGAACGGCGTCTCGATGGCCCTGTCCGCTGTGGGCGTCGAACTGCTTTCTCGCAGCGGGTGGCCGCTCCTTGCGGCCAAGGCCATGGTCACGATGGGGACTTGGATCCTCAATTTTGTTGGATCGAAATGGTGGGTTTGGCGTCATGCCTGCGGACAATCGAACGCTTCTCTACGATCCGTCGAAGGTTCGGGTGCTCGTCGTCGATGACGAGCCAAGCATCGTCAAGTTTCTCGAATTCGGCCTGCGCCGCGAAGGATACGAGGTGCAGACGGCCGAAGACGGGGTGTCGGCCATCGCCAAGGCGCGGGAGTCGATGCCCCATGTCTGCATTCTGGACGTGATGATGCCTGGCCCCGACGGCTTTGAGGTGTGCCGGATGCTGAAAAGCATGGGCAACGTCGCCGTCATCCTGCTCACGGCGCGCGACGCCATCGACGATCGCGTCAAAGGCCTTCTCGGCGGCGCCGACGACTACGTCGTGAAGCCGTTCAGCTTCGAAGAGCTGCTCGCGCGAATTCACGCGCGGGTGCGCAACCAGTTTCCCAATCTCCTCAAGCAGCAGGAGATCGGTCCGTTTGTCGTCGACGATGCGCGCAAGGAAATCCGGTATCGCGGCGAAGTGCTGAAGCTGTCCTCGACCGAATACGAACTCCTGCGATATCTGTTGCAGAACCACGGCCTGGTGCTCAGCAAGGCTCAGATTCTCGATCACGTCTGGGGCTACGATTTCAACGGTCAGGACAACATCGTGGAGGTCTACATCAGCGCGCTTCGCGAGAAGCTCGGCGACAGGGATCGGACGCTCATTCGGACGCTGCGCGGCCAAGGCTATCGGGTGGACCTGCCATGAGGCCGGGAACGCGCATCATGGGCGCGGTTTCAGCGGCTGCGCGCCGAGGGATGGGCGCCATCGGCGCCATCCTCGAGCGGTTTCGCTCGGCGACGCTCGCCCTTCACCTGTCGCTCGTCACCTACGCGGTGATGATTGCGGCCATCGCGCTCGTCGGGGCGCTGCAGGCGCTGTTTCTCCGCCAGTTCTTGTTTGCGGAGACGGCGCGATCGCTTCATCAGGAACTGATGAATGTGCCCGTGCAGGCGTGGCTGTGGCTGGCCAACGCGCCCGGCTCCGCGGCCGCGGACGGCCCGCCGTTTCGGCTCGGGCCGCTGCCGTTTCTCGACGCGCGCGGCAGCCTCGCCTACGTCGATCCGACGGGCCAGATCCACGCCATCTATGCCCCGCACGGGCTTCCCGTGCTGTCGCGCGCGGCCTACGAAGCGATGTTGAATTTTGGCGTGCCGGCATCCGCGTATCAGTTGGCCTCGACGAGTCACGGGCGTGATCTCGTCGTCACGGCCGTGATCGGCCCGCCGGACCGGCCGCTGGGACTGGCCCAGGCGAGCGTGCCGACGAGCGTGATCGACGCGATGGTGGCGCGGCAGATGCTGCTCTACGCCGTGGTGGCGTTCGCGGTGCTGGTGGCCGCACTTGCCGCCTACCGGGCGCTCATCCGGCGCGCCCTTGTGCCGCTGCGCCGCGTGGTGGAGCACGCGCAGCGCATCGACGCCGGCAACCTGGACGAGCGGTTCGACGTGGGTCCCAACATGCAGGCGGAGGTGCGCTCTTTGGCGGCCTCGTTCAACGGCATGCTGGATCGCCTGGCGCACGCGTTTCGCGCCGAGCGGGACGCCAAGGAGCGCATGCGGCAGTTTGTGGCGGACGCGTCGCACGAGTTGCGCACGCCGCTCACCGCCCTGAGCGGCTACCTCGAGGTGCTGCAAAAGGGCGGCGAGTTCTCCGAGGAAGAGTGGCGGGAGGCCTTGCAGCAGATGCACGGCGAGGCCAGGCGCCTCGCGGGCCTGGTCGAGCAGATGCTCAGGCTGGCGCGCGCGGAGGATGTCCGCGCCTCGTGGGCGGACGGCCGCCGCGAACGGGTGCGGCTCGGCTCGCTCGTGACGTCGCTCGACGCGCTGTGGCGGGGGCTCTGCGGGGCGCGACAGCTTGTGTACGACATCGAAGGCGATCCGGCCGTCTTCGCCGATCCGGACGCCATCAAGCAGGTGTTGTTCAACCTGGTGCAGAACGCCGCGCAGCACACGCCGGAAGCTGGCGGGCGGATCGCCATCTCGGTGCGAAGCGACGGACGCGAGGTCAGGCTCGCGGTGGCCGACAACGGCGCCGGGATTCCCAAGGCGCATCAGTCCCGCGTGTTTGAGCGATTCTACCGAGTGGACGAGGCGCGATCGCGCGCGAAAGGCGGCGCCGGGCTCGGGCTCGCCATCTGCAGGGCGATTGTGGAGGGGCACGGCGGCAACATCGAATGCGAGAGCGAGCCTGGCGCAGGCGCCGTGTTCACGGTCACGCTGCCCGCGGCGAGGCCGGGCGGCGATCGCGACGCCGAATAGGAGGGGATACGGGTGGAAGTGAAGGTGACGGACGCGGCGAAGTCGCGGCTTGTGGCGATGGGCGTCCCGGAAGGCAGCCGCCTTCGCCTCACGGCCGATATCGAAGCGCACGTGAGCTGCGCCTGCCAGTACGACATCCACATGATTGCGGACGGCGCGCCGCCGCTCGCGGTGTCGCTGAACTACGACGTGCGGATGGACGACGCGGCGAAGAACCTGCTGACAGACGAGGAGGAGCCGCTTGTCCTCGATTACATTCCCCTGAGCGGCCTGGTGCTGCGATCGCCCAACGAGACGCTCGCGCACAACATCCAGGTGAAGATGTGAAGAGCGGGGCGCCGAAAGCGCCCCCTCGTGTGTCAATAGGCCGTCCAGCCTGCGTCCGCGACGATCACGGCGCCGTTCACGAAGCTCGCCTCGTCCGACGCGAGGAACAAGGCCACTTGGGCGATTTCTTCCGGCTTGCCCGTCCGCGGATTGAGGCTCATCCCAGCCATGGCCGCCTGCACGCCGATGGATGCCGGATCGACATTCGGGCTCGAGCCCATGATGTTCGTCTCCACGCCGCCCGGGGCAATGGCGTTGCAGCGGATGCCAAAGCGCGCATACTGGTAAGCGACGTTCTTGGTCAGGCCCACGATGGCGTGCTTGGAGGCCGTGTACGCCGCGCCCGCGCGCGAGCCGAACAGCCCGCCCACCGAAGCGATGTTCACGATGGCGCCGCGTCCCTTATCCATCATGAGAGGAAGCGCCTTACGGATGGCGCGCATCGGACCCGTGACGTTGACGGCGAACACGCGCTCCCACAATTCGTCCGTGACCTCGTGCGCCGCCTTCATGCCGTCCATGATCCCCGCGTTGTTGACCAGGATGTCCAAGCCGCCGAACACGTCGACGGCGCGCTGAATCATGTGGTCGACATCATCTGCCGATGCCACGTTGGCGACGCATGTCTCGACAGAACCACCCGCGCTTCGAATCTCGTTTGCCACCGCTTCCAGTCCTTCGGCCGCGATATCGGCGGCGAGCACGCGCGCGCCCTCCTGCGCAAAGCGGATGGCCATGGCGCGGCCCATCCCTGACGCGGCACCGGTGATCACTGCGACGCGATCTTGGAGACGCAAGGGCAAGACCTCCTTAGGGGAGTTTTTTTATCAAGTAAAGCATTCGACCCCGCGTTTCGAAATCCTGCCGCTCCCTGTCCCCGAAGGGGACTCGCGCGATACGAAAAACGCCGCGCACAAGCCGTGCGCGGCGTTTGATGGTCGGAATGACAGGACTCGAACCTGCGACCTCACGGTCCCGAACCGTGCGCTCTACCACCTGAGCTACATTCCGTCATCGATTTGAAGTCCTTCAAAGCGGACAGCAATGAATATAGCAGACGTCACACCCCTCGTCAAGCTCAATTCCTGGAATGTGCTTCTGGGTGGGATTCAGCAGGAACCTTTCCTCGGATGCAGAATGATCTGTGGATACGTCGGAGTACCGAGGAGGCACGGCATGTTTTCTGCACCCATCGATAGCGATCTCCGCCTGCGGCTGTTGGAACCCAGGGATGCAGACGTGGTGTTCCGACTCCTGGACAGCTCGCGCGCCTATCTGCGCGAGTGGTTGCCGTTTCTGGACGCCACTCGGAGTTCGGCAGACACGCGAGCGTTTATTGAGTCGGGGCTTCAGCGCTATGCGGCGCAGAACGGCGCCGAGATTGGCCTGTGGTACCGAGGCGAGTTGGCCGGGGTATTGGGCCTTCACTTTATCGATTGGGCGAATCGGTCGACGAGCTTGGGTTATTGGCTCGGCGAGCCATACCAGGGAAAGGGGATCATGACCCGATCTTGCAAGGCCGTGATCGACATCCTGTTTCGCGAATACGGTCTGAATCGCGTGGAGATCCGCGCCGCGACAGGAAACCACAAGAGCAGGGCCGTCGCGGAACGGCTTGGCTTCCAGTATGAAGGTTGCAAACGACAAGCCGAGTGGTTGTACGACCACTACGTCGATCACGCCGTGTACAGCCTCTTGGCGCAGGAGTGGAAAACCACGCAAGCCACGTGACATCATTACAAGGCCGCACGCCTACCACGCTTTCCGCATCTCGATCTCGTCGTGCAACGGGATGCCATCGAGTCCCAGGTGGGGAATCGACGGTTTTCGCTTTCGCGCCTCGTCGATGGCGCCCACGCGCACGGCGTGAAATCGATAGCCGCGCCGCTGGTAAAATCGCATCGCCTTCAAATTGTCGTTCGAAGTGATGAGCGTCACGCGCGACACGTTGGCCTGTTTCGCCGCATCTTCGACCTCCTGCAGCAGTCGCGTCCCAATGCCAATACCTTCCGCCAGGCTGTTGAGACTCAACAGCTCGCATTCATCGCCGAGGATCACGAACGTGGCAGCTCCCGCGTAGGCACCGCCTTGCGCCGCGATCACGGCCTCGACGTCTTCAAGTCGATAGACTCTGCCGCGCGAAACCATCGTTTCTCCGCCCCATTCGCGCTTCCAGAGATCGAGGAGCCACTGTCGATCCTCCTCGCTCCGCGGCCGGAAGACTCGCACAGGCGAAATGGCGTCCGGGTGGTTCATGGTTCGCCGTCACTTCCTTTGCGTTTTTTTGATACGAACACGTGATCGCGTTCGTTGGACAGACCTGCTATACTGAACAATAACACAAGGGTGCGTGCGAAGGGTGATGGATGGTGGCCACGGCGGGAACGAGCGACATCCTGAAGGGGCTCAACGAACGACAGCGGGAGGCGGTCATGGCGACCGACGGGCCGGTGCTCGTCATCGCCGGTGCGGGTAGCGGCAAAACGAGCGTGCTCACGCGGAGAATTGCGTACCTTATCGCCGAGCGCCGCGTGCCGCCGTGGGCGATTCTCGCCATCACGTTCACCAACAAGGCGGCGCGGGAGATGGAAGAGCGAATCGAGCGCCTGGTCGGGCCTGGCGCCTCCGACATCTGGACGTCGACCTTCCACGCGATGTGCGCGCGCATCCTGCGGCGCGACATTCATCACCTGGGATACACATCGGCTTTCACCGTGCTCGACGCCGCGGATCAGGTGTCCCTCGTCCGCCGGCTGATGCAGGAGATGAACATCGACGTGCGCAAGTTCGAGCCGCGGGCGGTGCTCTCCGCCATCAGTCAGCACAAGAACGAGCTGCGGTCGGCGGCGAAGGCGCTCGATCTCGCCGGATCGCCGTACGACAAGATGGTGGGCGACGTGTACCTGGCGTACGAGAACCGGTTGCGCGAAAACCAGGCGCTCGATTTCGACGACCTTCTCGTGAAGACGGTCGAATTGTTCCGCAAGGTGCCGGACGTCCTCGCGTATTACCAGCACCGGTTCAGCCATATTCATGTGGATGAGTATCAGGACACCAACCATGCTCAGTACGTCCTGGTCAAACTCCTCGCAGAGCGGCGGCGCAATCTGTGCGTCGTCGGCGATTCGGATCAGTCCATCTACGGCTGGCGGGGCGCAGACATCCGCAACATCCTTGAGTTTCAGCGGGATTACCCGGATGCGCGCGTCATCCGGCTCGAGCAAAATTACCGATCCACTGGCCGCATTCTCCGCATCGCGAACCAGGTGATTCAGCACAACCAGATGCGCCTCGAGAAGAACCTTTGGACGGATCGCGGTGAAGGCGAAAAGGCGAAGCTGTTCGTGGCGCCGGACGAGCGGGTGGAGGCCGAGTGGGTTGCGGACGAGATCGCCCGCATGGTGGCCGATGGACGGCGGTACAGGGATATCGCCATCTTGTACCGCACCAATGCCCAGTCGCGCGTGCTGGAGGAGGCCTTTCTGCAGCGCGGAATTCCGTATCGCATCTACGGAGGACTCCGGTTCTACGAGCGGCGCGAGGTGAAGGACGTGATGGCGTACCTCCGCCTCATCGCCAATCCGAACGACGATGTGTCGTTCCTTCGGGTGGTCAACGTGCCGAAGCGGGGGATTGGCGACACGACGCTCGAGAAGCTGGCCGATTACGCTCGACAGCATCATGTCTCGCTGTTTGAGGCGGCTCTCCACTCGGCGGAGGCGGGGATTTCAAAGAAGGCGGCGACTGCGCTCCAGTCGTTCGTGGAACTGATTCAGACCTTGCAGCTGCAGCGCGCGTTTTTGCCGCTGACGGACCTCACGGACGAGGTTCTGGAGCGCTCCGGTTACCGAGAGGCGCTGCGCGCCGAGCGGACCCTGGAAGCGGAAGCCCGTCTGGAAAACCTCGACGAGTTTCTTTCGCTCACGCGCGAGTTTGACGAAAACGGGGCGGAAGAAGGAGACATGGGCGCGCTTGAGCAGTTCCTCACGCAGGTGGCGCTCGTGTCCGACGCGGATCTCCCCGGCGGGCAACCGGGGCGGCGCGAGGATCTGGACGAGGTGTCCATGATGACGCTTCACGCCGCGAAGGGGCTTGAGTTTCCCGTGGTGTTTCTCGTCGGCCTGGAGGAGGGCGTGTTTCCGCACCGGCGCGCGCTGAACGGCGGCGAGGAACTCGAGGAGGAACGCAGGCTGTGCTACGTCGGAATCACGCGCGCGATGGAGCGGCTGTATCTCACCACCTGCCGATCCCGCATGTTGTTCGGTGAACGCCGCTCGTTCACGCCGTCGCGCTTCCTGTCGGAGATGCCGGCGACGGACCTGGAGCGCTTCGGCGAGGAGGAGTCGGCGTTTGGGCGCGGCGTTCGCCGCGACTCGCCCGCGGGCCTGCGCGTTCCCACCCATGCCGCGGCCGACGCGGCTGCACCGAGGCTCAGCGTGCCGCGATCGTTCGGCGCGGATCTCTCTGTGCCCTACGAACCGGGCGATCTCGTCGAGCACCGCAAGTGGGGGCGCGGGGTGATTGTGGCCAAGTCGGGAGAGGGCGAGTCGCTCGAACTTGTCGTGCGCTTTGAGGATCCCATCGGTGAGAAGCGGCTGTTTGCCAAGTTTGCCCCGATTCAAAAGGTGGATCCCTAAACGGATGTCCTAACAGACCATGCAGTTCGTGCTTAGGAGTGTGATGCGTGCCGTGGATGGCAAGTCGGCCCTTTCCTTGGAAGAGGCGCGAGCGCGCGCCAAGGTGCTCCGGGAACAGATTGAATACCACAACCGCAAGTACTACCTGGAGGACGATCCCGAGATCTCCGACGCGGAATGGGACGCATTAATGCGCGATCTCATCGAGTTGGAGCGGAAGTACCCGGAGCTCGTCGATCCGGCCTCGCCGACGCAGCGGGTGGGCGCCCCGGCGCTTGAGGGGTTTGCCAAGGTCGTGCACGAGGTTCCCATGCTGTCGCTCGCCAACGCGTATTCGACGGAAGATCTGCTCGATTGGGATCGGCGGGTGCGCCAGGCGGTCGGCGACGACGTGCGCTACGTGTGCGAGTTGAAGATCGACGGCTTGGCGGTGGCGCTCCGCTACGAGGAGGGTCGGCTCGTGCTCGGCGCGACGCGCGGTGACGGATCGGTGGGAGAGGACATCACGACCAACATCCGCACCATCCGCAACGTGCCGCTCGAGCTTTCTGAACCCGTGTCCATCGAGGTGCGGGGAGAGGCGTACATGCCGAAGCGCGAGTTCATGCGGCTGAACGAGCTTCGCGAGCAGCAGGGCGAGCCGCTGTTCGCCAATCCGCGCAATGCGGCGGCCGGATCGCTCCGCCAGCTCGATCCGGCCGTGGCGGCGAGCCGGAGGCTCGGCGTGATCGTGTACCAACTCGTGCGCGCGGACGAGCGCGGCTTTGCGACGCACAGCGAGGCGCTCGACTACGTGGCGCGCCTCGGCCTGCCGGCGCACCGTGAGCGGCACGTGTGCGGGAACATCGAGGACGTGATCGCCTATATCGAGGCGTGGGCCGATAAGCGGCACGATCTCCCCTACGCCACGGACGGCATGGTGGTGAAAGTCGACTCGCTGGCGCTTCAGGCGCGCCTCGGAGCCACCGCGAAGAGCCCGCGCTGGGCCATTGCGTACAAATATGCGGCGGAGCAGGCGGAGACGACGCTCCGCGCCATCGAGCTCAACGTCGGCCGCACCGGCGTGGTCACGCCGACGGCCGTGTTCGATCCCGTTCAGCTGGCGGGGACCACGGTTTCGCGCGCGTCGCTGCACAACGAGGATTTGGTGCGCGAGAAGGACATTCGCGTGGGCGACGTGATCGTGGTGCAGAAAGCGGGCGACATCATTCCCGAGGTCATTCGATCGCTGCCGGAGCGGCGCACGGAGCCTTTGCCGGAATTTCGCATGCCGGAGACGTGCCCGCAGTGCGGATCGCGGCTCGTGCGACTCGACGGCGAGGTGGCGTGGCGCTGCATCAATCCCGACTGCCCGGCGCTTCTGCGCGAGGGACTCATCCACTTCTGTTCGCGCGACGCGATGAACATCGAGGGGCTCGGTGAACAGTGGATCACGGTGCTCTTGGAACGGGGATTGGTGCGCACGCATGCGGATCTCTATCGTCTCCGCAAGGCCGATCTCGTCCAGCTCGAACGGATGGGCGACAAGCTCGCGGATAAGCTGCTGCACAACATCCAGGAGAGCAAGCGGAACTCGCTCGAGCGCCTGCTTTTTGGCCTCGGCATTCGCCACGTCGGCGAAAAAGCCGCAAAAACCCTGGCGGAGCACTTCGGCAGCATCGACGCGCTCATGACCGCGACGGAGGACGAGCTGATGGCCATCCCCGACATTGGCCCGAAGGTCGCACAGAGCATCCGCCAATACTTTGACACGCCTCGCGTGCGTCAGCTGATCCAGGAACTGAAGGATCTCGGCGTGAACACCACCTATCTCGGGCCGCAGAAGGTGTCGGACGGCCCTCTGGCGGGAAAGACGGTGGTCCTGACCGGCGTGCTTCAGGCGGCGGATCGCAAGCAGGCAACCGAGTGGATCGAGCGGATGGGGGGCAAGGTCGCCTCGAGCGTGAGCACGAAGACCGACGTGCTCATCGCGGGCGACAAGGCGGGATCGAAGCTGGCGAAAGCGCAGGAGATCTTGCAAACGCATCCGGATGCCAAGCTCGAGATCTGGGATGAAGCCGCGTTCTTGCGCCTCGTCGACGAAGCGGGACTGCGCTGAGCACAAAAAAGGGGCTGGCCCGTGCCAGCCCAAGCTTGAGGATGGGTTGCGGTGTTCGTCCCCGGGCGCGTGCACGCGTGCATGGTGCCTTCCCGCGATGATCCCCGGCACCTTGAGCATGCCTCGAAACGAGTCATAACGCAAATCGATGTTTTATATACAATCGATAAACAAAATCTTATTTTGCATGACATCTTCCTGTAACCAAACCGCGGTACACTTAAGTTGAGCGGTGAAACGCGCGAGGTGCGTAGCGCCTTCAATTCTTCGATGTCTTCGACATTTGCATATTGACGTTTGCGAGGTGCGTTGCCACAATAATCGCAGCGAACGCGGATTTGGAGGTCAATCGCTTACATAGGTTGTGACTCGTGACGCTGACAGGGTGATTGGAACATGCGGAGTCGCTGGATAGGCGGGGTATTGGCCGCGGGCCTTCTTGGACTCGGGGCCATCAGCGCAGCTTGTAAGAACGCGGATTGCAGTTCGGATTCTCATCGGCAGGCGGCATCGTTGGCGGATGGCGGCAAACAGGCGCAGCAGGCGTCCCGGCCAACATCTCCCGATGCGAAGGGCGTTCACTTCTCTCTTCCCTTTTTCTTCGGACCTCCGGTTCAAATCGTGACCTTTGGCTCAGGCATCCCATCTTCCGAGGTCACGCATATCCAAAACCTTCTCAATCGCGTGAACTCGATTCAGCGCATTCGCGATTTTCTTGGCGTGCGCATGAATCACACCGCGACCATCGTGCTCGTGAAAAACGCGGCGGATTACCAGGCGGAACTTCGCCAGCTCGGGGTCAAACCGAGCGATGCATCGAGTCTCTCCGAGGATTCGAACGGTTTCACGCTGGGCAGCACGGTGGTCATTCCCCTGTTTCAGAATCCTACGGATGTCGATCTCGCCAACGTACTGACGCATGAATTGACCCACGTCGACATCAATCAGCACATCTCGAACATCCCGAGCTGGATGAACGAGGGCATGGCCGTGTACATGGGGATGAACGGTCAGAAGGCCATCGAAAATCCCGTGGATTTTGCGAGCGATGAGAAGCAGGACGCCGAGGACATCTTGCAGGTCGTGCAGTCCAATCAATTGGTTCCCTTGACGGCCAGCGAGGCCGCCATCCTGTCTGGACAGGAGACCTACGACTATGAACTGCAGGACTGGCTCGCCGTGTGTTACCTCATCGCGCACCACGGCAAGTCGTCGATTCAAACGCTGGTTCGGCACCTTGAGTCGGAAGACCCGAACCAGGCGTTCTACGACACGTACGGCGAAACCGTTTCGGCGTTCAACGCGCAGTTCACCAAGGCGCTGAAACAGTCCGCCAGTGTGGCAAACGCCGGGGTGTCGTTCGACATCAGCATCTCGCCGACGTATCACGGGGAGATTTTCGTGCAACCGGCGAACCAGCCCGTCGGACATGAATTCAAAGCCATACCCGGCAAGCATCACGTCACCGTGACGGCGTCCGGCCAGGTTCAGGCGGATCTTCCGTCCATCGGAACGAAGAAGAGCAAAATCCCGCCCACGCCCGGTACGATGTACGTGTCGCTGATCCCGCAAAGATTTGGGAATGTGGATGGACAGAAGCTGTTGGATGCGGAGATGGAGATCCAGATTCAGAACGGCCTTTATACCTTCGAAAACGCGTGGGAGGAGCTTGAAAGCAACCCCATGTATGATCCGTCCTATCTCCCGGAGGTCCTCGGCGTGAGCATCACAGCCATCCACGACGATGCGCCGAACGATCCCATTCTCACCATGCTGAACGCCGAAAACGACTGAGACCCAACCGACAGCAACGAGAGGCCACCTCGCGAAGTTCGCGCCGAGGTGGCCTCTCGGTGTCACGCGCGAGGCGCGGTTCAGCTGCGGGATCGCAGAAATTCCTGCACCGTGAGCTTCTGCTCTGCACGCGCGTGGAAGAATGCGATCCGGTTCGAGTAGCGGCCGGCGATGAAGGACGCCGGGATGACGACGGCGAGGGTCACGAGCAGGTCATGCATGGACAAGGTCATAGGCCCCTCCCTGAAATGTGGTCCTCCATTCGCTCTATGTCTATGAAATCCGGATGACGGACATGACTGAACGGGGAATGCACGCTGTCGCCAGGAGAAAATCGGCATGGGCTCCTGGCCTGTGCTATAATCCCGAGAGGAACTTCGTCTGACAAGCCTCATCGCCACCCGATGGCTTCACAGAGAAGGAGGATGTTCGTTGAAGATCACCGATGAAACGGTGAGCCACGTCGCCAAGCTGGCACGGCTGTGGCTGGATCCTCAGGAACTCGCGCAACTCGTTCCCCAGTTGAACGACATTCTCGAGTACGCCGCACAACTGCAGCGTGTTTCCCTGGACGGCGTCGAGCCGACCAGTCATCCGTTCCACGAGGTCAACGTGGTCCGCCCCGACGTTGTGCGCGAGAGCCTGGCGCGCGAAGAGGCGCTCAGGAACGCGCCGGACCAAGATCAGGGCATGGTGCGCGTGCCCGCAGTGCTGGAAGGAGGGGGCGGCGCATGAGTCTGCCGACGGTCAAGCAAATCCTGCAATCCCTCGCCGCGGGGGAGACCCGTGCGCGCGACTGGGTCGAGATGTCCCTTCGCGCGATCCGCGAAATCGATGGCCGCTTGAAGGCGTTCCTGTGGGTGGACGAGGAACAGGCGCTTGCGGCAGCGGATCGGATCGATCGCGCCAAGATGTATCAGAACGCGCCGCTCCGCGGCGTGCCGTATGCGGCCAAGGACAACATCGTCACTCGGGGTGTGCGCACCACGGCCGCGTCGCGCATTCTGGAGAATTACATACCCCCTTATAACGCGACCGTGATCGACAAGCTGAACCAGGCGGCGGCCGTGATGGTCGGCAAGACCAACATGGACGAGTTCGCCATGGGTTCGTCCACGGAGACGTCGGCGTTTCAAAAGACCGCAAATCCGTACGGCGAGGATCGCGTGCCGGGCGGATCGAGCGGGGGCTCGGCCGCGGCGGTGGCGGCGGGGCTCGTGCCCTTTGCGCTGGGATCGGATACCGGCGGCTCCATTCGCCAGCCGGCGGCGTTCACCGGCTGTTTCGGGCTGAAGCCGACCTACGGGCGCGTGTCCCGATATGGGCTCATCGCGTTTGCCTCGTCGCTCGATCAAATCGGCCCGTTCACCCGGACGGCGGAGGATGCGGCGCTCGTGCTGAACGCCATCTGTGGGCATGACCCCATGGATTCGACGTCCAGCCGGCAGCCGGTGCCGGATTTTGCGGACGGGATCGAGCGCGGCGTCAAGGGCCTGCGTGTGGGCATCGTCCGCCATCTGCCGGAAGAGGGACTGGAGCCGGGCGTGAAGGAGGCCGTGGAGCGGGCCATTCGCCAGCTGGAGGCCGCGGGCGCCGAGATCGTGGAGATCGATCTGCCGCACATGGAGTATGCGGTGGCGACGTATTACTTGATCGCGCCTGCGGAGGCGTCGTCCAACCTGGCTCGCTACGACGGCGTGCGCTACGGCCGCCGCGCGGAGGCGTCAAGCCTCATCGAGATGTACGAGAAGTCGCGCAGCGAGGGGTTCGGCATGGAGGTGAAGCGGCGGATCATCATCGGCACGTACGCGCTGTCCTCCGGCTACTACGACGCGTATTACAAGCGTGCGCAGCAGATGCGGACGCTCATCCGCCAGGACTACGAGGAGGCGTTCAAGGCGTGTGACGTGATCGCCATGCCGACGGCGCCGACGACGGCCTTCAAACTCGGCGAGAAGCTGGACAACCCGCTGCAGATGTATTTGAACGACATCTACACCATCCCGGCCAATCTCGCAGGCCTGCCGGGCGCGAGCGTGCCGTGCGGGTTTGTGGACGGGCTGCCGGTGGGGTTGCAAATCATCGGCAGGCCGTTTGACGAGGCGACCGTGTTGCGCGTGGCGCACACGTACGAACAGGTGCGCGACTTCGCGTGGCCGAAACCGGTGCTGGGGGTGGCAGAATGAACTACGAGACGATCATCGGCCTCGAGGTGCACGTCGAGCTGAAGACGGACACCAAGATCTTCTGCGGCTGCCGAAATGACAGCAAGTCGGAGCCCAACACCAACGTCTGTCCCATCTGCCTCGGCCACCCCGGGACGCTGCCGGTCCTGAACGAGCGGGCGCTGGAGCTGGCGGTGAAGGCGGCGCTCGCCTTGAACTGCAAGATCAACCAGAGGTCGAAGTTCGATCGGAAAAACTACTTTTACCCAGATCTCCCGAAGGGGTATCAGATCTCGCAGTACGACAAGCCCATCGGTGAGCACGGGTACATCGAGATCGAGGTGAACGGCGAGACCAAGCGAATTGGCATCACGCGCCTGCACCTCGAGGAGGATGCGGGCAAGTCGATGCACGCCGCGGACGGATCGCACACGCTCGTCGACTACAACCGGACCGGCGTGCCGCTCATCGAAATCGTGTCGGAGCCGGACATCCGCTCGCCGGAGGAGGCACGGCTCTACCTCGAGGCGCTCAAGAGCATCATGGAGTACTGCGACGTGTCCGATTGCAAGATGGAGGAAGGATCGCTGCGCTGCGACGCCAACATTTCGCTGCGGCCGGTCGGCGCGAGCGAGTTCGGCAACAAGGTCGAGCTGAAGAACATGAACTCGTTCCGGTTCGTGCAGCGCGCGCTGGAGTACGAGGTCGAGCGCCAGCGCGAGAGGTACGAAAACGGCGAGCCGGTGATCCAGGAGACGCGCCGGTTCGACGAGGCGACCCAGACCACGGTCTCCATGCGCACGAAGGAAGAGGCGCACGACTACCGCTACTTCCCCGAGCCGGATTTGGTCGATCTCGACATCGACGACGCGTGGCTCGAGCGCATCCGCGCGTCGCTCCCCGAGTTGCCTTCGGCCAAGCGCCGCCGCTACATGGAGGAGCTCGGGCTGCCGTCGTACGACGCGGGCGTGCTCACGTCGGATCCGAAGATGGCGGCGTACTATGAGGCCGTGATCGCGGCGGGGGCAGACGCGAAGCAGGCCTCGAACTGGGTGATGAGCGACGTGTCCGGCGCATTGAACGCGCAGGGCAAGTCGTTTGCGGAATGCCCCTTGAAGCCCGAACACCTCGCGGGGCTCATCGGCGAGATGGCAAGTGGAAAGATCTCGTCGAAGCAGGCGCGTGAAGTGTTCAAGTTGATGTGGGAGACGGGCAAGAGCGCGGCCGAGATCATCAAGGAGAAAGGCTTTGAGCAGATCAGCGATCCCGCCCAGCTTCAGCCGATCATCGACGAGGTCGTGGCGAACAATTCGAAGTCGGTGGCGGACTTCAAAGGCGGCAAGGAGCGCGCGCTCGCGGCGCTCGTCGGCCAGGTGATGAAGGCGACGCGCGGCAAGGCCAATCCCACCCTGGTGAACGAGATGTTGATCGAGAAGATCAACAGCCTTTGATGGAGGGATGACTTCGTGGCTGACATCCAGTCGCCGCCGGTTGCGGCGGGTGAGGAATACGAGGTCGAGGCAATCCGCCAAAACGACGACGGCGATGGTGTGGCCGCGATCGGCGGGATGACGGTGTTCATCCCGTTTTTGTTGCCTGGCGAACGGGCGCGGGTGCGGATCGAGAAGGTGGAGAAGCGGTTTGCGCGCGCTCGTGTGCTGATGCGGGCGAATGACGCGCCGGATCGCGTGAAGCCGCCGTGCCCGGTGTTTGGGGTGTGCGGCGGCTGCCAGGTGCAACACATGGCGTACGAGGCCCAGACGGCGTGGAAGGAAGCGCGGATTCGGCGGATGGCCGAGCGGTTGGATCTCGACCCCGGCGCCGTGCGGCCAATCGAGGTGTCGCGCACGCCGTACCGGTATCGCAATCAGGTGCAGATGCCTGTGCGCTGGAACGAGGCGCGCCAGGCGGTGGAGATGGGCTTTTTCGCCATCGGCTCGCACGACATGGCGATCACGGAGACGTGCCTCCTCATCCCAGAGGCGATGGACGAGGTTTTGCGCCGCACCCGCTGGTTCCTCACGTCGCTCGGGACCACGGCTCAGTTCGTGCACCACGTGATCGTGCGGCAGTCGAGCGCCACCGGCGAGATGGCGGTGGTCTTCGCGATCGCGGTCGACGATCCGCGGATCAAGCGGTCGGTCGGCCGCTTCCACGCGCCGGGCGTGGTCACGGTGGCCGCGACCGTGCAGCCGCGCGCACACGGCCCGGTCTGGGGCAAGGCGGTGGAGGTTTTGAAGGGGCAGAGCCACCTCGAGGAGAACATTTGCGGGCGGCGCCTGCGGTTGTCGCCGCGATCGTTCCTGCAGGTGCAGACCGACATGGCGGAGCGTATGTACCAACATGTCGTCCGCGCCGCGGACATTCGGGAGACGGACGTCGTGATCGACGCGTACTGCGGCGTGGGTGCCATGACGCTGCTTCTGGCCGAGCGAGCGGCCAAGGCGGTGGGCGTGGAAGAGGTCGAGGACGCGATCGCCGATGCGCGCGCCAATGCGAAGCTGAATCGGGTGCAAAACGTGGACTTTGTCGTCGATCGCGTCGAGCGCTGGCTACCGCGCTGGGTGGAAGAGGGCAACCGAGCGGATGTCCTGGTATTCGATCCGCCGCGCAAGGGCGTGGACAAAGCCGCGATCGAGGCCGCGGCCGATGCGGAGGTGGACCGGCTGGTGTACGTGTCCTGCAATCCGGCCACGTTGGAGCGGGATCTCCGCCTGCTCATGGCGCGCGGGTTCTATGTGACGGATATTCGGCCGTTTGACATGTTCCCGCAGACGTCTCATGTGGAGTGCGTGGTGGCGATGAAGCGGGCGTAGGCGCACGATGGGGCGAAAGGGGCGTTGGAGTGATGTCATGGGCCAATAGCCCCACATCGCTCTACGGACTCTGGCATGTTTGATCGCAAACCGACCGAATCCAATGGGCAATGTCCTCGATGACCTGCGGATCGACGTGTTGCGGCACCTGGTACTCCTGTTTTGCCTTACGGATATCGCCGTAGACCGACGGCATGAACAGGTGATTCAGGTTCGGATAGAGCTTGAAGGTGACGTTTGGCCTGCCGCCGAGCAATTGTTGGTAACCGCCAAAATCCCTTTCCACAGACACTTGAAAATCCTTATCCCCTTGCAAGATGAGGATGGGCTTCGTCAAGTCCTTGAGGTAATCGGCACACGGATGCTCTCCCATTTCTTTAAAGTAGTATGCCGTGACGTGCCGCCCCAACAGCCTCGTCGACTTCGCCTCTTCGTCGCTAAGGTCATAGAGGTGATCGAATTTCGAGATCAAAGCGGCGATCTGTCTCTTCGCGATTGCCCTCAACCACCTGTTCAACGAGTTGAGAAGCGCGACATTTTGATCGATCAGGATCTCCTCAAGCCTGCGCGGAGACCCCGCCATGATGACGAGGCCCGCAAAATGACCACCTTCTGCGTCCATGCGCGGAGCGAGCATGCCGCCCAGGCTGTGGCCAATGACAAACACCTGGTTTGGATCGATCCGCCGGTCGTTGCGCAGAAGTTCAGCCGCGAGGACGGCATCTTCGATGGTTTCTTCTCTTACCGATAGATTCACGTCGCCTTTCATCTGTTTGCCGTACACATAGGTTCGCTTGTCATAGCGCAGGACGGCAATTCCCCTCGCAGACAGACCCTGCGCCAGATCGCGAAACGGATAGTTGTTTCCGACCTTCTCGTCCATGTCGCTGGGGCCCGATCCGTGAACCAACACAGCGGCAGGAAGCGGTCCGGTTGCGTCATCCGGAATCGACAAGATCCCCTGAAGCGGATGTTCGGTTCCAGCGCCGATGACGACTCGTTCGTCGGCCATGAAGCGTCCCTCCTGACGGATCGATAGAAGAAGGGCCGTGCTCAGACTGATCTCGCGCGCTTCAAATAGCGGATGTCGGTCTCGTGCTCGAGTGAACGCAGCGCCAGGGTCTCGATCACCTTATCTTGGCGAATTTGGATCGTTTTCAAATCCACCACGTCTGACTGGAGATCCGTGTGCATGGCATTGGTGGAGCCGACAATGGAGATGAGCTGCGTCAACATATCTTCATGACGCTCCAGGGTGCGAGCCTGATCTTCCAACAGCTTGCTGTGCTGGCGGTGCATTTCTGTGTGCTGCTCGAGAATTTCGGTGTGCCGTTCAAGCAATTCGGTGTGCTGTTGTAGCATTTGGCTGTGATGTTCCAGACGCTCGGTGTGTTGATTTAAGATGTAAGTGTGCTCTTTCAGCAGGGAAGTGTGTTCAGCCAAGATGCGATCCTGGTGGTCCAAGCGCATGTCGATGACACTCAGGTGTTGATCGACGACGTCCAGGCGGTGCTCGACAGCATTAAGTTGCTGGTCGACGAGGCCCAAGTGGTGCTCAACGGCGTCAAGACGCTGGTCCATTGCGTCTAAGCGGTGTTCGACGGCATCAAGACGCTGGTCCACGACGTCCAGGCGATGTTCGACGGCATCGAGGCGCTCATCGACGACGTCCAGGCGATGTTCGACGGCATCGAGGCGCTCATCGACGACGTCCAGGCGATGTTCGACGGCATCGAGGCGTTCGTTGACAGCATTCAACCGGTGCTCAACGCCATCGAGGCGTCCGTCGACGGCGTGCAGCCCTTGGGCCACCATATCCAGTCGATCACCGAGCGCGTGGATCTCACCGTTCATCACGTCGAGTTTGGAAAGAATGAGCTCGGCCTTATCTTCCATGGGACTCGCTCCTTCGAACCCGTTGCCAACCTAACGGGACCATCTAAGTTCAGCCGCTGCAAGGTCTATCATAGTTCGCTTCAGAAAGAGGATCAAGATACTTCAACTATTATTTTTGTAAAATTAGATATACATATGTATATTTTTCATCTCAACCTATCCCGTCGGTTCATCCCGAGAACGGAGGTCTTCCAAGATCGAGCCCTTGCGCGATCTCGCCCGACGTGACGATGCCCTGTTGCGTAAGGCGTATGACGAATGCCCCATCGAATTGCTCAATCGCCTGCTCGCCGGACTCCACGCGCCGGACGGCGAAGTCCGCGACGAGATCGCCTATTCGCTGTTCTGCCGTTTGCTCGAGATGGGGGCGATCCCGCCTGAGCAGTTGGCGTGGCTCCTTGAACAATTGTTGAGCGACGATCATCTGTTTCATGGCATAGGCAGGGTGGGGGACGATAGCGTCTTCGGGCGATCCTTCAGCGCGCTCGTCGCCGGGCACATCCTCGACGTCGATGCCAGGCGGCGCGTGCTTGAGCGCGATCTCGTCCTTCACGCGATAGCCCGCATTGCGCGGTACGCGTCTTGCGAGCGGGATCGCCGTGGTTACGTGCCGGGCAAGGGCTGGGCGCATAGTGCCGCGCACACCGCAGATGCGCTCGCGGCCTGTGCGCAACATCCCGTCGCGGGCGAAGCGGAATGGGCGTCGATTCTCGCCGCCATCGCGGACGTCGTCGACCATGCAGAGCCGCTCATCTATTTGGAGGACGAGCGACTTGCCATCGCCGTGCGATCCGTCTTCCGGCGGGCCGGTTGGCGCCGTGAGCTTTGGAATCGGTGGCTGGCCCAGTTTCGCCTGCCGAGCGAGTGGACGCCTGAAGCTACCATTCGACACGCGAACCGCGCGCACCTGCTGCATTGGGTGCGGCTCTATCTATCGAGTGAAGATGGGGCGGGGGCGCTCATACGCGAGATCGACGAGCTGCTGATGGACCTCAGAATGGACAAGGGTTAGGCACATGTTTGTCCTGTCTGTGCCGGGCCAAGCGGGGCTAGATGTCTGTCACACGGCGATACACGTAGCCGCCTTGTCGCCTGCCTTGCACGAGGTCACCCGCGGGACCGAGTTTTTGCCGCAGCCTTGACACGAGCTTGGCGATGCCTTTCGGATTTACGTGCCCTTTCCACAGAGCGTTCGCGATCGCGTCCCGCGTCAAGACTTCTCCCTCGTGGCTGAGAAAGAGTTCCAGAAGTCTTGACTCCATTTGCGAGAGCGGAACACGGCGATGTTCGATCATCAGGCATTGTTCGCCGGATTTATAACGCACTCCGCGACCGACGTTCACAGACACAATGGGCAGAGAGGGAAGTCCTTCAGGAACGGTGAATCGCCTTACAAAGGTCTCTAGATCACCTCCGATGAACGTCTGAAGTGCTGCAAGTGGATCACTTAAAAATCCTGAGAGTCCTAACGAGCGCGCGCGATGCCAGTCGTTTTCGGTCAGTGGTGACCGAATCATGACATAGTGCCGGTTTGCACGGGGCGATGACTCCACCATGGCCCAAAAGGCCTCACTGCAAGACGCGATGCCGTCGATAAAAATATCCTCTGTTGTCGCCACCGAGATTGCAGTCGTGCGCTCGACAGTTCCGCAGATGTGCAAATCGCACGCCTCGAGGATGACAGAGAGCATTCGGATAAGACAGGTGTCGTCTGTACACAAGATCATCCGCATGCGTTCACGCTCCTGAACGTCCAATTGAGTGGGTTCCTCTCAAGTTTACACATTTTTTTCCCTATTCCATGACTATTGCTAGCAAAATGCTAGCTATATTCCTCGGATTGTTCTGGTACACTGTTCCTCGAGATTCGGAACTTAAAAGTGGAGGTCATGGCTAGTCATGAGGCGCACTATGCTGAACGCCATTTCTGCGGCAGTGGTTAGCTTGGCGTTCGTATCTCCTACCGTGGCGGCAGATGAAAGCAATTCAATCGTCACAACGCAAGATTATCTTCCGCATACAAACACATCTCAAACCTTAACTTTGCCGTCGGGTGAGGGATCGCTTACAGCTAATGTTTGGAGATCGACATTTGCTTCTCAAACGGGAAATGCGTTGACATGGAACTGGCAAGTTTCTGCAGTCTACAGCGGGTCCCGGACCGTCGAGTGGATCCGCACGCAGTGGTACAGCCAGGCGGATTTGAGGAACGGGGCTTCAATTACGATGGGCATATCCGGCGATTCAGCAACAGCTTCCTATTCTTCTTCATGGCAGACTGTTCGGACACAAGTGAAATACTGGACCAACGACAATGGAGCAAAGGAATCGGACTATCGCGGGAACGTCGTCATCGGACCACAATCGGACTACAAACAGGGCTCAATTGTCACGGTCAATACTGCTACCGTTAAACTTGCTGGAGATCCGAAGACGTACGCGATTAGTGCAGGAGTGTGAATCATGCTGTGCTCAAGCGCACGTAAGCCACGTTGGCCCATGGCATTCACCGCCTGCGCCGCCTTGTGCGTGGTGACGGCTTGTAGCACGCCGCCAAGGCCAGCGAACGCCGTCATCATCCCAGGACCTGCGAGCGCCGACGAGCGCGTGATCGAAGATCCTGTGGGTCAGCGCTTCGTGCTCTATGACACGGTAAAGAAGATTGCGGTCAGTTGGACCAACGTATCCAACGAATTTGTGTACAACTTCACCACGCCTTCTGATCTGTACACCATGGGCAACAGCCTCACGAATCACTTTTCCATCGTGCAGCTTCAGAATGGCAGGGCGGTCACCGTCTACACGCTTCCTGATGCAGCACACGATGCCATTTTCCCGCTTGCAGCGGACGGGCAAAACGCGTTCTTCCTCTTGGTCCATTACCGCGATGACGGCAGTGAGGAGTGGCGGCACATCGTGAGATGGGATCCGACGACGAGAACGCTGCATCCTTTTGTACATGTGGAAGGTGCCATCGAACAAGGTGCACTTGCGGGGCCGACGTTGTACTTTACGGTGCTCCGGCCGGATCGCGCAGTTTGGCTGTACCGACTGCCTGCAGCCAATTTGAATGCAGAGCCTCAACTCGTATCGACCCATTGGACAGACGATCCCCTGCTCGCGTATGAAGGACGGCTTGTGAAGGTCGCCGATCATCAGTTTGTGTTCGATTCGATCCATCTTCCGGTGCGAGCGGTGAACGTCCTTACGCCGCAGGGTGTCCTTGTGCAGTTCGACGACGATCCGAAGTCGCTTACCACACGCGCGGACGTGTTTCAACTTTCAGACGGGAGGCACCTCGGCAGCGCCACTTCGGTTGAAGGAGTGGAGTGGATGCCAAACGGCGTTCAGTTGGACTGCGATGGGCGCGTCGAGATTGTCAGCTGGAGCTATGCCGGCGGAGAAGAGGAGAACCCATCGTGATTGCTATGCAAAACGTGGTGAAGCGCTACGGTGGACGCGACATTCTAAAAGCGATCAATGTAACGTTCGAAGCTGGAAAGGTGTACGCCATCTCCGGGCCCAGTGGAGCGGGCAAGACGACGCTTCTGCAGGTTTTGGCACGCTATGAGCGGCCAACCGCCGGGATTGTGCAAGTGGCGAGCGGATCGCGAATCGAATACGCGCCGCAGGACTTCCTCCTTTTCTCAAATCTCACGGTCTGGGATCATCTTCGGCTCAAGGCGATGGCAAGGCGACTGGAAGAAGGCTGGGCAGCACGTGCTCACCAACTTCTGCAGGCCTGTCGCCTCGAAGGCATGGAACGGATCCAGGTCCGAGCGCTGTCGGGCGGGGAGCGCAGGCGCTTGCAACTTGTCCTCGCTCTCCTGCCACCTGCCGACGTCCTACTCTTTGACGAGCCGACGTCCAACTTGGACGATGTGACGGCTGATCGCATCTGGGGACTGTTGGCAGACGAATTGGCAAACAAGACGTCCATCATCTGCAGTCATGCCCCGGTGCCTGACATGCTTCACCCCGAACGGCTTCGTCTACAGGGAGGTGTCCTGCATGCGGAATGATGCAACGCCTCTTCGTGATGTCGCCCGCATGATGAGAAACAAGACGCCAATTCAGTTCCGCATTGCGGCTGCGACGCTCTTCGTCGCTTTGCTCGTGCTCTCGACCTTGGGCCTGTACACACTGCGCATGGCGCTCGATGTGAAGCGACAGTTTTTCTCCAATGACGCTGTTCACGTCATCTTGGTCGACGCCCAATCGTCAGAACATCAAACTCTTCCGAGGCACGTTCAATTTCGTGATCGAGAACAAATCGAACGGATCTTTGCGAGCTCTATGCCCGGTGCCAAAGCAAGGGTGTGGAATGTATACCAAATTAACTTTGGCATTCTGGATTCGACAGGCCGCACGAACTGGGTGGAGTCGGTCGATCCCGGTGGCGCGCTGCTGCTGGGGCTTCTGACCATGAGAGATGACACGGGTTACGCCGTTCCGCCTACGCCAAGTCCGCTGATTCTGCAAGTTCCAGTGGTTCGCGTGACCCAAGGTGGCTACGAGAGCGATCGGCGTGTGTCCATGACGCTATCGCATACCGCCCCGATCACTCGACAAGCCCCGCTCTTCTCATTGCAATCGGAGGCCACGGGGGAGAACGCACTCGGTCGACCGCTCTTTGTCTCCTACGACACGTACCGGCGCATCCTGGAGACAGCGTATCAACGGCCGTACGCTGCTTTGGTTCGCGCGTTTACGCAAGGACAGGATTTGGGCATTCAACCGGTGGAGAACGTAGCGGTTTATGTACCTCATGTAGCGGACGTGGACCGGGTTGCGCGGGCGCTGGCCGGCCGCGGCTATGACACGGTGTACACCTTTCGCGCGTTCCAACAACTCTCGTCGACGCTCCAAACGTCCAGTTGGATGGCCCTGGTGTTCACCATGCTCGTGGCGGCGGGCACGTACGCTGGCATCTGGCTTTTCTTTCGGAATGACCTTCGCCGTGGTCGAAAAGACATGGGAATTCTTCGCCACTTGGGCTATTCGCCGTCGGAGGTTGTTTCGGTCTACCGCCGCAAACTTCGCGCACTCTTTCTAACCTGCATGGCTTCGGCATGCCTGTACACCCTTGTCGGAGGTATCGTGCTGTTCCGGCTTTCTTGGACGGCTTGTGCGTTGCTTGCATGCGTGATCGCGGCGTTTGTCGGGCTGATGGAAGTGGGGAATACACGCGCTGTTCGGAAGACTGCCATGCTTGATATCGCGGATCTCGTGCGGTTTTCGAAAGAGGAAGAGTGAGGCTCGCGCGGTCGTGATGAGCACCACCGAGGCTTATCGCGTCCTCCAACTGCTCTTTTGGAGCCTATCCGCTGCCCATTCAGATTCTACGGGGATAGTGACCTCCCGCCTTGCGAATTCGCTCCGATCCTGTCAATCTATGAGTCAAAACGTTTGTCGGTTCCGCGGAGGCGGAGGTGTCCTATGCTCCGAGCGAAGAATACGCCGAATCTGCTTGGCATCGAAGTGAGTGGAGACTACGACGATTTGCAAGCTCTTTATCATGCTTTGCACGAGGTGGTCGGCGAGGAGGGAGAATACCCCAGCTTCGAGGAAGCTCGTTTGCGCGTGCTGGGCGTATGTTACGATGTGCGGCATGCACTTCAAGGGCACCGTCGGGTGGAGCTCTATCCGAATGGGCTAACTGAAGACATGATGCGCTTTCATGGGCTCATCGCCCCTCAGGAAAATGTGCGCTTTTCGTTTGAAACGCTGTACCCAGAAGCGTTGTTTGTGGCTGCCGCATTGAACGACTTTCTCATCCTCTATGCGGACAAGCGAGGAGAAACTCCATATGGGCTTTACATGAATCCCAACCAGGATCTTCACGTTGTCCATGTGCACCACTTTCAAGCCCTCATCATCCAGTGTGTCCGCGAGGCCGTGAGCCCTACCGCGTTCAAACGCTTTTTGAAGGCGACGGATACGAGATTTCCGTGGTCTCAGAACTATACCACGCAATATCTGGACTACCTCAATCTTGAGTACGCCAAGAAGTCTCCTTCTCGCCGCGCATCCTCGATCGCGACGATGATGGAGAAGATGATTGCTCGTGGCCCAGAGTACCATTCGATCGAGCAGGATGTCATACGCTTCGCTCAAGAACGTGGGTGTGCCCTCGAGGATGTAACGCTTCAGGCTGACATCGACTGGGATGCCGTGGAGTGGTAGGCTGCTCGCTCACGCACTGATGGCGATGACGAGCGGCAAATACACAAAGCTCAACGCGGTCGTGATGGCCACCACCATGGACGTCCATTCCTCGGCCACGCCGTAACGGCTGGCCAGCGCCACCGTGTTGACGGCAGCTGGCATGCTTGCTTCCACGAACAGCACGGATGCGAGCAGGCCATGGATGCCAAGCGCAAGCAGCAGGAGCCTCGCCGCGAGAGGCACCATCACCACCCTCAGCGCCACGCCCAGCCATACGTCTTTCCGCCATGCGCCCAACCAGCGCGTGTGGCCAAGCTGCATCCCCAGAATGAGCAGCAACACGGCTGCATACGCGTCTCCGAGCAGTTTGGCCGCCGTGCTTATCCCTCCTGGAAGCGGTTGATGCAAGATGGCCAGCACAAGGCCGAGGGCGCTCGCGTACAGGAGCGGGGCGCGCAGCAGGGCGCGCCAGCCGCTCTCGCCCGAGCGTCCGCTCGCCGCGATGGACACGCCGAGTGTGTTGACCAAAAGAATCTGCAGGATCACGTACAGGGTTCCCAGCGCGAATCCCTGGGTGCCAAACGCAAGCAGCAGCACAGGCAGGCCATAGTTATTGGAATTGCTGAAGATGGTGGTCAGCATGAGCGCCCGCGAGGTCGCTCGGTCAAGGCGGAATAGTCGACTCGCCGCCGTGGCCGCGAGCCAACAAAGCGCCGTCATCACCGCGGTGAAGAGGACGATCTGGACGACGTGATCGCCGCGCAGATTGGCTGACGGCAGGGCCGAGAGAATGAGCGCCGGCGCCAGCAGGTACAGCGCGACGGTCGACAGCGATTTCGTCTCGACGGGCTGATGCCGCGCCACCAGCGCGCCGGCAGCGCAAACGATCAAAATGGGCACCGTGATGGTCCACAGCAAATGAAGAAAGGCCATTGCAACAACCCCATATCTCGGCGATCTCGTCCATGGAACTGCGGATACGTCACCATTTCTCGCTAGCGCCGAAAAAGTCCTGTCCGCGCGTTGACGATGCGGCTTCATTTCGGTATAAAGGAGGCGAGGGCTTCCTTCGCAAGAAGGCCGCCAGCACAATTGTATCGCATGTGAAATCCAGGTGGAGTCTGTCAAATGGCAGGCTCCTTTTTATGTGTAAGGAGGTTCTCATGACGTCAAACGCTCTGCAAATCGCTGAGACGTATCTATTCGCGCTCTTTGTCATCCTGGGTTCTGGCGCCGTCGGGGGATGGCTGGCCGAGAGGCTGCGTCTCCCCGACATCGTCGTCTACGTGATCATCGGTTTTTTGCTTGGCCCGTCGGTTCTGGGTGTGCTGCACATTCCCGCGCAAGGCGTCTTTCACGACGCCGTCCTCTCGCTCGGCGCGGCCTGGATTGTGTTCCAAGGTGGGCTCGAAATGCGCTTTCAGGTGCTCCGCCAAATCTGGGTGTCTGTCGTGCTCCTCGCCACCGTCGGCCTCGTCATGACGGCCGCAGTCGTGGGCGTCGCCGCGCACATCCTCATGGAACTGCCGGTGCTGTCCGCGCTCCTTCTCGGATCGCTTCTCGCGTCGACCGATCCGGCCGCGCTCGTGCCCATCTTTCAGCGCCTTTCCATCCGCGCGCGTGTGGCTCAGGCCGTGATCGCGGAATCGGCTTTCACCGATGCGACGGGAGCGATGTTGACTGCGCTTGTGTTGAGCCGTGCCACAATGGGGACAAATGGTAGACACGAAGGCGCGGGCTTCCTCTTGAGCGAGCTGGTTCGCCTTGCGCTTGGCGGCGCCGTCATTGGGGTGGCGATTGGACTGGCGGCAGCTTGGCTGGTGGCAAGGCATAAACCTGTCACGCCCGGCGGTCGATCGCTGTTTCTGGTGCTCGCAGCGCTCGGGAGCTATGCCGTCGCCGCTCAAGTCGGTGCGAGCGGCTTTATGGCGAACTTTGCCGCGGGCATGGCCCTCGCGCATGCGCCAGAGCGCTTGCCTCGGATCGACGAGCGGGATCGCGCGTCGCTCGAGACGTTTGTGGACGCGTTGTCCCTTCAGTTTCGGATTCTGATCTTTGTGTCCCTGGGAAGCCAGATGGACCTTCAACTGATGATGCATCACCTCGATCTCGTCCTCGGAGTGGTCGCAGCCTTCATGTTGATCGCACGGCCGCTGACCGTGCTTGTGAGCCTTGTGCCCGACCGGCGGGCGAAATGGACGTGGCGTGAGATTGCCTTCTTTTTCTGGGTGCGCGAGACGGGGACCATCGCCATGGCGCTCGCCGGCCTCGTCCAGGGCGCGGGGGTGGCTGGAGGCAGCGTGTTCACCCAGGTCGCAGCGACGGCCGTGATCGCCACGCTGTTGGTTCAGGCGAGCACCACCTCGCTTGTTGCGCGTTGGCTCGGGCTGGTGGAAACGTGATCGTCCATTTGGGTTGTTGGACAGGTTTGGGTATACTGGACCCAAGTCCATTCCATGGAGGTGTCCTATGGCTACGAACGTCTCCCAATTGAAACGCACGCGCATCGATCTCCCCGAAGACGTGAAGAAACGCATGATCGAACTGCTCAACACGCACGTCGTGCATCTCACGGACCTTTGGAACCAGACGAAACTCGCGCACTGGAACGTCCGAGGCCCTCACTTCCTGTCTTACCATGAGATGTTGGACGATCTCGCCGCACACCTGGTGGAAGCCATCGACGATGTGGCGGAGCGCGCGACGGCTCTCGGCGGGGTGGCCGGGCTTCCAGTACAGGACCTCGCGCAGCAGACGAAGCTTCCGAAGTGGGACTTGTCCGTCACCCAGGATGTGGAGGTCCTCAAGGCTCTGGCGGATCGCTGGGCCATCGTTGCGAACGAGGCGCGCAAGTTCATTGAGGAGTCGGAAGAGCACGATCCGGACACCGCAGACCTTTTCACGGAGGTTTCACGTCAGTTGGATCAGGACCTGTGGTTCCTGGAAGCACACATCGAGCAGTGACAGCCTGGGACATCACGGCCCCGCCCGCGAGGCGGGGTTTTTTCTTTTTTAGGAGAGCAGGGCACCTGAGCGGTCTCACCTGCGCAGGTTCCTCCACACCCCGGAACTGACTTCGATGCGCCCCTTCTGTTCTGGCCAACTCCAATCACACAAAATCAAAAATAAAACAACACAAAACAGATTCTTTCGTGTATAATCCTTCTCGTGATAGCCTTTACACGCCCATGGCAGGGGGTGGGTCGCATGCTGCATCTCGCCGCGGTCGATCTCGGCGCTTCCAGCGGGCGCGTGATGCATGGTATCTTCGATGGCTCGCGCCTCGCGCTTGAAGAGCGTCACCGCTTTTCGACTCGCCCCGTCGAGATGAATTCGCACCTGTGCACGGATATCGAGCGGATTCACGCGCACATCGTGCAGGGGCTCGCCCAGATCCGTGCGGAGGCGGGCCTGACGTCCGTCGGGATCGACGGATGGGCCGTCGACTTCGGGCTCCTCGGCCCGGATGGCAGATTGGTGGCGCCGCCCCGGCACTATCGAGATTCGGCGCATGAGCGAGGGGGTTTGCTCGCTCATCGCCTGGTTGCGTTCGAGCAACTCTTTGCCGAAACGGGTATTCAACACCTCCCCTTCAACACGGTCTACCAGCTTCTTGCGTTGCAGACGGAGGAACCTGATCTTCTGAATCAGTCGGAAGTTCTTTTGCTTCTTCCGGATCTCTTGAACTTCTTTCTGACAGGAAAGGCTCAGGCCGAGTTCACGAATGCGACGACGACTCAGCTTGTGTCCGCGCAGACCGGGCGTTGGTCCGATGCCCTGATCTCCCGACTGGGACTGCGAAGAAGCCTCTTTCCAGACATCGTCGCGCCGGGAACGGTTTTGGGCCCCGCCACACGTCTGGCGGAAGCTTTGGCTCCCTTGGTCGTTCACGTCGCTTCGCACGACACAGCGTCGGCGGTCGTCGCCGTGCCGGCCTCGCGTCAGCCGTACCTGTACATCAGTTCTGGCACGTGGTCGCTCGTGGGAACCGTGGTACCCGAGCCGGTGACGTCTCAGGAGGCGCGGGAAGGCAACTTTTCCAACGAGGGTGGCGTGGGCAACTATCGACTGTTGAAGAACGTGATGGGCCTCTGGATTCTTCAGGAGGTCCAGCGCGAGTGGAATGCGCGCGGCGAGTCCGCCGATTTGTCGCAACTGCTCGCGGAAGCGCGCCAGGCGGTGCCGTTTGGCCACCTGTTCGATCCGGATGATCCGCGCTTCCTGCACCCGCCTTCGATGCTCCGAGCGATTGAGGAGGCGTGCGCGGGGGACGGCAGGATGACGCCCCTCACCCGAGGTGAGGTGGTTCGCGCCATTTTCGAGTCCCTCGTGCTCAAGTACCGCCTCGTCGTCGAGGAACTGATGCGCATCAGCGGCTTCCGATTCGACGCGGTGCACGTCGTTGGCGGCGGATCGCAGAACGAATTGCTGTCGCAATGGACGGCGGACTGCCTCGGTCTGCCCGTCGTGGCCGGGCCTGCGGAGGCAAGCGCGTGGGGGAACGCCCTGATGCAGCTTGTCGCGCTCGGCGAAATCGCTTGCCAACATGAGGCGCGCGATCTCATCCGCGAGTCGGTCGCCATTCGCCTTTACGAACCCCGGCACCCCGATGCCTGGCAAGAGCCGTATGAGCGGTTTCGCGCGTTAATCGCGCAGGGCAGCCAGGCGCGGATGGCTAAACTCGAGCAGTGAGGAGGAAACGGTCGTGATCGTCACACATGAAGTGAGCGTCCTGCAGGAGCTTGTCGAGCGATCTCGCCGCCTCGGCGCGGATCGCAGCGTATGTAACTGGGGCGGGGGCAACACGTCTGCCAAGACCACGATGCGGGACCACATGGGACGTGAAATCCGCGTGATGTGGGTCAAGGGCAGCGGATCGGACCTCGGGGAAGCCACGGAGAAGAGCTTCACGGCGCTTCGCTTGGACGAGGTGCTTCCGCTGATGGAGCGGGAAGCCATGACAGACGAGGAGATGGTGGAGTACCTCGCGCACTGCATGGTGGAAGCGAAGCACCCGAGGTCGTCCATCGAGACGCTGCTGCACGCGTTCATTCCATACGCGCACGTGGACCACACGCATCCGGACAGCATCATCGCCATCTGCACCAGCACTCGCGGGCGTGAGGTTGCGAAGGAGATCTTCGGCGATCGCGCCGTGTGGGTCCCGTACCTGCGGCCAGGCTTTGCGCTGTCGAAGCTCGTCGCCGAGGCGGTGCGCGCGAATCCGCAGTGCGAATGCGTGCTCATGGAGAAGCACGGGCTGATTACCTGGGGAGATACGTCCGAGGCGTGTTACGCGAACACGATGCGGATCATCCGAGAGGCGGCCGAGTACATTGAGCGCGAGGCCAAGCGCAAGCCCGCGTTCGGCGGCTTGCGCTACGAGCCCTTGCCGGCGGAGGAGCGGCGTTCGGTGGCCGTGAAGATTCTTCCGTTTGTGCGCGGCATCGTGACCGAGCGTCAAGGGGCGATTCTCTCGTTTGACGACAGCCCGGAGTTTCTCGAGTTCGCCAGCAGCTGTGATGCGCCTCAGCTTTCTCAGGTGGGGGCGGCCTGCCCGGACCACTTGGTTCATACCAAGCGCCGTCCACTGTTCGTCGACTGGAACCCGTCTGAAGGGGTCGAAGCCCTGAAGGAGAAGCTCAAGGACGGCCTTCAGGCGTATCGCGACGCGTATATCGCCTACTACGAGCGCAATGTCGATCTCGACGTACCCATGCACGATCCGTTTCCCCGCATCATCCTCATCCCGGGGCTTGGCGCCATCGGCACGGGCAAAAACAAGAAGATGGCCAACATTGCGCTGGATCTCTATCGGCGCGCCATCGCGGTTATGCGCGGCGCGACGGCCATCGGCGAGTTTGTGTCGCTCGACGAGAAGGAATCGTTCGATGTGGAATATTGGCCGCTCGAACTCTACAAGCTGACGCTCGCTCCGCCGGAAAAGGAGTTGTCCCGGAAGGTCGCCTACATCACGGGTGGCGCGGGCGGAATCGGCAGCGCCACGGCGCGGCGGCTGGCGGACGAGGGCGCGCACGTCGTGATCGCCGATCTCGCCGCGGACTCGGCCCGAGAGCTCGCCGACGAGTTGTGTGAAAAACACGGCCCCGGGGCAGCCGTTGGAGTGGCGCTCGATGTGACGAAGGAAGAAGCCGTCCTGCGCTCGATGGAGGAGGCCGTACTCTTCTACGGCGGGATCGACCTCTTCGTATCGAACGCCGGGTTGGCAAGCTCCGCGCCGATCACGGAAACCTCCCTCGCCGAGTGGAACAAGAACGTCGCCGTGCTCGGGACGGGTTACTTCTTGACGTCGCGGGAGGCGTTTCGCGTCATGGTGGAACAGGGCCGCGGCGGCGCCATGGTCTTCGTGACATCGAAGAACGCGGTGTACGCCGGCAAAGACGCTGCGGCCTACAGCGCGGCCAAGGCCATGGAAAACCACCTTGCGCGCTGCCTGGCCGTGGAGGGCGGACCCCATGGTATCCGCGTGAACATCGTCTTGCCCGATGCGGTCCTGCAGGGATCGAACATCTGGAATTCGGCCTGGCGAGAGGAGCGCGCACGCGCGTACGGAATTGCGCCGGAGGAGCTCGAGGATTACTACCGCAAGCGGACCATCCTCGGCGTCAACATCTTGCCGGAGGACATCGCGGAAGCGATTTTGTTCTTCTGCTCGCCGAGATCGTCCAAAACCACTGGGTGCATGCTGACTGTTGATGGAGGCGTCGCCGCCGCGTTTCCGCGGTGAGGCGCCTTCTCGGAAGGGAGTGGCCATTCACGTGAACACATGGAGTGATCGGGCGTACGCCCTTCTCGAGGCCGAGTGCCGCGATCGCGGGGTGGACCTGGACGCCGCGGCAGCGCGCCTGGCAGCGCTGGAGGTGGAAACGCCTTCTTGGGGCTATGCAGACTCGGGGACGCGGTTCAAGGTCTTCAAGAAGGTTGGCGTGCCCCGGAATCCGTTTGAGAAAATTGACGACGCGGCCATGGTACATCGTTTGACCGGCGCTTGCCCATCCGTGGCCATCCACATCCCCTGGGACAAGGTCGACGATTACCACGCACTTGCCGATCACGCCCAAAACCAAGGGCTGCGCATTGGCGCCGTGAATCCGAATCTGTTCCAGGACGACGATTATATGCTTGGAAGCATCACGAACGTACGGCCTGAGATTCGGAAGAAGGCGGTCGCTCACATGCTGGAGTGCGTGGATGTGATGCGCCAAGTCGGGTCGAACGTTCTAAGTCTTTGGATTCCGGATGGCACGAACTATCCAGGGCAGGCCGATTTTCGCAGGAGAAAGCATTGGGTGGAGGAGTGTCTGCGCGAGGTCTACGCGGCGTTGGATGCCGATATGCGCATGCTCATCGAGTACAAGTTCTTCGAGCCGGCGTTCTACCACACCGATCTCGCGGACTGGGGGCTTGCGCTTCTCACGGCTGAGAAACTCGGTCCCCAGGCTCAGGTCCTCGTCGACACCGGCCACCACGCGCAAGGTGTGAACGTCGAACACATTGTCGCTGTGCTGCTTGATGAAGGCCGGCTTGGAGGATTTCACTTCAACAGCCGAAAATACGCGGACGACGATCTGATTGTCGGGGCCATTCATCCGTATGAGCTCTTCTTGATTTTCTGCCAAATCATCCAGGCCGAACAGTTCGGAGACGAGAAGGTCGCGGCGACGGCGAGATCCATCGCCTACATGATTGACCAGAGCCACGTCATCGAGCCAAAGATTCCGGCGATGATCCGCTCCGTGTGCAATATTCAGACGCAGTTCGCCAAGGCGCTTCTAGTTCCTTGGGAGTTGTTGCGAGATCGCCAGGAGGCGAACGACGTGCTCGGTGCGGAGCAGGTTGTGAGGGAAGCTTTCGAGCTGGATGTGCGGCCATTGTTGCACAGAGTGCGCGAAGAGAAGGGGTTGCCTTTGGATCCGATGCAGGCGTTCTACGAGAGCGGATATCAGGATAAGATTTCGGAACGTGGCATGGGGGGAAGTGGGTGGTGAGGAAGAGGGCGCGATAGTACATTTGTGACTTCGTTCAAGTTGAAAGTAGGTCCTTGGGGGTGGACGAATGTACCGATGGGTGATTGCGGATGGATTTTTGCCTGCTTCCAGTTCCGGAATGTTTGAAAGTCACGAGTCACTGTGTCTAGTGAATCCTCACAATCGTGATGCAGAGGTCGTGTTACACGTGTTCTTTGAGGATCGGCCTCCATTAGAGGGGATCATGTTGACGTGTCCAGCTAAGAGAACTCGCCACATCAGAGTGAACACGCTTCATGATGCCGCAGGTCGTACCATACCAGTGGGTGAACCGTATGCGCTTGAACTTGTATGTGATGTGGAACTTGGTGTCCAGTTGTCTCGGCTCGATACATCACAAGCGCAAATGGCCCTGATGACGGTTGCCGGAATACGAATCGATTGACAGCTTTCTAGAGGGTGCTTCGATATTTTGGTTTGTTGAACAATTTGTTGATTTGTGTTGATTTTCGGTTTGCATTTCGTTCTGTTTTGTTTATAATCGACCCTGTAAGCGTATACAGGTGATTGGTGTCCGAGATTTTGAGGATAGATACATTCCGCCTTTCTGTCTTCGAAAAGGGGATGGCCCAGTTGGCTGAACCGATTGTGTTGGAAGCCACGAAACTTATCAAGCAATTCTCGGGTGTGACTGTGGTCAAAGGAGTTGACCTTAAGCTCGTTGCCGGGCAAGCCGTTGGGCTCGTGGGAGAGAATGGGGCCGGCAAGTCGACCGTGATTAAGATGCTCTCGGGTGTCTATCGCCCTGACGGCGGCGCCATCTACGTATCGGGCCAGAAGGTCTCAATTCCGAGTCCATCTGCGGCCCACAAGTTAGGTATTTTTACGGTTCACCAGGAGCCTTCGTTAATGCCTGAATTATCGGTCGCGGAAAACGTGTTTATGGGATTTCACCCGGTGCGTCGGATAGGCCCAGTCCGATGGCTGGAGCGCAAAACGATGTATGAGCGGGCCGATGAGATGTTTCATAAACTTGCTATTTCTCTGGATGTCAGGACAGCTGCTCGAGATTTGACCATTGCTGAACAGCAAATGGTTGAAATTGCCAAGGCCCTCGTCCATGATGTAAGGGTGTTGATTTTGGATGAACCGACAGCGACTCTCTCACAGTACGAGGTCGATACACTGTTTCGAGTCGTGCGCGAACTGATGGACAGAGGTACCGCCGTGTTATTCGTTTCGCATCGGCTCCATGAAGTTCTCAGCCTTTGCTCACACGTTACAGTCATGCGAGATGGGGATCAGGTAGGGCAGTTCGATGCGAAGGAGCTTACACCGGAATTGCTTGTGAGCCATATGGTTGGGCGCGACGTAAATCTACAGAGGCGGGCATCACCCGTTCGAGGAGACAAGCCGAAGCTTCAGGTTCGTCATTTGACGAAAAAGGAAGTCTTTCGGGACATTAGTTTGGAAGTTTACCCTGGAGAGATTGTTGGGCTCGCTGGACTCGTGGGTTCAAGAAGAACCGATGTTGCCGAAGCTTTATTCGGCATTTCGCCTGCGGACCAGGGGGAAATTCTGCTCGATGGGAAGCCTATTCAAATTCGTTCCACCCAAGATGCCTTGAAGAGTGGCATTGTATACGTTCCCGAGGATCGGCACCGTCACGGGGTCGCCCTGAGTTTGAGTATTGCGCGGAACATAGCAGTGCCGAACGCAGCTTGGTTATATCGCTGGGGAATTGCGCGCAATCAACGTGAGCGAATGCTGGCAGAGCGCCTTAAGAGCGAGCTTCAAATCAAGGCGCGATCGACGGATCAGAGGGTGGAACACCTATCGGGAGGTAATCAGCAGAAGGTTGTGTTCGGAAAATGGGTTGCCCGTGCTCCTCAAGTGATGATTTTGGATGAACCAACCCGCGGCGTTGATGTGGGTGCAAAAAGTGAAATATACCGGGTGATTTATCAATTGGCATCATCTGGGGTTGCTGTGATAGTCATCTCGTCGGACTTGCCCGAGATCTTGACCTTGTCGGATCGCATCTTGGTGATGCGTGAAGGAGCACTGATGGGTGAGATTCGTGGGGAGGGCGCGACGGAGGAAATGGTGATGCAATTGGCGACTGGTGTGAGTGAGCAACCGGTCGGAAGTGCGCAACGGTAATCGGCCCAGGAAATCGGTTAAAGGGAGACTGAAGCGATGAAGGCTCTGCTCAAAAGGCGAGAGTATACGCTCGCTCTATTTATACTCCTGATGCTTGTCGTCATGTTGGTTGTGTCTCCGCGCTTCTTGGAACCCAACAATTTGTTGAACATTCTTTTGAATTCAGTCACTGTAGGAATTCTAGCTTTAGGTCAGTGTCTTGTCATTATTACAAAGGGTATTGACTTGTCTGTGGGGGCTAATATGGGCCTCGTCACTCTGGTCGTGGGAATGCTTCTTTTGAAAGGTGAGTCCGTGTGGCTTAGCGTTGTGTTGGGACTTTTTGTGGGAATCGTGTGCGGGATCTTAAATGCCATGTTGATAAGTATTATCAAGCTGCCGCCCATCATTGTGACACTCGGAACTATGAGTGTGTATTCAGGTTTGATGTACCTCGTAACCGGCGGGCAGTGGGTGCAAAATCTCCCAAACAGTTTCTTGGCAATTGGTAACTTCAAGCTGTTTGGCATACCTGCGCCGGTGCTCGTGCTTCTTGTTCTGCTGTTCATTCTTACCCTTTTTATGGAATATACGGTCGTCGGTCGATATGTGTATGCGATCGGAAACAACCCATCCGCTGCACGGCTGGCCGGTGTGTCGGTGGGCCGAACCGTCGTGATTCCCTACGTGTTATTAGGGGTGAGCGTCAAATAGCGCACACCTAGTCTCGGGTTCTGTTCTGCGAGATGATCCCTCTAGAATCCATTGACGGAGGGATCACCGTGACGAAGGCCGAAC
>NZ_JAFMTY010000080.1 GCF_017329605.1 Alicyclobacillus fructus
GTCCTCCGTCTCGAAGTACGTGGAGGTCGTGTCAAAGAACAGAAGGTCCACGTCCAGGTTCAAGAGATCGCTCACTCGCCGGAAGACCTCGTATTGCAGGTCTTCCGCCACATCATGGAGAAAGTCCATAGCCCGATATGCCTGCCACACGTCCAACTCGGTCATCCCGGGGAGAGCCACTTCACGGTCGACCCATTCTTCCATGGCCAGCTTGCTGCTTGGCGCCAACGCGCGATTGGCGACCATGGCGAAGATGACACGCTCGACAGCCGCCTTAAACTTCCGGTCGGCAAGCCGCTCTCGCAGGACCTCATCCAATCCAAGCTGTCGCCACAGCTCGTCTAGCAGATACGCCCCTCCCATAGGACGGCTATCCAGCAGCGTGGTTTGGATGCCCTCCGACTGACCACGTCCGGCGGTAAACTCGTCGCCAACGAAGCGATGGATGCTCTGGGCAAGGCGCCGGAGGGCCTCGAGGTCGATTTCGTCTTCGCGGCCGAAGGTGTAGAGGACCTTGGCCTTGGGCTGGCCGGTGTTGGGATCGCGATAGTTATGGGCCAACTG
>NZ_JAFMTY010000081.1 GCF_017329605.1 Alicyclobacillus fructus
GGTAGTGTCCCGTCAATAGGTGTAAATTCACCGTTTGTGTCTACTGTGTGACATCGGTCGGCTTTGTCCCGTTCGGGGCGATATCGACCGTCTTCACGCTCTGTCAAGGGACGCTTCGGACGCTTCGCTCGTCCTTCGGACGCCCTTGACAGCGCGCTCGCCGGTCGATTCCAAGCCATTAGGGGACAAAGCCTTGGTCTGCGAGCATGCTCGCACGCCCCTTCCCACACGTTATTTTTGCAACATCGCCTCGGCTGCGAGGAGCGGACGGTTGGGCTTGAGTTTCGCCATCGACTCCAGGCTGAAATATCGCCGCGACACCAGCCATTCTTCGTGCTGCTCTTGCAAAATCGCTCCAGCGAGGCGCACTACCGATGCTCGATTTGGGAAAATCCCCACGACGTCCATCCGCCGACGCATCTCTCGATTGAGCCGCTCGAGCGGGTTGGTCGAGCAGATCTGCCGCCAGTGTTCGCCCGGAAGCGCCATAAACGCCAGCACATCCTCCTCCGCCTCTTCCAGGATGGCCATCGCTTTCGGGAACCGCC
>NZ_JAFMTY010000082.1 GCF_017329605.1 Alicyclobacillus fructus
TCCCTTTGTACCGCCCATTGTAGCACGTGTGTAGCCCAGGACATCAGGGGCATGATGATTTGACGTCATCCCCGCCTTCCTCCGACTTACGCCGGCAGTCACCTGTGAGTCCCCGCCTCAACGCGCTGGTAACACAGGTCAAGGGTTGCGCTCGTTGCGGGACTGAACCCAACATCTCACGACACGAGCTGACGACAACCATGCACCACCTGTCTCCTCTGCCCCGAAGGGAAGGTGCATCTCTGCACCGGTCAGAGGGATGTCAAGCCCTGGTAAGGTTCTTCGCGTTGCTTCGAATTAAACCACATGCTCCACTGCTTGTGCGGGCCCCCGTCAATTCCTTTGAGTTTCAGTCTTGCGACCGTACTCCCCAGGCGGAGTGCTTATTGGGTTTCCTTCGGCACTGGGGTGTGTCCCCCCAACACCTAGCACTCATCGTTTACGGCGTGGACTACCAGGGTATCTAATCCTGTTTGCTCCCCACGCTTTCGTGCCTCAGCGTCAGTCACTGTCCAGCAAGGCGCCTTCGCCAC
>NZ_JAFMTY010000083.1 GCF_017329605.1 Alicyclobacillus fructus
TCATCAAGCCACGGGAGGGTTCTTGTATTTGAATCCATCTAAAACTATTACTTGAGGCTTTTGCAGGATCACGAGCCCTTGTGCGACAAGGGCTTTTTGAACATAGAGGAGGGCTTCGCCCTATCGCTCGGAAAGAAAATGGTACCCACATCCCATACCGAGGAAGGGAAGTCCAAAGTGTATGTTCGCCAAGCATGGCTTTTTCCTCGGGACATGGCTGGGAATCGAACAACTCGTGCGTAATTATCTGGCCAATGCGCAGATTCTGCTCAATACAATTACATCTCCAGACATACATATCAAGACTCGCAAGAACCAGTGGTCAGAGTGGGGCGCAGGTGGTAGAATCGGGTCAGAACATACGTACGGGGCGAGGTGTTCAGGGTGAACCTTGCAGAGTTCATGGCCCGCTTTGCAGATGAAAAAGCCTGTGAAGAGCACCTCATTAAGCTGCGGTGGAAGGATGGTTTCGTGTGCCCG
>NZ_JAFMTY010000084.1 GCF_017329605.1 Alicyclobacillus fructus
GTTGGACATCCGTCCCATGTATCACCGGAAGGACGAGCGGATCCGTTCGCATGTGTTGCTGTGCTGGCTGGCCTTGCTGCTGGTGCGCATCGCCGAAGTCCAAACAGGGCGCTCCTGGCCCGACATCCGCTCCCACATGCAAGCGATGCACCAGGTGACCAAGAGCACGCCGGATGGGATCGTCGTGCAGCGCACAGAAACGACCGAGGTACAGTGGGAAATCCTGCGAGCGCTACGGATCACGGAGCCACCAAGAATTCTGCGCATGGAACCTCGAACACGAGGGCTGTAGACACTACACGAGTTATCCACAGGTCCCACGAACTAGCGCCAGGAATGGGTTCGTGGGACTTTGTATGACTACAAAGTGTCGAAGTCGGCTCTACGACAGTTCGAACAAAGTGTACACATGGGCGATGAACATCGTGGCGCTGCACGCCGTCCGCAGCAATGGGGTTGAATATCCATGGTCGTACG
>NZ_JAFMTY010000085.1 GCF_017329605.1 Alicyclobacillus fructus
ATCAAGCTGGCGTCGGTCGCCTCGGATATTCTCGGCGTGAGTGGCCGTGCGATCCTCGAGGAGTTGATCGCAGGTCACACGGACGAGCAGGCTCTGGCTGCCCTTGCGAAAGGCCGACTGCGGAACAAGACGAAGGAGCTTGAGCAGGCGCTCAAAGGCATTGTGCGTCCCCATCAGCGGAAGCTGTTGGCGATTCAACTCCAGCACATTGACGAGTTGGATGAGTTGATTGATGAAGTGAGTGCCGAGATTGAGAGGCGGATGCGCCCTTTTGAAGATGACCTGGCGCGCCTTGAAGGGATTCCGGGGGTTGGGCGAAAGGCGGCGGAAATGATTGTGGCGGAAATCGGGACGGACATGGGACGATTTCCGACTGCAGCACACTTAGTCTCCTGGGCAGGGCTATGTCCCGGGAACAACGAAAGTGCGGGGAAACGATACAGTGGAAAAACACGCAAGGG
>NZ_JAFMTY010000086.1 GCF_017329605.1 Alicyclobacillus fructus
CACGGCCTCCGGGTCAATTCGCAGGTTCCCCCATCGGTCCTGTTTCAGATAACGCTTGAACGTGGGATGGCTCGCAAGCCGACAGTGGGCCTTCGTGTGCGCTTCGCCCTGAAGCTCTTTGAGGCGTTCCAACTCCATCCGAAGCTCGCGCAACATGGCCTCCCGCCGCGCCTCATCGCGTTTGGCTTCCTCGGGATTGAACGCCAACACGTAACGGACCCGGGCCTCTCCGTCTCCCACCACGACCTCCTTCACTTTCAGGTTGGGACGAAGCTCACGAAAACGTCCAGGGCGCGCCAACGCCGCTTCCACCGCTGGTTTCCCGGAGGCCATCTTCTCCCCAGCGATGTAGTGACCCCCGGCGCGTTGCAGGATCCGCAAATTGCTCTCTGAGACGAAACCTCGATCCACGACCGTGATCACGCGACCAAGCCGCCAACCGATGAGGTCCTGTT
>NZ_JAFMTY010000087.1 GCF_017329605.1 Alicyclobacillus fructus
GTTGAATCGGGTTCTCGATAGCTATCCGTGGGGAGTTGAACTGACCCATCAGCCGGAAGAACTCGGCACCTTCTTTCATCTTCGTCCAACGGTCTGGGTCTTTCTTCAACCACGAAACGCCGGAGTTAGCCAGATACGTGCACGGGGGGTGCGCAATCACCAGATCCCATTCTTCTGTCATTAAGTCACGAACGTCACCTTGGTAGTGCGGCCCGGGTGCGTCTGTGGGGAGGATGTCACAGCTCATGGCGTCATGACCCCTCGCTCTCATCGCGTCCCGAACAACTCCGCTGTATTCACAGGCCACTAAGACCTTCATAGTGCCAGTCGCAGCGTCATAAACCGGAACCCGTTACGCGAGCGTTTCTCAGTCGCCATGACTGGAACAGGCGTCGGCCACGTTGACGGATGTCCGATGATAGAAATAATATTCTTCAACGATCGCGTAATAC
>NZ_JAFMTY010000088.1 GCF_017329605.1 Alicyclobacillus fructus
CGGCCGCTCCTTGAACTGGCGAACCTCTTCATCGATGAGCTGGCAGAGGCGAGACACCTCGCTTTTGCTAATGCCATCCAGGCCCAACGCTCGCACCAGGTCATCGACCTTGCGGGTGCTCACGCCCTTCACGTACGCTTCCTGGATCACAGAAGCCAGCGCTTGTTCCGCTCGACGCCTGGGCTCCAGAATCGAGGGGAAGAAGCTGCCCTGACGGAGCTTTGGAATCTTCAAATCGACCGTCCCGAGGCGCGTGTCCCAGGCCCTTGAACGATAGCCGTTTCGTTGTGTGACGCGGCTCTCCGTCCGCTCATAGCGCTCGGCACCGATTTTCTCCGCAGCTTCCGCATCGATGAGGAACTGCGTCACGAGTTGCATCAATTCCCGTAAAAAATCGATCTGATCCACGTCTTGCATCTTGCGAATCCATTCGAGAACT
>NZ_JAFMTY010000089.1 GCF_017329605.1 Alicyclobacillus fructus
TGGCATGGCTGCCTGTTCTGCGTCGAACTATGGCATGGTCGTGAAGAAGCACATCGATGAGGACGTCCGTCGATACGCGAATCCACATCGCGGCTCTCGCACATGGAAGATGCTCTACGCTGAACGGAGCGCAGTGGAACGCTGCTTCGCGCGGCTGAAAGAGTGGCTGACGCTTGACGGCGTGCATGTACGTGGCATCGAGAAAGTCACCGTACATGCGTACATCCACGCGATTGTGCTCTTGGCATCTGCTCTGGCGATGCACCGGACGAATCGCATCGAGCAAGTGGCTTAACCTGATGATTCGAATGAACACCACCGAAGGGGCGTGATCTATCCACACAACAGAAAAGGATTTTTATGGCATGTGTTATCTTTCACGAGAAGTGTGCGTCGTTTTCGCTCGCGATGGAATCAGTCATTCTGCAAAAGGCTC
>NZ_JAFMTY010000008.1 GCF_017329605.1 Alicyclobacillus fructus
ACGCGCTTTCGGAAGCGACGTCGTCATAAGATTCCTGCGAACCATGCCTATGCACAAATCCGCGTCGCTATTCTGCACTTTTGACTTGCGCAAAACAGCCCGCGCCGGGCATGAGGCCCAGCTTCACCTCGGGCTGGCCAAACTTGGCGCTCTCTCCCGCAATGACGAGATCGCAGGCCAGGGCGAGCTCACACCCGCCGCCCAGGGCAAAGCCCCGCACGGCAGCGATCACGGGCTTGTGCACGCCCCGGATTCGGTCCCACACGCGAAACTGATCGCGAAGCTTCATGTCGATGGCGGTGGCATCCGCCATCTCCGCGATGTCCGCGCCCGCCGCAAAAGCCTTCTCGCCGCCGGTGAGCACGATGGCGCGCACCTGCGGCTTTGCATCCGCCGCCTCCAGCGCCGCCACGAGTTCATCCACAAGGGCGAGATTGAGCGCGTTCAGCCGTTCGTCGCGATCGATGCGCACCACGCGCACGGGGCCATCGTCGTGAATCGACAGATACGCCACGAGGCCACCTCCTCAGCGCAGTTCTGCCCACAGCCGATCCGGATCCTCCAGGAGCTCGCGCACGCGGTTCGTGAACCGGATGGCCATGCCGCCGTCGATAATGCGGTGATCGAACGAAAGCGAGACGTGCGCGATGTTGCGGATGACAATCTCGTTGTTGCGCACCACGGGCCTGGGTTCCATTTTGTGAATGCCAAGAATCGCCGACTCGGGATAGTTGATGATGGGCGTGGCGTAAAGCCCGCCAACCGCGCCGGCGTTCGAAATCGTAAAGGTGCTGCCGGTGATCTCGTCCAACGACAGGCGATTTTCACGCGCGCGCCGAGCGAGATCGGACACCTCTTTGGCAATCTCGAACACCGACTTCTGATCGGCGTGTTTGACGACCGGCACGATGAGGCCCTGCTCCGTGTCGACGGCAATCCCGATGTGGTAATAGCGCCTGAGGAGCACGTGCTCCTGGGCCTCATCCACGGAAGCGTTGACGTACGGAAACTCCTTGAGCGCGATCGACACCGCCTTCACGAAGAACGCGAGCGACGTCAACTTCACGCCGCGGGCCTCGGCATACGGCCGCAACCGCTCCCGCAGCGCCTCGATGCCATCCATCTCCACCTCGTCGATGTGCGTGGCGTGTGGGATGACTCGCTTGGCCTGCACCATGTGTTCCGCGATCCGCCGCCGCAACCCGCGCAGCGGAACCTGCTCCACAGGCTCGCCGGACGCCGCGGTCTCAGGGGTGCGCGATCCGGCTTGCGGTCGCTCGGAGGCGACTTCCTCGTGCGCCTGCGTTTGCGCCATAGGCTTGCGTCCGCCTTCCGCAAACCGCCGCACGTCCTCTTCCGTCACCCTGCCCACAGGGCCCGTCCCTGCGATCTCGTCGATGTCCACGCCGAGCTTGCGAGCCAGGGCGCGCACGTGCGGCGTCGCGAGCGCCCGCCGCTTGCCGCTCGCATGTGCAGATTCGCTCGCCTTGGGTGCCGCTTCCTCGCGGATCGCCTGCTCCTCGCGCTGCGAGTCTGTCGCGGGCTTCGCCGGCCGTGCCGTCCGCTCGCCTGGATCGGCTCCCGCGGCGTACCGGCCCGCGCCTTCCGCGCCAGCCTCTCGGATGACGGCGAGCACCGTGCCCACGGGCACCACCTGGCCCTCGCGCGCGAGAATTCGCTCGATCACGCCCGCAACCGGAGACGGAAGCTCCGCCGCCACCTTGTCCGTCTGCACCTCCACGAGCGGCGCATCCTGCTCCACCGGATCGCCCTCTTTCACCAGCCAGCGCAGGATCTCGCCCTCGTGAATGCCCTCACTGATGTCCGCCAGTTTGAATTCCATATCCGTATCCCGCCTCAGAACGTGATGGTCTCTTCAATTCCCGCGCGGATCCGCGCTTCCGTCGGCATGTACTCGTCTTCCAGCGCAAAGAACGGAACCGGAACGTCAAATCCGGCCACGCGCTTCACCGGAGCCCGCAGGTAGAGAAGCGCCTCTTCGTTGATGAGCGACACAATTTCCGCGCCGAGCCCCGCGGTCTTGTGCGCCTCGTGCACCACCACCGCGCGCCCCGTCTTCTGCACCGATTCCACAATGGCGTCGCGATCGAGCGGATACAGCGTGCGCAGGTCGATCACGTCGCACGTCCATCCCCGTTCGCGCTCGATGGCCTCCGCCACCTTGAGCGCCGTGCGCAGCATGGACCCCCACGCGAAGATGGACACGTCCTCGCCTTCCCGCACCCGCTTGGCCTTGCCGATGGGCACCCGGTAGAGCCCTTCGGGAACCTCCTCGCGAAACGCGCGGTACAGCTTCGTGGGCTCCAAAAACACGACCGGGTCCGGATCCTCGATGGCCGAGATGAGCAGCCCCTTGGCGTCGTACGGACCGCTCGGGACCACGACCTTGAGTCCCGGGGTGTGCGCGAAGAAGGTCTCCACGCTTTCCGCGTGCAACTCTGGCCCGTGAATGCCCGCGCCGTACGGCGTGCGAATGGTCATGGGCACCGGGAACTGCCCCTGCGAGCGGTAGCGCATCCGCGCCACGTGCGACAACAGTTGGTCCAGCGCAGGGAAGATGAAGGCCAAAAACTGAATTTCCGGCACCGGAATGAGCCCGTTCACCGCCATTCCGACCGAGGTGCCGAGGATGGCCGACTCCGCGAGCGGCGTGTCGATCACGCGCTCTTCCCCGTACTTCTCGAGAAGCCCGTCCGTCGCGCGAAACACCCCGCCGTTTTTGCCGATGTCCTCGCCGAGGAGCACAACGCGAGGATCGTCCGCAAGTTTGAGGTCCAACGCCTCGTTGATGGCCTGGACTAGGTTCAGCATTCTGCTCATATCGACACCCCCTCGCGGGTCCTGCGATACTCCTCGCGCTGGGCGGCGAGATGCCACGGCTCCTGCGCGTAGACGTGATCGAACATCATCTCCATATCGGGCGGCGAGATGGAGAGCGCCTCCTCCACCGCGGCCTCGACGCGCGCCTTCACCTCGTCCTGCAGCTTCGCCTCGTCCGATTCCGACCAAAGCCGCTGTGCCTCCAGATAGAGGCGCAGGCGCACAATCGGATCCCGCTTTTGCCACGCCTCGACGACCGCCTTCTGATCGCGGTAGCGCGTCGGATCGTCCGCCGTCGTGTGCGCGCCCATGCGGAAGGTCACCGCCTCAATGAGCGTCGGCCCCAGACCGTGCAGCGCGCGCGATCGGGCCTCCTTCACCGCGCGGTACACGGCGAACGCGTCGTTGCCGTCCACGCGCACGCCCAAGATGTCGTACGCAATCGCGCGCTGCGCGATGGTGCGAGATGCGGATTGGCGAGAGAACGGCACACTGATGGCATAACCGTTGTTCTGGCAGAAGAAGATGACCGGCAGGTGGAAGACGCCCGCGAAGTTGAGCGCCTCGTGGAAGTCGCCCTCGCTCGTCGCCCCGTCGCCGAAGTACGCGATGCTGACGGCCTGCTCCTTCCGGTGCCGGCTCGCCCAAGCCGCGCCGACGGCGTGCAGCACGTGCGTGGCAATCGGGACGCTCGGAGGAAGGATGTGACGGCCTGCCGGGCTTTTGATGCCCTCCACGCGCCCGGACCAGTAGAGGAGCACGTTCGCGGGCGATTGCCCAAGCACCATCGTCGCGGCGTGATCGCGATACGACGGAAACACAAAGTCCTCCGGCGCGAGTGCCATGGCGCTCGCGACCTGCGCCGCCTCCTGCCCTTCAAACGGCGCATAGGTGCCGATCCGGCCCTGCCGCTGAAGCGCGATGGCCTTGCGATCGAACGCGCGAGCGAATACCATGTGCCGGTACATCGCCACCATGATCTCGGGCGGGATGTCGTCCACCGGCCCGGCCAGCGTCCCGTCCTCCCTCAGGAGATGAATTTCCTCGTACAAGCCTTCCGCCTTGGCGATCTCCATGAGCCGTTCGGCTCGATCATGTTCTGCCAACATGCCAAGACCTCCTCATTGGAGCGAATGTGTCAATGCGCGAAGAAACGCGTCGTTCTCCTCCGGCCTTCCCAGCGATACCCGCACCGTGCCGGGAGCGCCGAGACCTTCGCCGGCGCGCACGATCACGCCCTGGCGGAGAAGCCGTTCGGCGATGGCCGCGCCGGATCCGGGGACTTCAAACAGAAGGAAGTTCGTCTGCGACGGATACACGCGAAGGCCGAGGTCGGCCAGCGCCTGCGACACGCGATCTCGTTCTCTGGCGTTCTGTTCGCGGCACATCGCGACGAACTCCGTGTCGTCGAGGGACGCGAGCGCAGCCACCTGCGCCAGCCGATTGGTGTTGAAGGGCCCTCTTACCTTGTGTAGTACCGATGCCACGTCCGGGTGCACCACGGCGTACCCGATGCGCAGGCCCGCGAGACCGTAGATTTTGCTGAACGTGCGAAGCACGACGAGGTTCGGGTGCGCGTCGAGCATGGGAATCGTCTGCAAATAGTCCTCCGACGTCACGTACTCGTAATACGCTTCGTCGACCACGACCATCACGTTGGTCGGAACCCGCTCGATGAATCGGCGTAGCGCTTCCGCGCCGACCATCGTGCCCGTGGGATTGTTCGGATTGCACACAAACACGAGCTTGGTGCGCGTCGTCACGGCGCCAAGCATCGCGTCGAGATCGTGCACGCCGTCTCGACACGGGACTTTGACAGACACGCCGCCTTCGATCGCGACGTTTTGCTCATAGCGCGTGAAGGTCGGATCGGCCATCACCACTTCGTCGCCCGGCTCGAGGTATGCGCGCGTCAAGAGGCCGATGATCTCGTCAGATCCGTTGCCAAAGATCAGCCGATCTTCACGCACGCCGAGTTTCGCCGAGAGCTTCTCGGCGAGCGCAGGTGGGCTCGACTCCGGGTACAGCGCTGCCCGCGCCATCTCCTCGGCCACGGCCGACACAGCCTTCGGCGAACATCCGTAAGCGTTTTCATTGGAAGCCAGCTTGATCACATGCGACAGCCCGAGTTCCCGTTGGACCTCCTCCATCGGCTTGCCCGGCACGTAGCGGCCGACCTGGGCAAGCGAGCCGCGCGCCGCGATCCATCCCGTCCCCACCGACGACACCTCCGGTTTGACCAAAACAAGCGCTTGCTTGACTATCGTAAGCATACCAGACCCGCCGAGAATGTCAAGAGAGAATGGAGGCGAGTCTTCCATTCTGTGTTATTCTGAAGATCGCGGGACCTTTCATCGGCCCGTCTGCTCGGAGGTGGCTCATGTACATCCCGGGATCTTTTCGACTGAACGACGCACGGATCATCGAAACCCTGCTTCGCGAACACAGTTTTGCGATGCTCGTCACCGCAAAAGACGGCGACCTGCTGGCGACCCACGTGCCGCTCGTCTACTATCCGGCCGAATCCGCGCTGTATGGTCACTTGGCTCGGGCCAATCCCCAGGCTGAGCATCTCGACAACGGCGAGTGCCTCGCTGTCTTCCAAGGTCCGCACGCGTATGTCTCGCCTGCCTGGTACGGACTGCCGAATCAGGTGCCGACGTGGAACTACATCGCCGTCCACGTGTACGGCCGCGCGCAAGTCATCGAGGACGAGGAAGCCGTCGCCGACCTCCTGCAACGGCTCATTCTGGCCTATGATCCCCAGTCGGCTCTGCCCGCCGATCGCGACCGCCCCTACTATCGCAGCCTGATGCGCGGAATCGTGGCGTTTCGCATCGACATCGAGCGCATCGAGGCGGCGGCGAAGCTGAGCCAGAACAAACCCATCGAGGCGCGGGCGCGTGTCGTGGAAGCGCTTGAATCGCTGGGTGACGCTGAGGCCCGCCGCGTCGCCGCTTGGATGCGCCGCCTGAGCCTCGCGGGCGATCCCGGCCGCGAGACAGACACCACACCGAAAGGGGCTGGCTGAAGATGTGCGTATCTCCTTACGTTCAGGACCACTATCCCGACGACTTCGCCTGGTGTTACGGGTGCGGTCGTCTGAACGAACGCGGGCACCACTTTCGCACGCGCTGGGATGGCGACCTCACGGTGACTGAGGCCGCGCCGGAGACCGTCCACACGGCCATTCCCGGCTTTGTCTACGGCGGCTACCTGGCCTGCCTGGTGGATTGCCACAGCACCGGTTCCGGCGCGCTCGCCCTACTCCGAGCCCGAGGGGGCGAATTGGGGGATGGGACGCCCGTGCCGCGCTGCGTGACCGCATCCCTCCACGTGGAATACCGCAAGCCGACGCCCATGGGTTGCACCTTGCGCGCTGTGGGCCGCGTGGCTGAGGTGACAACCCGCAAGGCCGTGATCGAGACTCAGGTCTATGCGGGCGATACCCTGTGCGTCGAGGCGCGGGCGGTGGTGGTGATGGTTCCCGACACCATGCGATCCTGACGTGGGATGAAGCCTCTTCGCCGCGGATTGCGGCATCCTCACCAGGGGTGCAGGGCTTCGGCCAGTTCGAGAAACGAGGCCACCAAAGGCGACGTATCGCCCCTGCGCCACGCCACGCCCAGTTCGACCGTCGGCGATTGCCCATCCATGTGAAGGTAACGGACTTCCCGGCGGTGCACGCGCTCCGTGGCGCTCGGCACAATGCTCACGCCAAGGCCGGCCGCGACCAATCCGACGGCCGTCTGCACCTCGGTAACTTCAAGGCGCACCCTTGGCTCAAAGCCCAGCGTGCGCGCAAGCGTGATGAACCCGTCGTACAGCCCCGGCCAAATCGCGCGCGAGACCAACACAAACGGCTCATCCGCCAGTTCCACGAGGAAGAGGGACGATCGCGCCGCGAGCGGGTGAGCGCTTGGCACCACGGCCACACAGGCGTCGCGCTCCACAAGGCGGACGTGCAAATCGGGATGTTGCGCCGGCAGGCGGAGGACGCCAATGTCCACTTCGCCCGCGATCAGCGCCTCCACCTGCATCGGCGTGGACATCTCCCGCAGCACGAGTTCGACGTCGGGGTGACGTTCCTGATAAGCCCGGATGACCTCCGGCAGCCATCCGTAGGTCGCCGATCCCACAAAAGCCACGGACAATCGGCCGATCCTTCCCTGTGCCGCACTTCTCGCCGCCCGCACCGCCATCTCCACCTGCCCGATGACCTTCCGCGCTTCCTCAAGCAGCACGCGCCCGGCGTGCGTCAGCTGCACGCGCCGGTTGGTCCTTTCCAACAGGGTCACGCCGATTTCGTCTTCAAGCTTTTGAATTTGCTGACTGAGGGGAGGCTGCGTCATGCCCAGGCGCTTGGCTGCCCTCCCAAAATGAAGTTCTTCCGCTACCGCCACAAAGTACTCGAGCTGACGAAGTTCCGTCGATCTTCACTCCTCCGTTTTTGATTCATCACTCGTATCAATTTCAAAACAATTATATATTAGACGTCTCAATGGCCATGGCGTATGCTGAACGCAGGAAAGAATGGAAATGTAGGAGGGATGCGTGTGCGATCCGTCCTAGAAGCATCGAGGCTGAAGCAAGCTGGGTTCACCGCCGTGCAAATCGCGGTACTGTACGGAATGACAGCGCTGTGCAACGCCGCGGTGCGATGGTTACACCTTTCTGTCCCCGGAAGCATCGTGGGTGTTCTGCTCGTCTTCTTGCTGCTCAAGTCGGGGGTGGTGAAGCTGTCCTGGCTTGAGCGCGGAGCGGATTTTCTGATTCGCGAACTGCTCCTGTTCTTTATTCCTTCGTCCGTAGGCGTCATGGCGTATGCGCATCTCATGAAGCAGGATGGTCTGAAGGTCATGGCCGTCGTGGTGGTAGGCACCGCGCTCGTGATGACCGTCACCGGAAGCGTGGCCGAACTGGTGTGGCGCGTGCGCAACCGCCAGGCGAATGACGCGCGGACCGAACCGAACGAGGTGAATGCGTCGTGAGGGTGCTGGGTATCCTTCTGACACTCGCCTGCTACGCGGCGTGCAAGTGGCTCTATCGTCGGGTGCACGTGGTGTGGCTCAACCCGATGATCACGTCGCTCGTCGCGATCGTGGCCTTATTGCGAATCGCGCACATCTCCTACGCGGCGTACGACATGTCCGCTCGCTGGCTGACGGCGTTCCTCGGACCTGCGACCGTGGCCTTCGCGGTGCCGCTGTACCGGCACTTTCCGGTCCTTAAAGCGCACTGGCCTGAGTTTCTGCTCAGTCTGACGTTTGGATCCGCGACGGGGATCACCGGTTCGGTTCTTCTGGCCAGGCTGTTGCGCCTGAATCACATCGTGGTGACGAGCGTCGCGCCGAGATCGGTCACCACGCCCATCGCCATGGACATCTCGCAGGCCATTGGCGGCATCCCCACGCTGACCGCCGTATTCGTCATTCTGACCGGGATCACGGGCGTGATCGTCGGGCCGTGGCTTCTGCGCCTGCTGCGCCTGCAATCCCCCGTGGCGCGCGGCGCGCTTTTCGGCATGGGATCGCACGGCATTGGCACGGCGCGAGCATTCGAATACGGCGCGATGGAAGGCACCTGTTCCAGCCTCGCGATGATCGTCGCCGCCTTCATCACGCTCGCGCTCGCCCCGCCGCTTGTCAACGCGCTCGGTTGACGACGGCGGAGGAAAAAGACCCCGCGCATCGCTCCACCCGGCGCGGGCATGCTATCGCCTGAGGTGATGGCCGTGGGCGAGCGATCCGAATTCACGCCGGGGTACAAGGCCCCGAACAACGGCGTCTACATCGAGGTGGGCGCGCATCCCGACAGCGAGGATCTGCATCATCCGAAGCGCGTATACCTCCACAAGGGCGAGCGGTTCCCTGAGACGACCAACGACGACCGCAAGTGGCGCCGCATCAAGACGAGTCACAAGCACTGATCGAAACAGCACAGGCTCCCTGGCCTGTGCTGTCTTTGTCAAACCTCTTCTTCCCAGGACGCGTCCGGAAGTTCGGGTTGCGCCTCGACCGCCACAAGCTTGCGCTCAATTTGGCGCGATCGCGTCGCGGCGCGGTCGATGGCGTTGGACGCCTCTTCGAGCTTCTTGCGCGTGCGCGCGAGCAGTTCGCCGAACTTGCCGAATTCCGTTCGAATGGCGCCCAGCAACTGCCACACCTCGCTCGAGCGCTTCTGAATCGCGAGCGTGCGAAACCCCATCTGCAGGCTGTTGAGAAGCGCGGCAAGGGTTGTCGGCCCTGTCACAAGCACGCGGTACTCGCGGGACAGCGCCTCCCACAGGCCGCTTCTGCGCAAAACCTCGGCAAAGAGCCCCTCCATCGGGAGAAACAAAAGGGCGAATTCCGTGGTGTGAGGCGGCGCGATGTACTTCTGGCGGATGGACTTTGCCTCGTCGCGAATGCGCGCTTCGAGCGCCTTCGCCGCTTCGAGGAACCGGGCCTGATCGCCCGAGTCCTGCGCTTCGACGAGCCGCTGGTAGTCCTCCAGCGGAAACTTCGCGTCGATGGGCAGCCAGACGGGATCGTCCCCCTCGCGCCCGGGCAGGCGAATGGCGAAATCCACCCGCTCGTCCGAGCCCGGTTTGACGGCCACGTTTCGCGCATACTGTTCAGGACTCAAGATCTGCTCAAGCAGCGCATCCAACTGCACTTCGCCGAGAATGCCTCGCGCCTTCACATTAGATAGCACGCGCTTCAAGTCGCCGACACCGGCGGCGAGCGACTGCATCTCGCCGAGCCCCTGATGCACCTGCTCCAGGCGCTGACTCACAAGCTGGAACGACTCGCCGAGGCGCCGCTCGAGGGTCTGATGCAGTTTTTCGTCCACCGTCGCGCGCATGCGCTCCAGCTCTTTGCGGTTCTCCTCCTGCAGATACTGAAGCCTGCGCTCGACCGTCTCCCGCATGGCCTCGAGTTGCTTCGCCGTGTGCTGCGCCCATTCGCTGAATCGCTGACTGAACGACTCGAGCTGCGCCCAGTCCTTCTCGTTCCACTCCCGAAGCGCATGAATCAGATTCTGATGTTGCAGAGACAGCGTCTGTGCAAGGCTGCGCGCCGCTTCCGCCTGCGCGCTCATCAAGGCTTGGCTCTGCGCCTGCAGGGCGTGGGAAACCTCCATCCGCAGGTCTCTCAGCGCCCGCTCATGGGCCTCGAGGCGCGCCCACGTCTCCGACTCGTCGTGGTGACGCGAAGATCTGGCCATCCTCTCAAAGCGCGCGATGAGCCACACGAGGGCCACGAAATTGAGCCCCGTGAACACCAATACCCACGCGTTCAAGCGCCCCGCCTCCTTCTCCTGATCCGAAACGGCCTCGCGTCGCGCGGGAGACAGGTCCCTCCCGGCCGGAGGCCGTTTTCGGGTCTTCGCCTATTGTAGCTCGCGCTTCAAGCGGCTGCGACATCGCCATGTGTCGAGAAGCGGTCGGGTGAGGTGCCTGTGGCCTCGTTCAGTCGTCCACTCGCTCAAGGAGCGTGGCCACCCCTTGGCCCACGCCGACGCACAGCGTTGCGATTCCATACCTCGCCCCCGTGCGCGAAAGATGCTTCGCCAAGGTTCCCGCGAGGCGCGCGCCTGAGCAACCCAGCGGATGGCCAAGCGCGATGGCGCCGCCGTGGGGATTGACCTTTGCCGGATCGAGCCCCAGTTCCCGGATACAGGCCACCGACTGCGCCGCAAACGCCTCGTTCAGTTCCACCCAGTCGATCTCGTCGACGCTCACCCCCGTCCGCGCAAGCAACTTCCGAACCGCATAGACGGGCCCAATTCCCATGATGCGCGGGTTGACCCCCGCCGTGGCGCTCGCCACCCAGCGCGCGAGCGGCCTGAGGCCGAGCTCACGCCCCTTCTCCTCCGACACAAGCAAAAGCGCCGCCGCGCCATCGTTGATGCCCGACGAGTTGCCGGCGGTCACGGTGCCGCCCTCTCGGAAGGCGGGCTTCAGCTTCGCGAGTGCCTCCATCGTGGTGTCGGGACGCAGATGCTCGTCGCGATCCACGACGGTCTCGTGCTTCCGATCCGCGACCACCACGGGCACAATTTCTTCGGCGAAGATCCCTTCCGCCTGTGCCTTCGCCGCCTTCTGCTGGCTCGCGAGCGCGAAGGCGTCCTGCTCCTCGCGGGAGATGCCGAATTGTTCGGCCACGTTCTCCGCCGTCTCCCCCATGCTGTCCAGCGGATAGGGAAAGCGCGGATTGGGCATGCGCCAGCCGAGCGTCGTGTCCCACATGATCTGATTGCCGCGCACGTACTCCATCTCCGGCTTCGGGAACACGAGCGGCGCGCGGGTCATGCTCTCGACGCCGCCCGCAATCGCGATGTCGATCTCGCCGAGCGCAATCGCCTTGGCGGCCTGGTTCACCGCCTCGAGGCCGGAGGCGCACAGTCGGTTGACGGTGACACCCGGAACGTGCTCCGGAAAGCCCGCGATGAGAACCGCCATGCGCGCGACATTCCGGTTGTCCTCGCCCGCCTGATTGGCGCAGCCCATGAACACCTCCTCGACATCTCCGGGTTCGATCTCGGCGCGCTCACAGACGTGCTTCAACACGTGAGCGGCGAGATCGTCCGGACGAACGCGCTTCAGCGCGCCGCCCTGCTTGCCGATGGGCGTGCGCACGTACTCCACGATCCATACGTTTCGCATGCGAAATCCCCTTTCATCTAGGAAATACGGCGAGGCCAGGGCTTAACGGCCCTGAAAGCGCGGCGGCCGCTTCTCCAAAAACGCCCGCACGCCCTCGCGATGGTCTTCCGTCTGGCCGGCCTCCTTCTGCAGCACCGCCTCGAGTTCCAGCGACTGAGCCAGGCTCTGCTCCATGCCCTCGTAATGCGCGCGCTTGATGAGGCCAATGGCGCGGGTCGGCAGCGACGCCAACCGCTCGGCGAAGGCCATGGCTTCTTCCATCAGCTTGTCGGCCGGGACGACCCGGTTCACAAGGCCCATGTCGTAGGCGCGCGAGGCATCGACGCGATCGCCCAACATCGCGAGTTCCATCGCGCGGCCGAGCCCGACGATGCGCGGGAGGAACCAGGTTCCGCCGGAATCAGGGATGAGGCCAATATTCACAAAAGCCTGAATGAACGTGGCGGACTCGGAGGCGATGCGGAGATCGCAGGCGAGCGCGAGACTGACGCCGGCGCCGGCGGCGACACCGTTGATGGCGCAGAGGATGGGTTTCTCGAGATGGTTCATGGTCAAAATGAGCGGATTGTACGTCTCGCGGATGACCTTGGCGTAGTCGTCATCTCCGCCGCCGAGATCGAGATCCTGACCCGCGCAGAAGCCGCGGCCCGCGCCGGTGAGGAGGACCGAGCGAACGCCGTCGTCTTCTCCCGCAACCTGAAACGCCTCCCGCAGCGCGAACAGCGTCTGCCGAGTCAGGGCGTTCACCTTTTCGGGGCGATTCAGGGTGACGATCATCACTGCCCCCTGCTTTTCCACGCGAACGCTTTCATGCATGCGCCGATGCTCCCTTCTCTCTTTCGTTTCATCATAGCGCAAAGGCACACGAGCGGCTAGAAGCTGCACGGCGCCCCGTGCAGCTTCCCCGCCCTCTGCAACTCACCACGCGAGCGAAATGTGTTTGATTTCGAGGAACTCGTCCATCGCGTGATGGCCGCCCTCGCGCCCAAGGCCGCTTTCCTTGAAGCCGCCGAAGGGAGCCTGCGTCTGCACCGGCGCCCCGTCGTTCACGCCCACGATGCCGAACTCCAGCGCTTCGGCCACTCGAACGGCGCGGCCGAGATCGCGCGTATACACATATGCCGCAAGCCCGTAAGGCGAGTCGTTCGCGAGGCGGATGGCCTCGTCCTCGGTGTCGAAGACCGCCACGGGGAGCACTGGGCCGAAGGTCTCTTCCTCCAAGACCCGCATGCCCGGCCGAACGTCGGTGAGAACCGTTGGCTCGACGAAGTAGCCCTTGGCGTAGTCTCCCTCCGCCAATCGCCGGCCGCCGCAGGCGACGGAGGCCCCCTTCGCCTTCGCGTCCTCGATGTGGCTCATCACCTTCTCGAGGCCGCGCTCGTTAATGATGGGGCCCACTTCGACCTCTGGATTCCTGCCATCTCCCACCTTGGCCTTCCGCACGCGTTCCACGAGCCGCTCGACGAACGCGTCCGCGATGGACCGCTCGACATACAGGCGGTTCGTGCAGATGCACATCTGACCCGTGTTTCGGAACTTGCTCTCGAACACGCCCTTGACGGCGAGATCGAGGTCAGCGTCGGCAAACACCAGCGTCGGCGCGTGACCGCCGAGCTCGAGGCTCACGCGCTTGACGTGCTCCGCCGCGCCGGCCATGAGCAGCTTGCCGACGCGCGTGCTGCCTGTAAAGGCGATTTTGGCCACCTTCGGGCTCTGCAGGAACGCCTGACCCACCTTCTCGGGTTGTCCAACGACGAGATTGACCACGCCAGGCGGAAAGCCCGCCTCGTGGATGAGCTCGAACAGCCGGATGGCGGACAGCGGCGTCGCCTCGGCCGGCTTCAGCACCACGGTGCAGCCCGCCGCGAGCGCCGGGGCGATTTTGCGGGCGACCATGTTCACCGGGAAGTTCCACGGCGTGATGGCCGCGACGACGCCCACCGGTTGCCGATGCACGAGGATCCGCTTGTTGGGGAAGCTCGACGGAATGGTCTCGCCGTAGACCCGCTTCGCCTCTTCCGCGTACCACAGGAAGTAATCGGCCGAACCGACGACCTCGCCCTTCGCCTCGCGGATGGGCTTGCCCATTTCCGCTGATACGAGTTCCGCGAGCTCGTTTCGGTGTTGAAATACCAGTTCGTACAGCCGGTACAGATAACGCGACCGCTCCCTGGCCAGAAGCCGGCTCCATTCCGGAAACGCCGCGTGCGCCGCGTCGATGGCGCGAAGCGCGTCGCGATCGTCGCCAAACGCCGCGCGCCCCACCACCTCGCCGGTGGCAGGATTTTTCACCTCCAGCGATTCGCCCGAAATCGAATCCACCCATTCCCCGCCGATGTACATCTTCTTGATGTCCGTCATGTCGATCTCCCTTCTCTTCTCGGCCCGCGCCGTCACGCCATGGCGCGAATCCGCGCCGCGATCTTCTCCTTCGGCAAGATGTACTGCACGACCTCGCCCTCGCCGATCCGGGCCTTGTCGTGCTCCGCCCAGACGCGGCAATCCACTCTCGGCCCCTCGACGCGCGTCACCTCGGCGTAAAACGACACGCGCTTGCCGACAGGCGCGGGCGCCAGGTGCCGAACCGAAACGCTGTGACCGATGCCTTCCTCGTCCTCTTCGAGATAATCGAGGATGGTCCGCCGGGCCACCCATTCCATGTATGAAATCATGGTCGCCGTCGACAGAACGGGATGTACGCGCTTTCCGAGGAACGATGGGCACATGTCCTCCGTCACCGTGATCTCCCAGGTCTTGACCTGGCCCGGGGCCAGTCCTTCCCGCATGGTCTCCACCTCCGCCAACACGTCACCCCTCGTCGACGCGCCCGACCATCATGGTGACGATCTCGCCCGCGAAGCTCATGACGTCCTTGGCCGCAGCCTTGTTCTCCGGCGACTTCATGGCCTGTTTGAACGTCTCCTCGTTCTCGAAGTACATCTCCGCCATCAGATAGTAGGGCGCCTCGCCGCCCATGGCGTCGGACTGGATGCGCGTCACCTCGGCGCGAACGAGCCCCGGCACTTTCGCAACAAGCGGCAAGTGGACCTCGCGATAATGTGCCTCGAATGCCTCCACGTCCGCAGGTTTCTTGTACAGAGCAATCAGTTTGATCATACCTCATCTCGTCCTTTCTGGCATAGGAAATGAATGTCCGGCGCGGCGACGGCGTCAGGCGTACACGTGTCGCCGATCCACGACGCGCTGAGCCTTGCCCTCGCTGCGCGGCAGGCTTCCGGCCGGCACGGCCCGGACGTCCGTGCTGAGGCCAAGCACGTCGCGCAGCCGCGATGCAACGCGGGCGCACAAGGCCTGTTCGGCGCCCGAATCGGCACAACCTCCCGCTTGGCTCGCCCCCACCACGTCCAGCTCGACGAGCACCGTCAGCCGATCCAGGCCGCTCTCGCGCTCCACCACAATCTGATAGTGAGGTGCAAGTCCCTCGGTCGCGAACAGCACCGCCTCAATTTCCGAGGGGAACACGTTCACGCCGCGCACGATGAGCATGTCGTCGATCCGGCCCTTGATGCGCGTCATGCGCACGTGCGTCCGGCCGCAGCGACACGGCTCGGGGATAAGAGCCGCGACATCCCCCGTGCGATAGCGCACCACAGGCATGGCTTCCTTCGTGAGCGTGGTGAACACCAGCTCGCCGTACGTCCCCGGGGGCACAGGTTCGAGCGTCTCTGGATCAATGACCTCGACGAGAAAGTGATCTTCCGCGATGTGAAGCCCTTCCTGTGCATCCACGCACTCGATCCCGACGCCAGGCCCAATCACCTCCGAGAGCCCGTACACGTCCATCGCCTTGAGCCCATAGGCGTCCTCGAGTTTCTGCCGCATCTCTTCCGTCCAGGGCTCCGCCCCGAAGATCCCATACTCGATCCCGACCGCGCGCGGGTCCTTGCCCTCGGCCTTCATGTGTTCGGCGATGGTCAGGCAGTACGACGGCGTGCCCGCGATCCCGCGCGGCCGCAGATCCTCCATCAGCGTCGCCTGGCGAGCCGTCTGTCCGCCCGAGACCGGCACCACGGTCATGCCCAGCCGCTCAGCGCCGTAGTGAAAGCCGAGCCCGCCTGTGAACAGGCCGTACCCGTAGATGACGTGAAACACGTCTCCAGGTCTGCCGCCCGCCGTCACAATGGACCTCGCGACGATCTCGCTCCATCGGTCGAGATCGCCCTTGGTGTAGGAGACGAGCGTCGGCTTGCCCTTCGTGCCGGACGAGCCGTGGATGCGCGCCACCGAGCGCTTATCCACGGCCAGAAGGCCAAGCGGGTAGTGATCGCGCAAGTCCTGCTTGCGCGTGAAGGGAAAGCGGGCGAGATCGGCCAGCGTGCGCAAATCTGAGGGCTTGACGCCCGCTTCGTCGAACCGAGCGCGATACAACGGCACCCGCGCGTACACCCGCTCCAGCACGAGGCGGAGTCGCTCAAGCTGCAGCGCCTCCAGGGCCGCGCGGGGCATCGTCTCTAACTCCGGCTGGTACATCATGGCCACCTGCATTCGCCTCCCGTCTCGTCGGCACGCACGCGGCCGACGCTGTGCAAGCGCTTCCATCCAAGTTTGAACAGCTTCTCGTCTCGCTGCGGCGCTTACGGTTTCATCGCCTCAAACGGCTGGCGGCAAGCTCGGCAGTAGTACACGGCTCGGCACGGCGTCGGGCCAAACAGGCTCTCGATCTCGGTGTCGTGCGCGCCGCAGTAGGGACATGCGACAGGCGCGCGATCACGCCGGGCCGGAACGGCCACGCCCATCTGACGCAACTTCGCGATCCCCTCGGGCGTGATGCGGCTCGGTTCCCAGACCACGTCGAGCGCGAAGTCCACCTCCGCGTGCAGCCCCTCCTCCGCCAAGGCGGCCCGCACCTTCTCCGCAATCCAGCCCAGCGCCGGACAGCCGAGAAACGTGGGGATGAGCTCCACACGCGCCCCCCGTTCGTCCACCGCGACCGACTTGACCATGCCGAGATCGATCACACTCACCACGGGCAATTCCGGATCCGGCACGCGCGCGAGCGCCTGCCACACGGCCTCTTCGGACAACGGACGTGTCGACACGGAGATCCCCCCTCACCACGCGGCCGCGCCCAAGCTGCGAACGCCGTTCATCGTGGAAAGAAGCTCCTCCGCATCCGCAAGCGGCGCAACAGAGCGCGCTCGGTCCTCCGGCTGCGCGGCCAGAGCCGCCTCGACGGGATGAACGGGCAAGCCCGCCTTGGCCAAAGTCGGCGAGATTCGCGCCACAAACTCGCGTCGCAAGTCCGGCAGAGGTCGCGCGAGGATGCCGAGATCGACCAGCGCCTGCGGATCCACGGCGAATGCGGCGAGATGGGGAAGATCCGGAAGCAGCGCTTGGAACGCCTTTAGAAGCCGTTGCCCTGCTTCGCCGCCCGCGCGGCCGAGATCCACCACCCACTTCTCCATATGCAGGTGATGGTAGTGTTCTTCCCGCAACATGCGCCGAGCGCCCTGCGCAACGGTCTCCTCTCCGGCCTCAGCCAGCGCCATGAGCCGAACCGCATCCCAGGCGTCGTACAGGTAATGGCGGAGCACCGTATGCGCCCAATCGCCGTTGGGCCTGGCGCAGAGGGCCGCGTGTCGACGGTCTGTCGCCGGGCGATCGAAAGCGAGGGCGTCCGCCTGCCCCATCCCGGCCGTCTCCGCCAATTCGTACCAGAACGCCGCATGACGCACCTCGTCCTGCGCCATGGACGCAAACGCCACGTCTTCCTCGATCTCGGGAGCAAGGCCGAGCCACTCGGAGTCCCGGTGGCCGAGGAACAACTCCTCATCGCCGAGCTGCAGGGCGAGATCGCCAAGGATGCGGCCTCTGTCCAGCATGCCACTGTCTCGCGCCACCACGCTCACTCCTTTCGCACGTCCGCGATCACGTCGTCGATATGCATGGCCTGCGCCTTAAACCGCTTCCATCGGCGAGCGTTGTCGGCGTAGCCGGACACGTCCCGGTACTTGCGATCGAACTCGCGCGCAAACCAGTCGGGATCGTCAGGCGTCCCGTGAACGTCGCCGCGGCGCACGGCCCACACGCTCACCGCCTGCGCGCGCCGCAGGAAGTTCTCGCGAGCGAGTTGCAGAGCCCATTCGGGCGAAGGCGCGAGGAGACTTCCCACGTGGACGTGGGGGTCGAGATCGGACGCCTGGACAAAGATTTCGTAGACATCGTAGCTCGTGTTCGCATTGAGCTCCTGCGCAGGTTCTTTCTCCATCTGTGTCATCGCCATCTGGCTCACCTCTCACACCGCTGCTGCCGCGCGCGCCCTGAGGAGCGCTTCGCGAACCCACGCCTGATCTTGGTGGGCTCTGCGGCGCAGCGAAATCCGCTCCTGCGACTTCGGCCCCGTGTTGTCCCGGACCATGCGCGACAACCGCTCCCAATCGGGTTCCGTGTATCGCCACAGTCCCGCCTCATCGTCGTATCGGAGCGCCGAATCGGGAATTTCAAGGCCCACGGCCCGAATGCGCGGCACGTACCTCGTCAGGAATTTCTGGCGCAATTCCTCATTGGTGCGAGAGCGGATGCGATACTCCATCATGCGCCGCGCCGCGTCGGTGACCACAGGCGGCCCGAAGAAGAAGAGGATGGCCTCCCACCAACGATTCAACGCTTCCTGCAACATCTCGCGCTGCCACGGTTCACCCTCGGCCAGCGACAGAATGATGGACTCCCCGTGTTGCATGTGGAAGCTCTCTTCCGCGCAGATGCGCTTCAGCACCCGCGCGTACGGCGCGTACGAGCAGTCGAGCAGCGCCGTCTGCGTGATGATGGCGGCACCGTCCACCAGCCACCCGATGATCCCGGCGTCCGCCCACGTCGGCGCCTCCATGTGAAACACGTTGTGGAACTTGACCCGACCCGTGATGACGTCATCCATGAGATCGACGCGATGGCGACCCAGCGGCGCCGCCAAGTCTTCGGCCACCCGCAGAAGCAGCTGGCCATGGCCGATCTCGTCCTGAACCTTGGCCGCGAGCGACATCTTCCGGCGCAGAGTCGGCGCCTTGGGAACCCACTCCTTCTCCGGATAGGCGCCCATGATTTCGCTGACCGCATGCATATGGATAAGACGCAACAACAGGAGTCGATAATCCTCGGGCATCCAATCGTGTGCCTCAATCTTGTCTCCGCGCTCAATTCGCGCCATGAACTCTTCCATGCGAGCATCTGGCATCTCGCGTTCGCCTCCCCTACCGATGGCAACATGGCGACATGGTTCCGACTTCACGGCGGCCAACGGCTCTTCAGGCCTCGCCCAGCAACTCACATGCCGCGTTCTGTTCGGCGCCAATGCCGTTGAAGAGCAGAGCCCAGAAGTGTTCCGCGATGTCCTCCGGCGTCAGTTCACCGCCAGGCCGATACCACTGATACACCCAGTTTGCGACCGACAGCAGGCACAAGCGAACGAACTTCGAGTCCGCTTTCCGAACTGCCCCTTGCGCCATGCCCTCGTCAATCCACTTCCGCCAGTGCGCCTCGTACCGATCCCGCTTCGCCTGAATCACCGCTCGGCGATCATCGGAGAGAGCTCGCCACTCGTGAAAGAACACCTTCGCGGACTCCTGCTTGTCAGCCACCACGCGGATGTGTGCGCGAAGTCCCTCGCGCAGACGATCGACCGGATTCCTCCATTTCGACTCAACAGAGCGAGCAGCGAGCAGAAACGCCTCTGCCCCTTCATCCGCAATTTCGAATAATAAGTCTTCTTTGGATTCAATGTGCGCGTACAGGCTGCCGGAGAGCACCCCGGCCTCGACCGCGATTTCGCGAATCGTCGTTCCGTGATACCCCTTTTCGCTGAACAATCTTCTCGCCGCGGCGAGAATTTGGTCTTTCTGACTCGGCCTCGGCATCCTCGTCTCCCCTCCTGCAGAACAGAAAAGCAAGCGCTTGCTTGTTTACATTCATTATACGACGCATCCCATCGCTGCGCAAGCAAGGGATGCGCCTTTAACGTTATTTTCGATCGAATCGACGCGCATGTAAAGGCTTTCTGAAAGGTTTGAAAAAAGTTCACTTCTTCTTGGCGGGTGCTTCCCCTCTTCCTTGACGACGGGCGCAAGTGCGGTAGCTGCCCCCTCCGGCTGGGCGCATCGCCCCCGGACAGAGACCGCGACGGCGAAGTCGGTCACGACATAAGGTGGAGATCAGTTAGGGGGTGAAACGATGTGTAATCGAGCGGATTGTGAACGCCTCGTCGGGCGTTGGGTCACGTTTCGCACCCCATACGGGCAGCACCAGGGCCTGATCGAGCGAGTGACGGACGATGGCCGCGTGGTCGTGCTGTCTCCACCATCCCACGCCGTGCCGTCTCTGATTCTGACGGATGGCGATGCGAAGGGTGTCGATCCCGTCCTCGCGTACGGCGGCTTTGGCCCTCGTCCCATGGGCGCCCCCGGCTACGGCATGCCCCCCTATGGCGTCCCTGGCCCGGGATACGGCTATGGAGGCGCGTGGGTGCGATGGGCTGTGCCGTTTCTCATCATTTACGCGCTGTTCGGGCTTTTCTTCTGGTGATGAGCAACACAAAGCGCGGGGGCCCCTGACAGGGAGCACCCCGCGCTCATCTTTGTCACTCGGCCAGAACAGGCTCTGGCGTCCGCACCACGAGAGCGTCTCCTTCCACTTCCAGGCGCACCTCGTGTACCTCAGCGTCCATCAGCCGATCCGCAATCGGATCCTCGACGTACGTCTGCACCGTGCGGCGAAGCGGCCGCGCCCCGAAGGCCGGGTGATAACCGCGCTTCGCGAGCCAATGCACGGCCTCCTCGCTCCAAGAAAGCGTCACGCCCCGCTCCGCGAGAAGCTCGCGCACCTCTCCGAGCATCAGCTCGACGATGCGACGCACCTCGGCTTGGCCCAACGGACGGAATCGCACGATCGCGTCAAACCGGTTCAGAAACTCCGGCTTGAAGTACGCGGAGAGATCGCCGAGATCGACATCGGTGCGCTCTTCCTCGTCGGGCTTCGTGGTGAAGCCGACGTGGCTCTTCCGCTCCACCTCGCCGGCGTTCGACGTCATGATGATGAGTGTGTCCTTGAAGCTCACCGTTCGACCCTGGCTGTCGGTCAGGCGCCCGTCCTCCATGATCTGGAGGAAGATGTGCTGCACGTCCGGGTGCGCCTTTTCGATCTCGTCCACCAGAATCAGGCTGTACGGGTGGCGGCGAACCTGCTCCGTCAACTGGCCCGCCTGCTCGTATCCCACGTACCCGGGCGGCGCGCCGATGAGCTTCGACACCGAGTGTTTCTCCATGTACTCGCTCATGTCGAGACGGATCATCGCGTCCTTCGATCCGAAGAGGATTTCCGCGAGCCGCCGCGCCATCTCGGTTTTCCCGACGCCGGTCGGGCCGACGAACAGGAAGCTCCCGATAGGCCGATCGCCCTTGCGAAGCCCAACCCGGCTGCGGCGAATGGCTCGAGCCACCTGGCGCACGGCCTCGTCCTGGCCGATCACGACGGCGGCGAGATCGGACTCCAGGTTTTTCAACTTCGCCAGTTCGTCCGCCTGCATCCGCGTCACCGGGATGCCCGTCTTCGCCTCGACAATCGCTGCGATCTGCTCCTCGTCGACGATGGGCACATCCGGCGCATCTGCCGCGTGGACAAGTTCTGCGCGAAGTCTCTCTTCTTCAGCCTTCAACTCCGCCGCTCGTTCATACGCCTCGCGACGAATCGCCGCCTCCTTCTCCTTCGCGATGGCGGCGAGGCGCTCCTCGATGCTCGCGCGATCCCCTGCGCTGTGCAAGTTGGCCTTCGATCCGGCCTCGTCCATGAGGTCGATGGCCTTGTCGGGCAGGAAACGATCGCCAATGTACCGGTGAGACAGCGTCACGCACGCGCGAATCGCGGCGTCCGTGTAGCGCACGCCGTGATACGCCTCGTACCTCGGCCGTAGCCCTTCGAGAATGCGCACGGCCTCCTCGACGGACGGCTCGTCCACCATGACGGGCTGGAACCTGCGCTCAAGCGCCGGATCTTTCTCGATCTGGCGATATTCGTCGAGCGTCGTGGCCCCAATGACCTGGATGTCGCCCCGCGCCAAGGCGGGCTTGAGGATGTTCCCGGCGTCGAGCCCTCCCTGCGATGCGCCGGCCCCGACCAACAGATGGATTTCGTCGATAAACGCAATGACGTCCTTGCGAGACTCAAGCTCGGCGATGAGTTGCTTCATGCGGCTCTCGAATTGGCCCCGGATCCCCGTATCCGCCACCAGCGAAGCCACGTCGAGCGCGTATATCGTCTTTCCCAAGAGCTTTTTGGGAACACGCCCTTCGGCGATGCGCAGGGCGATGCCTTCGACAATGGCCGTCTTCCCCACGCCCGGCTCACCGATGAGTACCGGATTGTTCTTGTTGCGCCGATTCAGGATCTCCAGCGTGCGCTCGATCTCGTCCTCGCGGCCGATCAGGGGATCGATTTTCCCGGCCTTCGCGAGCTCCGTCAGATTGCGGCCAAACTGCTCGAGCACGCCACCGTGTCTCCCGCCGCCAGGCAGCGTCTGCACGGGCTGCCCCATGGGCTGGCCGCTCATCTGACGAAGCACATCATCGAACGGGAAAGGACCGCCCAAAATGAATTCAGGATGGATGAATGGCATTGTGGCCACCTCCTCGCTTGCAACATCGTCAGGCTGAAACGCGACACCGCGCGGCTGAGAGAAGCAAAGCGCGCAACGCGTTGATATTGACTAACTTTGACCTTTTGGCACCGCGCAAGTTGACTTTGTCTTTCCTTGACCAATTATAGCACGTTGTCCGCCGGTTGCAACACTTTTTTCGCCCATGCGGTGGTTCATACACGAGAAATCGCGCTATCATAAGGATACTCCAAAGGCGAGGTGAGCCCTTTGTTGGTGATTCTTCTGCTCGTCGTGATCGTCATTCTGCTGGTGCTCCTGTTTGCTCGCCGAAACCAGAGCGGCCCCGTGTACCGCCGCGGCCCGTTCCAGTCGTACCAGGGCGGTCCGTACAGCCAGGGCCCGTTCCAGTCCAGTTACGGCCCGAATTACGGCCCGACGTACGACGTGACACCGCCTTACGGAGGCTATCGCCCAGGTTTCGGCGGCGCCGGTTCGTTCCTCGGCGGCATGGCGGCAGGCGCGCTGCTGTCGTGGCTCTTTGAGCAGGGCCGGATCGACGCCATGCAGTACGAGATGTTCCGCCAGATGGAAGATCAGCAGATGATCGACGCGCTTCTGCAGCAGAACATCATTCAGCAGGACGAGATTGAGCAACTGCAGCAGCAGATCATGATGGACCACGGCGACGTGTACGATCCGAATGGCAACCCGGTGGATCCGGGGCAGTTCCAGGACTGGGGATCGGCAGAGCCCTGGGACAACCAGGTGGACTTCCGCGACGACGGCTTTCAGAACGGGCCGTTTGACAACGGGCCATTTGACGACTCCAACAACAATGGCGGGGGCTGGGTGTAAACCCGGCCCTCTTTGGATGCGGAACCGGGGGCGTTGCACTCGGCCATCAGTCCCGGATGACCGGATCGTAGCCCGCCTGCCGCAGGGTGTCGCAGATGAGCTGGATGTGGGCGTGATCGCGCGTTTCCAGGTCGATCTCGACCTCCGTCTGCCCGAGGTGAATGTGCGAGCCCACGCGCTGGTGGTGCACCGTGAGCACGTTCGCACGAAGCCGGGCGACGATGTCGAGCAGATCCCGCAGCGCGCCGACCCGATCCTGAATGGTAACCGCGAGCCGCAGGTATCGGCCCGATTCGACCAATCCGTGCTCGATGATCCTCGACAGGACCACCACGTCGACATTTCCTCCCGACAGCACGGCCACCACCTTGCCGAGACCGCCTGGCACCTTTTTCCCCAACACGGCCGCGATGGTGGTCGCCGCCGCGCCCTCGACGACCAATTTCGACCGCTCCATAAGCAGGATCATCGCCCGTGCGATCTCGTCCTCCTCCACCACGACCACATCGTCGATGTACCGCCGGGCCGCCTCAAACGTGAGGACGCCGGGCCGCCGCACGGCGATGCCGTCCGCGATGGTCGGCTCCGCCGTCACCGTCTCCACGGCGCCGAGATCGAGCGCGCGCCGAAACGCCGGCACAGCCTTTGCCTGGACGCCGTAGATTTTGACGTCAGGGCGGAGCGATTTCAAAGCGATGGCGATTCCCGCCGCGAGCCCGCCCCCGCCCATGGGCACGACCACCGCGCCCACGTCCGGCAGTTGCTCCGCGATCTCAAGGCCAATGGTTCCCTGGCCGGCGATGATGTCGGGATCGTCGAAGGCGTGGATGTAAGTGAGCCCTTCGCGCATCGCGATCTCGCTCGCGTGGCCGTATGCCGCGTCGTAGTCGTCGCCGTGGAGCACCACGCGAGCGCCGTACCGCTGCGTCGCCATGATCTTGGCCAAACTCGCCCCTTCCGGCATCACGATGGTGCACGGCACGCCGCGCCCTCTCGCCGCGTACGCCACGCCCTGCGCGTGGTTGCCCGCGGACGCGGCAATGACGCCCTCGAGCGCCCCCTCTTCCGCGAGCGACGTGATCTTGTTCAGGGCGCCGCGAAGTTTGAACGATCCCGTCTTCTGCAGGTTTTCCAGCTTGAGATAGATCTCGTTGTCCGACAGACGCGAGAACGTCTCGGAGTAGTCAAGCGGTGTGTACAGCGCGCTTCCGCGAATTCGCTCGCGCGCCCGCTCGATATCTTGCAGCGTGGGCAGCGACCGTTCCTGCAAACGACTCTTCCTCCCTAAAGCGGGCGGGCCACAGCGGCCCGCCCTGTCTCTTTAGCCATCCGCCCGCTTCATGGAGTCCTCGAGCACCGTCTTGGCGATGTGCTCGTCGAGCGCTTCGTAGTCGAAGTAGCGAATGGTCTTGTACAGCTCTTCGCGCGACTGCATCTCGGATAGAAAGGACTTTTGCGTTCCCTCGCGCTGAATGGCCTCGAACACGCGTTCAATCGCTTTGGCGGCCACCCGCACGCTGGTCACGGGGTAAATCACCATCCGGTAGCCCCACGACTCGAATTGATCCGCCGTGTAATAGGGCGTTCGCCCGAATTCCGTCATGTTGGCGAGCAGCGGAACATGAACCCGCTCCGCAACATAGCGAAATTCCTCCTCGGTCGTCAAGGCTTCCGGGAACACGGCGTCGGCCCCCGCCTCCACGTACCGATTGGCGCGTTCCACGAGCGCATCGAGGCCCTCCACGCTCTTCGCGTCCGAGCGCGCCACCACCACGAGCGTGGGCGCCACGGTCTTCAACATGCGGATTTTCTCGACCATCTCCGACGGCTCGACGAGCTTCTTGCCATTCAGGTGGCCGCACTTCTTCGGCATCACCTGATCCTCAATCTGCACAGCCGCCACGCGCGCCTCGACCATCTCCTTGGCCGTGCGGGCGACGTTCAACACGCCGCCGTACCCCGTGTCGATGTCGACGAGAACGGGGAGCCCCGAGGCGCGGACGAGATCGGCCGCGCGCTCGGCGACTTCGTTCGAATAAACGATGCCCAAATCGGGTAGCCCTCGGCTTGCGGTATACGCAGCGCCGGAGAGGTAGAGGGCCTCAAATCCGGCCTGTTTGGCAATGCGGGCCGTGAGCCCGTCGTGCGCCCCGGGGATCTTCAGGATCCGCGGTTCTTGGATCCGTTCAAGAAACCGCTTGGCCAGTTGCTCTTGGCTCGGTTGTTCTTCCACCAGCCACGCCAACGCTCACGCCCCCTCTCAGATCACGAACAACTCCATGAACTCGTCCACCGGCGTCTCGTGCAGCCGCTCCGCATCCAGGCACAGATCGAGAATGCGCTCGGTGCGCTTCTCCGGAAAGCGCGTCAACAGGTTGGCGCGGAACTTTTCGATGACTTTCGGCAGCCCTTCCGCGCGGCGCCGGCGATGGCCGATGGGATACTCCACTTCCACCTTTTCCGTGTGCGATCCGTCGCGGAAGAAGATCTGAACCGCGTTTGCGATGGACCGCTTGTCGGGATCGAGGTAATCCTTGCTGTAGCGCGGATCCTCGACGACCTCCATCTTTTCGCGCAGCGCGTCGATCCGCGGATCGCTCGCCGTCTCGTCCTCGTAGTGTTCCGCCCGCAGATCGCCGTAGATGAGCCCCACCGCGACCATGTACTGGATGCAGTGATCCCGATCCGCCGGGTTGTGGAGCGGCCCCTTCTTGTCGATGATGCGAATGGCCGACTCGTGCGTGGTGATCACGATACGCTCGATCTCGTCCAGCCGGTCCTTCACCTGTGGGTGAAGCTGGAACGCGCACTCCACCGCCGTCTGCGCGTGGAACTCGGCCGGGAAGGAGATCTTCAGGAGCACGTTTTCCATGACGTACGAGCCGAGCGGCCGCGCGAGCACAATGGGCTTGCCGCCCATGACCACATCGTTGAAGCCCCACTGCGGCGCGGTGAGCGCGCTGGGGTAGCCCATCTCGTCGCGCAGGGCCATGAAGGCGAGCCACACGGCGCGGCTCGTCGCGTCGCCCGCCGCCCACGACTTGCGCGATCCGGTGTTGGGCGCGTGGCGATAGGTGCGAAGCGGCGCATTGTCGATCCACGCGTTCGAAATGGCATTCTGAATTTGTTCACGCGAGCCGCCGAGCATGGCGGTGGTCACCGCGGTCGAAGCCACCTTGACGAACAGGACGTGATCGAGCCCGCGGCGATTCAGGCTGTTCTCCAGCGCGAGCACGCCTTGGATCTCGTGCGCCTGCACCATCCGCTCCAGCACTTCGCGGATGGTCATCGGCCGCTTCCCCCGCCTGCGCGCCTCGCGGCTCACGTAGTCCGCCACCGCGAGGATGCCGCCCAGGTTGTCCGACGGATGTCCCCACTCCATCGCGAGCCAGGTGTCGTTGTAGTCCAGCCAGCGGATCATCGCGCCGATGTTGAACGCGGCCTGGACGGGATCGAGCTCGTACTTGGTGCCCGGCACCCGAACACCGCCCGGCATCGAAGCTCCCGGTACGTAGGGGCCGATGTGCTTTGCGCACTCCGGAAATGACAGCGCCAAGATCCCGACCCCGAGCGTGTCCATCAGCACGTGGCGCGCGATGTGAAGCGCCTCCTCGCTCGCCACCTCGGGCTTCAGCACGTAGTCCGTCATCTGGACCATCACATCGTCAAACGGGCGACCGCCCTGGCGATCCACTGTCGCACTCATTCTTCATTCCCCCTGCACACAGCAAAATGACGGGCGGCGATGCCGCCCGATGATCACACCACGTCGTCTTCGGCACTTCCGGGAATCCGGCGTCAGGCCTTCAGGCCGCGCGGGCCCTTGTACAACACGCGTGGGCGGAAGATGCGGTTGTTCGCCAACTGCTCCATGACGTGCGCGGACAGCCCCACCACGCGCGCCGCGAAAAACACCGGCGTAAACAGCGGCACTGGAATCCCGAGCATGTACATGACCGGCGCCGCATAGTAGTCGAGGTTCGGGTACAGACCCTTTTCTTCGCGCATGATGGTCTCGCCCGCCACGCACATGTCGAGCCACTTCTTCGCCTCCGCGTTCGATCCGGCCATCTCCTGCAGAGCTTCCTTCATCATCTGAGCGCGAGGATCCATCTTGCGCATGTACACGCGATGCCCAAAGCCCATGATCTTCTCTTTGTTGGCGAGTTTGGCGCGAATGAGCTGTTCGAAACCCTCGACGGTCTTCGCTTCGAGCAACATCTCCATGACCGCCTCGTTCGCCCCGCCGTGCAGCGGTCCCTTCAGGGACGCCACCGCCCCTGTGAGCGCGCCGTACATGTCCGACAGCGTCGAGGTGATGACGCGCGCCGCAAAGGTGGAATTCGGCAACTCGTGCTCGCAGTAGACCATGAGCACCTGATCGAAATACCTGACTTCGTCTGCGCTCGGCTCGCGCCCCGTGATCATGTACAGGCCGTTGGCCACAAACGAGAGATCCTCCCGCGGCGCAAACGGCTCACGGCCCTGCGCGATGTGATGGCTCGCGGCCACAATCTGCGGCACCTGCGCCAGGAGCCGAATCGCGCGATTGCGGTTGGCTTCAGGCGACTGATCTCCGAGGTCGGGGTCAAAGCCCGACAGCGCGGAAACGCCGGTGCGCAGCATGTCCATCGGATGGGTCGTGGAAGGGAGTTGCTTCAAGATGGTCCAGATGTTCAACGGCACCTGTTGGTGCGCCTTCAGGGCGCGCTCGATGTCCTTGCGCTCTTCCTCATTAGGCAAGCGCTTGTCAATCAGCAGGCCAATGATATCAATATACGACACTTTTTTGGCCAGATCGATCAGGTCGTATCCGCGCAACACAATCTCTTCGTGGTCGACGTCCAAAAACGAAATCTCGGTCTCGCAGGCGATCACGTTTTCCAACCCGGGTCTGTACGCTTCGGTCATGCGTTAGCCTCCTCGTCGGGCGCCGTGAGGAGCGGCCGGAGCGGCCATGGCACCCCGTTTCGATAGCGGTTACATAGCCTCATTATACAAGAACTAGGTCGGCAAGGCAGGTAGACAGTGTGTTCAGAGAAGTTCGACGGTTGTATAATGAAAGCGTGTAATCGCTATCACGCCCTGCCTAAGGAGGTGAGCCGATTCGGCAGGTCATGAAAAGAAGGTGAGGGATCCACATGGCTTCGCAACCAGTGGCAGCGAGATTGAACCAAATGCCGCTCACGCGGTGGCACAAGCGCATCGCCGTCATTGTCGGCATCAGCCTGTTCTTTGATCTCTTCGACATCTACCTGTCCGGCGTGTTGGGCACTGTGCTCACGGGAGCGTTCCATATCCCCAAGTCGGAACAGGCGCTCCTGCTCTCATCCGCATTTCTCGGCATGTTCATTGGCAGCATCGGATTCAATGCCCTGGCCGATCGCGTCGGGCGCAAGGCCGCCTTTCTCGGCATCTTATCCACCTATTCCGTCTTCACGTTCATCGCGGCCTTCAGCCCCAACGCGGCCTTTCTCATCGTCTTCCGGTTCCTCGCAGGTCTCGGCATTGGCGCGTTGCTGCCGCTGTGCGACACGTATCTGAGCGAGATCTTTCCCGCGCATAACCGCGGGCGAATCATGGCGTGGACCTACACACTCGAATTCTGCGCGACGCCCGTTGAAGGATTTCTCGCCCGCGCGCTCGTGAATACGCACTTTCTCATGGCCGGATGGCGGTGGATGTTTGTCATCGGTTCCATCGGCGCTATCATTGTCTGGTCTCTGCAGCGGCAGCTCCCAGAATCGCCGCGTTGGCTCGAGTCCGTAGGCAGGCGTCAGGAAGCCGAGCGCATTCTCGCGCGCTTCCTGGAGGAAGCGCCGCAAGAGCCCCGCGTCGAACGCGCGGGATCCGAGGCCGTCGAACCGAAGCGGGTGCCATTGGGAACGCTGTTCACGCCGACGTACGCGAAACGCACGGTCATGCTTTGGATCTTTCAAATTCTGCAGACCTTCGGGTACTACGGCTTTGGCACTCTGGTGCCGTTGGTCCTGGCGAGCAAGGGCCTGACCATCACGACCTCCTTGACCTACGCCGCGGTGAGTTTCATCGGCTATCCGATCGGTTCCCTGCTGTCCGTCCCGATTGTGGAGCGGATCGAGCGCAAATGGATTGTGGTGGGCAGCGCGTTCTGCATGGCCGCGTTTGGCATCCTGTTCGGCATGGCATCGCAGCCCGCACTCATCATGCTGTTCGGGTTCCTGTACACGCTCTCGAGCAACATCTTCTCGAACGGCTATCACATCTTCCAAGCGGAGATTTATCCCACCTCTGTCCGCGCGACGGCCGTCGGAACGGCTTACAGCCTGAGCCGGCTGATGAGCGGGCTCATGCCCTTCATCCTCCTGCCCGTGCTGCACGCCCACGGCGCCACGGCCATGTTCTCCGTCGTGGCCGGCGCCATGGTGCTTCTGATGATCGATGTCGCGGCGCTCGGCCCGAAGACGACCGGAAGGTCGCTCGAAGAAGTGAACGAGCGCGTCATCGTCCAGGAGCAAGGTCCGAACATCGGCATGTGATTTGGCGCAAAGGCGCGAGGGACGCCCCTCGCGCCTCGTTCGCGGCCATGGATCACACATCGGGCGCCGAGCGCTCGCCGAAAGCGAAGCGCCGCTTCACTTCCGGTAGCGATGTGCCGCTTCACGCGACTGGCCCACCACCTTCTCGAGAGCCCGCCCGGCCTCGCCCTGCTCCTTTGAGAGCCGCACCGTCACCTCATGCTCCTGACCGTCGTCGACGAGATCGATCACGACCTCGGCCTGCTCCTCGAACCGCACCGTCGGAAAGGATTCACTCCGGCCAACGGCCCGCTCCACCCGAATCCGGTACAGAGCGGAACCGTAGCGGTACATCACCTCAAAGCCAGGCCAATGTGCGGGCACGCACGGCGCCACCTCGAGCTTCGCACCTCTACGCCGGATTCCGAGAATGGCCTCCAACCCCGCCTGGTACATCCACGACGCCGCACCTGTGTACCACGACCAGCCGCCCTGTCCCACGTTCGGCTCGGCCGTGTAGATATCTGCTGACATCACGTATGGCTCGTTGCCATATCGCTCCACTTCGCGCGGCGTGTCGGTGTGATGAATGGGATTGAGCATGGCGAACAGCTCGTGCGCCTCATCGCCGCGCCCGAGCATCGTCCAAGCGACGATGCCCCAGATGATCCCGTGCGTGTACTGGCCCCCGTTTTCCCGGAGTCCCGGTGGATAGCCCTGGATGTAGCCCGGACTCGGGCGCAGATCGCGAAACGCCGGCTGAAGCAGATGGGCCACGCCCAAGCGCCGATCGACGAGCTCGCGATCGAACGACGCCATGGCTCGCATCGCTCGGTCCACCGGGGCGCCGCCGGAGATCACCGCCCAAGACTGCGCGATGGCGTCGATCCGGCAGGCGGGCGACGTCGCCGATCCCAGCCAGAGGCCACCGTCGGTCACCGCGCGCCGATACCACTGTCCGTCCCACGCCGCCTCGTTGGCCGCGGCTACCACCCGCTCGCGCATCGCCAGCCAGCGCGCGCGGTACCGCGCAAATTCGGGGTGGTCGATCTCGGCCACACGCCTGAGAACGTCGGCCAGAAACCACGCGAGCCACACGCTCTCCCCGCGGCCCTTCGCACCCACTCGGCTCAGGCCGTCGTTCCAGTCGCCGATGCCGATGAGCGGCAGGCCGTGATCGCCGAAGTGCAGCGCGCGCTCGATGGCCCGCGCGGCGTGTTCCGCGATGCTCGCCTCTTCCTGGCTCCAGATGCTGTCCTCGTACCGCTCGAGTTCGCCCTCCTGAAGCGGCGCGCTGACGAGGTACGGGACGCGCTCGTCGAGGATGCGGGAATCGCCAGTCGCCTCGACGTAGCGCGCGATCGCGTACGGAAGCCAGAGAAGATCGTCCGAAAAGCGGGTGCGGATGCCCTTGCCGAGTTCCTCGTGCCACCAGTGCTGCACGTCGCCCTCCAGGTACTGGTGCCGCGCCGCGCGCAGAATCTGATCGCGCAGCACCTCCGGCCAAGCGTGGACGAGCGCCAGGGCGTCCTGCAGTTGATCCCGGAAGCCGAACGCGCCTCCGGCCTGGTAGAAGGCCGTCCTGGCCCACAGCCGGCAGGCGAGCGCCTGATACAAGAGCCAGCCGTTCATCAGCACGTCGAACGCGCGATCCGGCGTGCGCACTTGCACGCGCCCGAGCAGATCCGACCAAAACGCCGCGACGCTTTGCAGGGCCTCCTCGGCCGCCTGGGGCGACGCCAACTTCGCGAGCCGCGCGATCTCGGCCTCACTCGAGGCCGCCCCGAGCAGAATGACCACCTCGGCGGGCTCACCGGGCGCAAGGTCGAGATCGCGCGCGACGGCGGCGCAGGGCGTGGGCGTGGGCCCCGCTTCTGCGCGCCAGTCGCCCTCAAGGAGCATGTCTGGCCGCGCATAGGAGCCGCGGCCGAGGAAACGCGTCTTGTCGCCCGTCCAGCCAGCGGTGCGCCCATCGCCCCCGATGGCCATCCAGCCGAGACAACCGCGAAACGCCTCCTGATAGCGGTTTTCCGCGGCGATCACGTCGCCCGCTTCCGCCTTGCTCACCACGACGAGAGGCGTGTGGGAGAACGGTTCGACGCCAAGCACCCATTCGGCGTAGGGCACCACGCGAATGCTGCGCGCGGCGACGCCTCGGTTTTGCAGCCGAAGCCGCATCCACTTGATGGGCTCGACGCGATCGACAAACACGGCGAGCGAAACGCGCAGATCGTCGAACTCGCTCTCGAACGTGGTGACACCGGGCCGGTGCGTCACCTCGTACGCGAATTCGCCGCCGGCGGGGGACGGGGTGGCACTGACGACCGTCCCGCGATCCCGGTCGACGATGTACACGGCCTCTCCCGGCGGATCGAACGCCGCATCGTTGTGCCAGGGCGTGAGCTTGAATTCGCGGCTGTTCCGCCACCACGTGTAGCCCGTGCCGAGTTCGGTCACGAGCGCGCCGAAGGAAGGGTTCGCTAGGACGTTCGACCACGGCCTCGGTGGCCGCCTGGCGCCCGTCACGCGCATCCGGTACGCGCGACCGTCCTCGACGAAGGCGCCGTACCCGTTCGCGAACTCGCCCTCGACGGGTGGAACGTCGCGGATTCCGCGCTTCGGCGCTGGTTCGAGCGTGTCCGACGCGAGCTCTGCCTGGGGCTTCGGTTCCGGACGCCCGCCCATGAGTTGCGCACCGACGCTCGGCCCGCTCGCCCGCAGCGTCGCGGCCGCCACCGCCTCGATGAGCGCGCGCTCCGCGCCCGAGAGCTGATCCGCCTTGATCACCGCGAGCCGCGACGCGTCGTGGACACCACGCCGCGCCATCTCGGCGCGGATCCGATCGCTCATCTCGTCGCGGTAGCTGGACGCCGTCTCGTCGATCACGACGAGATCGCTCGCAAAGCCCATGTGCGCGAGGTACTGGGTGAGCCGCGCGAGCTTTGCGACAAACGGGACCTCGGCCTGAGACGCGAGCGCAACGGCCACGATGGGCCTGTCCCCCGAGATCCCGTGCGCCCACAGCCCAGACGGACCGAGCTCGTTCTGCAACACGGCCGCCCGGCGCGCCGGCGAAAACGCGTGCCGGGACACAAAGCGGGACAGAAGCTCCATGGCATCCGCCACATCCTCGGGCGACAGGTGGAGTTGGCGCAAATCGATCTGTGCGCGCATCCAGGCGAGCTGCGAAACGCGGGCGCGCGCGGCAGCCTGCCGCATGCGGGAGGCCAGTTGCACGACCGCCTCCAAGGTCTCGCCGAGCGCCGTCGCGACAAAGAGCTCGTGTTTCGCGCCCGGTTCGAGCGTGACGTTGGTGCGGAGAATCGCGGCCGGATCGGCCACCGAACCGGCTTCCCCCTTGAGCCGCCGCCACAGCCCCGCCGGCGCGGCAAGGGTATGACCGCGGCCCACGAAGCGCGCCCTGTGAGAATCCCACTCCACCGGCGATGGGTCCTCTTCGTCGCCGTGGATGAGCGCGAATGCCGCGTACACATCCGGGTCATCGTCCGTCTCGGGTCGCCTGCGCGCCCATAGGACCTTGTGGGTTTCATCCCACCCCGTTTCCACAAACAGGCGCTGAAAGGACGGATGCGCGGTGTCGGCGGCGGGCTTGGCGAGCGCGATCTCGGCGAAGTACGTGAGCTCGAGCCGTCGGACGTCGCCGCCAAGGTTTTGGAGCACGAGCCTGCGCAGTTCCACGTCCGCGTCCGGCGCCACCATCACCGACCACTCGCTGTCGATCCCGTCCACCACGCGGCGCCAGCTGGACTTGTCCGGGCGAAACTCCGCCTGCACGTGGCCATCGCAGGCGTGGAGCGTGGTGCGCAGGATGCCGTCGCGATCGACGTCCCGGATGTACATCACCGGTCCCCGGTACGGGAGATGAGGATCCGGCCGGTACCTGGTCACCGAAAGGCCGCGCCAGATGATTCCGCCCTCTCCGCGCGCGTTGGCAAACGTCGTCAGGCTGCCGTTCGTGACCGCGTTCCAGACCGCATCTTCCCCGCTCGCCTGGCGCGCGTAGACGGGCCTGTCGAAATTGGGCGCGTGCGCGGCGTGGACGGGCTTCAGCAAAAGCGCCGGCCGCTTCGGCATGCGCTCGTAGAGCATGTACTCGGCGGCGCGCACCAGCGGAAGGCGGTGGAACCGCTCCACCCAAATGTCTCGCTCCAGATAGTTCGCGATGGCGATGAAGGCCATCCCCTGATGGTGCGCCATGAAGCTCTGCACGACCTTGTGTCGGCTGCCGTGCGGCAGGCGATCGGCGGTGAAGTCCACCGCCTCGTAATACCCGTAGGGTCCGAGCGCGCCAAGCTGCTGCAAGTCCTCGAGCGCACTCGCCACCTCACGGGGCGCGAACGGGAGCGCCAGCATCGTCGCGTACGGAGCCACCACCAAGTGGCGATCGAGGCCGCGATCGAGCCCCAATCCGGGCACGCCGAACGCGCGGTACTGGTAGTTCAGGTCGCGATCGAAGGCGTAAAAGCCGCTCTCGGAGATGCCAAACGGCACGCCGCGGCCCCGGGCGTAGGAAATCTGCCTCCATACGACGCCTTGATACGTCTCGTGCCACAGGGTGTCCGGCAGGTGACGCATCAAAAGCGCCGGCATGAGGTACTCGAACATGGTGCCGGACCACGACAAAAGCGGCTGATGCCGTCCCGCGCGCGTCATGGTGCGCGAGAGCGCAAACCAGTGCGAGGCGGGCACCTGGCCGCTCGCGATGGCGATGAAGCTCGCCTGCCGGGCCTCGGAAGCCAATAGATCGTAGACGATGTTTTCGAGCTGGTTGCGATCGGCGTGGTAGCCCAGTGAAAACAGGCGCAGGTCCGGGCGGTACAGCGGTCGAAAGTCGGTTTCGCGCACCCAGGCGTCCATGGTCTCCGCGAGGCGCTCCGCGCGCTGGGCGATATCGGGCTGTGAGGCCGCCCATTCGCGCAGCGCCTGGCCGAGCGCAAGCATGGCGCAGACGAGATTGCCCGAGTCGACCGTCGAGACGTACCGCGGCGCGAGCGGCTGAAGGGTCCTTGTGTCGTACCAATTGAACAGGTGGCCGTGCCAGCGAGGAAGCCCCGCCAGCGTCTCCATCGTCCGCTCGAGGCGGGTGAGCGCGCCCTCTCGGGAGACGAAGCCGAGATCGGCCGCCGCGGCCACGCACAGAAGGTAGAGCCCGATGTTGGTCGGCGACGTGCGGTGCGCGACGCGCTCGACGGGCTCAAACTGCACGTTGTCCGGCGGCAGGTGGTGATCCTCCTCGCCCACGTACCGCTCGTAAAATTGCCACATGGTTGAGGCTACCTCGCGCAGGTGTGCGGCGAGCCCCGGATCAGGCGACACGCGCCGCGGGCTCGCGGGCGCGGCCAAAAAGCGAGCCACGGCGTGCGCGGGAAGCCACACCAAGAGCCCGAAGACGCTCGACGCCACCTGATCCCAGTTGCCAAAAAACCCAGGCACCGCGGACAACAGCGCGACGGCGTAACCCACCGGCTCGTAGAGAAGAGGCGAGGACGATCCGTCCGATCGATCCGCGTGAGACGACGGGATCCATTCGAGCAACCGCCTGCGGCTCACCGTCATGCGATACAGGGCGCGAACAGCGGCATCTGCCTCGATCACCGCCATAAAAGGCAGTGTCACGAGCCGGACGAGGCTCTGCCCGAACGCCGTCGCGACGCCCCGCAGGTTCCATTCGCTGGGCCGAATGGATTCCAGCGCGCGCCAAAATGGAAGAAACACAGTCGCCACGAGCACGATGCCGTAGGCGTACGCGGGGCCGGGCAGCACGCCCGCAGTGCCAAGGCCGTACAGGATGATGAGCCCGGGTCCGACCAGGCTGTGGCGGACGTGATCGACGATATTCCAGCGCGTGAAGCCGCACAGGTCGACGGGCCTCGCCTCGCCACGTCGATCTCGGCATGCCCGGCGGAGCCAGTACGTCAACTGCCAGTCACCGCGCACCCACCGGTGCGCCCGGCGCATGTAGGCGCGAAGGGACGCGGGCTGGCTCTCGACCACCTCCACGTCCGCGGCAAGCCCGGCGCGCAAAAACCCGCCCTCCAGTATGTCGTGGCTGAGAACCTGGTTGTCGGGAATGCGGTCGGCCAGAATCGCGTGAAACGCGTCGACGTCGATGAGCCCCTTGCCGACGAACAGGCCGCGCCCGAACCAATCCTGATACGGGTTGGAGATGGCAAACGCGTAGGGGTCCACGCCCGTCTCGCCCGACCAGAGGCGCGCGAAGCGCGAGACCTGGGTCGATCGCGGACTGACCGCGACGGCGGGCTGAAGCACGCCGTAACCCTGCTCCACGCGCGTCCCACGTTCATTGAGCCGCGGCCGGTTGTAGGGCAGGTGCATGGTGCCGACGAGGCGCTGGACGGTGCCAAACGGCAGTTCCGTGTCGAGATCGGCCGTGAAGAGGTAGCGAATCGTGGGCAACACCGCGAGATCGCCGTCCTGCACGCGGAAGCTCGTGTCTTTCTTGCCGCGAAGAAGCTCGACAAACTCCACCAGCTTGCCTCGCTTCCGCTCCCAGCCCATGTATACGCCGTCCGCGCGATTGAGGACGCGAGCCCGGTGAAACCAAAAGAAGCGCGCCGCCCCGTACTTGCGGCGCAGATCCTGCAGGCGGGCGCGAGCCCGGGCGAGCAAAGGTTCGTCTTCGGGCAGTTCCTGCGCCTCCGCGTCCCGGAGATCCGAAAGCACGGCGAAATAGAGATGGTCGCCCCGCTGCGTCAAATGATGAAGTTCGATTTTGTCGAACGCCTCGTCGACGTCCGCCTCGCTCGCCCAAATCACGGGTAGTACCACCATGGTGCGGGCGTCCTCCGGCAGTCCTTCGCTGAAGTCGAGGCGCAGAAGAGGCACCGGCCGCACAGCGCGGCGAATGGCCTCGTGCACCAGCGAAATCACCCATTCGCTGACTGGAAGCGCGAGCAGGATGGCGAGTGCGGCGATCGCGGCCGCGGACGCCCTGAACCCCCGCGTGAACGCCTCGAGCAGTGCGAAGAGGATGGCCGCGAACAGAAACGCCATGCCGAGCAGGTACGAGCGTAGGGGACGGCGCCGAAGCGCAATCTGCGGAACCGCCCTCGGCTTGGCGCGCTGTTTCAGCGCGCGATGAAGCGCGTCCATCCCGACGGGATCGCACAAGTAATACGCGACGAACGCCTCGCGGGGAACGTCCGGCGCCGCACTCGATCCCGCCTTCTCCCACGCCTCCCGGGCCAATGAGACGGCGGTCTCCGCTACCAAGGTCTCAGGCAGGCGAAACGCCTCGCTCAGCCAACTGACCTGGTGGGTGAGCACGTTCTGGCTCGTCGGCTCAAGGCGCAGGTAGTCCCCCGTCGGCTCTTGGCGCAGGCAGGCCTCGACGCGCGAAATCCGCGAGACGATGGGTTGCCAGGCCAAGCGTTCCAAGGCGTGAAGGCTCTGCACCAGGTTGCCGATCAGCACCTGAATTTCGGCGTGCCACTCCGCCTCGTAGGTCGTCAGGCGCTCGATGCTCTCGCTGGAATTCGCGACATGCGCCGCAAGCCACTCCCGGAGTTCGTCGCTGTCCGGTTCCCACTCCGACAGGTGGTGCACGAGGTGCACCACCTCCACCGCGCCGAGCGCCCGCCCCCTGGAAAACCGATCGATGGCCCGGCGCACGGCTTCCGCGCCGCCGCGCTCGATCTCGGCGAGCAGGCGGCCCACCGCGCGACAGGTCTCGTATCGATGCTCGATCTCCTCGCTCGCTTCCGACAACTTGACGAGCAGCGCGACACGCAGGCCGTTGGCGAGCTGATGACATTCATGGGTCGTCAGCACCTGCACGTCCTGGTACGCCTCGACAAACCGCACCAGCGTCTCCGCTTCCATGTGGCCGCGGGTCGCGTCGAGGTAAGCGGCGGCGAGCGCCACCACGCGAGGTTCCCCGGACTCGGCCATCCTCGGCAGTTTCCGCACCACGGCATTCGGCCACAGGCGCTCCGCGAGCATCGCCTGCAATTCGATGTAGGCGGCGTGATCGATCAGCCACTCGTGCGCGGGCTCGGAACACGCCGAAGGCTCCCGCTCGAGCCTGGCGGCCAGGGCCCTGACCCGCGCCGCTTTTCGGCGCAAGGTTGGCCACAGGTCGGATCCTCCGCCGCGCGTCGAACTGATGTCTTGCGTCAGCGCGAAGTCGTGCGCGCGCCTCTCGAGCTCTGTGTCGAACGCCATAGGTCCTCCTCGTGCCGCTGTGAGTGTCGGATCGCCCATCCCCATGCGAAAGATAAAACGGCAGCATATGTAAACATTCCCGATTGAAGTCTGGATTATAAATCGGTTCGCGCTGCCATGGTCGAGCGCGGCGTGGTAAGATGGTGTCAAAACGTTTTGGGAGGAAGGCGTATGGAAGCGTATCCATTGGGGACAAGGCGCGTCGCGCAGATCGGGATCATCGTGCGGGATATCGAGGCGGCAAGCGCCGCCTTGGCCAAGCTCCTGGGCTGTGAGGTGCCGAAGTGGCACTGGACTGAAGCCTACGAAGAGTCACGGACGGAGTATCTGGGACAACCCACGCCCGCCCGGGCCAAGCTGGCGTTCTTCCAGCTGGACAACTTGGCAATTGAACTCATCGAGCCCGATGAGCACCCGAGCACCTGGCGCGCTTGGCTTGAGGAACACGGCGAAGGCGTACACCACATCGCGTTTGAAGTGGACGACATGAAGAAGCGAAGCCTGGCGCTCAACGAAGCCGGACTTGCGCTCGAACAGCGGGGCGAATACACGGGCGGGCGATACGCCTACTTCGACGGCTTGGCTTCCGCGCGGGCCGTGATCGAGCTCTTGCAACAGGACCGCTGATGAGACGAAGGGAGACAGACCGCGATGCGAACGTCCGAAAGCGCATTCGATCTCGACTTGATCCGCGGCATGACGTTCGGCTTTGTGGGCCAGCACGGCACGTGGGCGAATGAGGAGGCTCGAACATCCATGCGCGCCCTCGCCGAACAGCCGTTCAACTGGGTGACGCTCGCTTTTGCCGGCCTCATGGAACACGCGGGCCATCCCGCCATCGCCTACGGACCGCCGGTCACCGTGAGCGATGCCGAGATTGCGGCCATGGTCGATCTCGCCCACGAACTCGGGCTCAAGGTGTGCCTCAAGCCGACCGTCAACTGTCGAGACGGGACGTGGCGAGGCGAAATTCGATTCGAAGACGAGAAAGGCGAGGATCTCGCGTCGTGGGAGGCGTGGTTCGAGGCATACGCCGAGATGATGGCTCACTACGCGCGGCTCGCCGAACGCACGAGGTGCGAGATGTTCTGCGTCGGCTGCGAGATGACGACGGCCGAACCGCACGAAGCACATTGGCGCGCGCTGATCGACAGCGTCCGCCAAGTGTACGGCGGCCTTGTGACGTACAACTGCAATCATGGGCGCGAAGAGCACGTCCGGTTCTGGGACGCCGTCGATCTCATTTCGTCGAGCGCCTACTATCCCATCGACCGATGGCAAGAACGCGTGCCCGTGCTTCGTGAAGTCGCGGAGGCTTGGAAAAGACCGCTCTTCTTCATGGAGGTGGGTTGTCCAAGCCGCGCGGGTTCCGGCGCCTGCCCGTGGGATTACCGACACCCAGGTGCGGTCGATCTCGACGAGCAAGCGCGGTTTTACGAAGCCATGTTCGCGGCCATGCCCTCCGAACGCTGGTTCAAAGGTTACATGCTGTGGGAATGGCCGTGGAAGCTTTATCCGCGGGAAGAGGCGCACGAGGACGGAAGCTACTGCATCTACGGCAAACCGGCGGAGGAGGTTGTGGCCCGCGCGTTCTCGCGCTGACAGGCCCGTGAACGCATTCGCGCCCTTCGCCCGCAGGCGCGGCGCCCAGGCCTCAGGACAAAAGCGCCATGGCGGCCCAGCGGGCCGCCCCTTGCGCCGCCTCTTCCGGATAGGGGGCGAGGGATACGGGACGACCGAAGGCCGCCTCCACCGCGTCCCGCAGGTGACGGTTGACGCGCAGTGCATTGCCCGCGCCTGCGAAGGTTCGTGAGCCCTTCTGCCCGCCAGAGCACAGGCGCAGAAACCCCTCGTGCAGCTCTTCGGCCACGCCTGACAGTACCCCCCAGGCAAAGGCCTCCGGCGTCATGGCGGCCGCCGTCCAGCCCTCGACGCGCGCGCCGTTATCGTCGCTCCATCGCGATCCATAAAAGGTCGGGCGCACCCGCGGGAACGGGCCGCCGCCCGCCTTGCGCCAGGCCGCGATCGCCGCGTCCAGCACTTCATAACCGGACCGGGTCGGCTCGCAGCCGTACAAGCGGACAACGCGATCGAAAAACGCGGTCACAAGCTGGTAGGCCGCCCCTCCCGCGAGCGTCGCGGCGACTGCGAGCCGGAGATCCCGGACGAACGGGCGCAGTTCCGCCCCGCTTCCCAGCTTCGGTTCCCCGCGCACGCAGATGGACACCTGAGCGCCCGTGCCGATGTTCACGAGCACGCCTCCCTCTTCGACGCCCACCGCCCCGAGGAAACTCGCCTGGTGATCCCCCAGCGCAACCGCCACGGGAATGCCGCGATATGCGCCGAGGATCTGCACATCCGGGACCACCTCGGGCAAAAGCCGAAGGTCGATCCCGGCCTCCCGCAGCCCGTCTGCGGCAAACGCGCCTTGTTGGACGACGAATCCGCCCATGCTGTGCGCGAGCGACGCGTGCGCGCGCGGCCGCGACAGCCCGGCGAGTCGCGCCGCAAAAGCGTCCGGCAGTGTCGCGAGCCAAGCGGCTCCGCCAGGCACCAGGCCGTGATGCGCGAGGCTGGCGTGGGTCGCGAGCCCGTATCCAACAGGCACGTGAACGCCGGTCAGGCGGGAGAGCCGTTCAGCAAACGTCTCGCCGGGCGCGATGTCGAGTCCTCCGCGCCTGTCCTGCCAAGTGAAAAGCGGACTCACCGGCAAGAGCTCGTCGTCCAGGTACACGACGCCGTGCATCTGACCCGTGACACCGATGGCGGCCACGTCGGGATGCTCTGCCAGCGCCTCCCGCAGAAAGGTCTCGCTGAGTTCCAGCATGCGACTCGCGTCCTGCGCCGCCGCCAACGGATCGTCAACGGGGAGGACGGCCCCGTGAGGCCGCGATCGACACCAAACAGGGCGCGCGAGGCTCGTATCGTACACCACGACCGCCACGGACGTCGTGCCGAGGTCGATGCCTAGAGCTTTCATGCCCGATCCCGCCCGCTTTCGCCGCGAAGGTCGAGGATAAGCGCCGCCTCGTCGTAGCCCATGGGCCACGGCTCGGGACGGGAGGGCCTCGACGCGATCTCGACATGCCGTCCTTCGCGGGCCGAGATGTGGATGGCTTCCATCACCTCGACCACGTGCAGGGCAAGATCGCCCGTCGCGCGGTGAGAGCGCCCGTCGCGGATGGCGAGCGACATGTCCGCGACCGCGAGCCCGCGGCGGTTCTCCGAGAAACCGAACAGAGGAGGGACGTCGCTCCACGCGTCGGCGCCGCGCCGGCGAACGCGCACAGAGCCCCCGAAGAAGTTGGGATCCGGCACGGCGAGCGTCCCCTCAGTGCCGTAGATCTCGATGCGCGGCAGTTCGGAGTGCCACACGTCAAACGACGTGATGAGGACGCCCGTGGCGCCGCCATCGAACTCGAGCAGGCCCTGGACGTGGGTCGGGACCTCCACCGGGATGCACTCCCCGAATCGATTTGGCGAGCCGATCACGCGTGTGGAAAAGGTCGTCTGCGCGGAGCCCGCGACTCGGCGCACGGGCCCCAAGAGATGGACGAGCGCCGTGAGATAGTACGGTCCCATGTCGAAGAGCGGCCCTCCCCCCGCCTGATAGAAAAAGTCCGGCTGGGGATGCCACCGCTCTGGACCGTGGCTCATCATGAACGCCGTCGCGCCAATGGGCTCCCCAATCCAGCCGTCGTCGAGGACCTTGCGCGCGGTCTGAAGGTGGCTTCCGAGGAAGGTGTCCGGCGCAGAGCCGAGGCGGAGTCCGCTGGCATTCGCGAGATGGACCAGTTCCTTCGCTTCCGCAGCCGTGAGCGCGAGCGGTTTTTCCGTGTGCACATGTTTGCCCCGCACAAGCGCCTCACGGGCGATCTCGGCGTGCGCCTTCGGCACCGTGAGATTGAGGACGAGATCGATTTCGGGGTCCGCGAGCAGTTCGTCGGTCGGCAGGGCGGGGACCTGAAACTGCGCGCCGCGCGAAGCGGCCCGCTCTGGATCGAGATCCGCCACCGCGGCTACCGGAATCCCGAACGCCCGCAGATTGTTGAGGTAAACCTCGCTGATCACGCCACAGCCAATGACACCCACCCGAATCACGGGCCATCACCTTCCTCGCGGATTTGCTTGAGATGAATGAACACGGCCTGCCCGTCTCCCGTCTGGCGCGGGATGACGAGCCCCGAACGCATGAGCGTGTCGCCGCGGAAGCATTCCGCAAAGGGCTCCGCGACATACCGACCGTCGGGCGCTAGGCCGCGCAGCGCGAGGCGCCTGGGCGGCTCCATGGGGTCCGGATACGTGCAGAAGTAGGCGACGAGCGCCTCGCTCCGATCCGCCGCGACGAACATCCAGGCCGCTTCGTGGCCCTCAAAGGGAGACAGGAGGCGGTAGAAGTCGCCGAACTGCACAAGTTCACGCACCGCCTTGTACCTCTCCACCGCCTGACGCGCTTCGCGCCGCTCCTCGTCCGAAAAACGGCGCACATCGAGCTCAAACCCGAAGTTGCCGCACATGGCGACGCCCGCGCGAAGCGCGAACGGCGTCACGCGCCCCATCTGGTGGTTCGGCACCGCCGACACGTGGGCGCCCATCGTGACGGGCGGAAAGACGAGGCTCGTGCCGTGTTGAATTTTGAGCCTTGCGACGGCATCCGTGTTGTCGCTCGTCCAGGTCTGCGGCATGTAGTGAAGCATGCCGAGATCGAACCTGCCGCCGCCCGACGCGCAGTTTTCGAACAGCACGTGCGGAAACCGGCTGGTGAGCGTCTCCAGTATCTCGTACAGGCCGAGCACGTAGCGATGCGCGGTCTCACGCTGGCGCTCGGGCGGCAGCGCGGCCGATCCGACCTCCGTCATCGGCCGGTTCATGTCCCATTTGACGTAATCGACGGCTCCTTCCTCAATGACGCGCGACACCGCATCGACCACAAAGGCGCGCACGTCTTCGCGCGTGAGATCGAGCATGAGTTGGTGCCTTCGCTCCGATCTCGGCCGATCCGGCACGTGCAGACACCAGTCCGGATGCTCCTCATACAGTTTGCTCTTCGGCGAGACCATCTCCGGTTCCATCCAGATGCCAAACTGCATGCCAAGCCCGTGAATCTGGTCGGCGAGGTGCCGAAGCCCGTGCGGCAGCTTGCGCGGGTGCGGCCGCCAGTCGCCGAGCGACGTGCTGTCGTCGTCGCGCTGGCCGAACCAACCGTCGTCGAGGACAAACAACTCCACGCCGAGATCGCGGGCCTGCCGAGCGATCTCGACGAGATCGTCCTCGTGAAAGTCGAAATACGTGGCCTCCCAATTGTTGATGAGCACAGGGCGGACGCGATCGCGATAGGGCCCCTGGCACAACCGCCGGCGGATGGCCCGATGAAACGTGCGCGACATGCCGCCCCATCCCTCGTCCGAGTACACGAGTGCGGCCTCCGGCGTGACGAACGTTTCCCCCGGTCCGAGCCTCCAGGAAAAGTCCGCGGGATGGATGCCGATCTGCGCGCGCACGTTTTGTCGCATGGGCTCCATCTCACAGGCGCCGACGAAGTTGCCGCTGTATACGAGGGCGAAGGCGCGCACCTCGCCGCGGTCTTCGGTCGCGTTCGGCGCCGCCAGCGCAAAGAACGGGCTGTGCTTGTGCCCGCTGATGCCCGCGCGGCTCATGATCTCGTGCCTGCCCGGCCCGAGCGGCACCCGCTCAATGAACCGCTCGCGGATCCACGCGCCGGACAGTTGGATGAAGTCCGCCTCGCGCAGGTCGAGATCGACCGAGGCGCTCAGCGCCCGGCGCAGAACGAGTGTGCCGGTGCCAGCGTTCTCGAAGCGCGCGTGCCGGCACAGAAGATCGAAGTCCCGGTAGACGGTGTAAGAGAGAACCACCTGGAGCGAAAGGACCGGATCGACCAGCGTGATCTCGAGCGTATCCGCTTCGAAATCGGATTCGACGTAAAACGCGGGCAGGCCAGGAAGGCGGGGCTTCCCCGGCTGGATCCGGTGAGAGGCGTACACGAGTTGGGACGCGTGGCTGCCCGAGGGTTGCAACACGTCGTAGGCGGGATCGCGGTGGTCGCCCGTGCCGTACGACGGATACTCGAGGCGAAGTGAACCGACGTCGGTGGCGCGCAGGTGATCCGGCCTCGGATCGAGCCGCCGCGCTGCGCGCGCGACGCGCAACAGATCCAGCGCGTCCTCCATCCGAGCCCCCCAGTACAGGTGTTCCAGAAGGCCGTCTTCGCGGACGCGAAACGCGTAGCTCGATCCCGGCGTCATCAGGTGAAACAGGCGCTCATCCGCGTGAACGATGATGGGCATCGAAGATCGTCCTTTCCCGTTCGCCGCAGGCTCCTTTCTGCTGGCGAACCCGTTTGCCGGCGCCGCCTGGAACGAGCGGCCCCCACACCAAACTCAGAGCTTGGCGACTTCATCCCGCCAGTGGTAAATCGGCTGCCAGCCGAGCGTCTCCTTGGCCCTGCGGTTGGCGAGCAGCGTCTCGTAGCCGTTCGGATCGACGCGGACATCGGTGACCTCGGGGTAGCACGCCGCGAGAAGCTCCCCGTTTGTCATGTCCATACTCGTCCAGTCCGCGGCGATGTTCAGCTTCACGCAACCCAGTCCGTCCTTCTCCACGGCCAATCGGTAGGCCACCGCGGCGTCGCGCGCGTCGATGTAGGACCAGAGGATGTTCTTGCGAACCTCCGGTTTTTTGATGAAGTCCGGAAAGTTTCTGTACATGGCGGGCGTGATCACGTTCCCCAGCCGGAATGCGGCGATCTGCATGCCATAGCGGCGGTGCATCGTCTCCGCGGTCAGTTCGTTCACCACTTTCGACAGGCCGTAGGCGTCCTGCGGCAGCTGCGGGTGATCTTCGTCCACCGGCACGTATTTCGGCGCAAACGGATGTTTGGCGAACACGAGGCCATAGGAAGATTCGCTCGACGTGATCACGGCCTTCCGAATCCCGAGCGATCCGGCCGCTTCAAGCACGTTGTACGTGGACACGGTGTTCAGTTCGAAGGTCGCCGCGTCCGTCCGAATCCCGACGCGCGGCAGCGCAGCAAGGTGCACGAGCGCGTCGGCGCCCTGAAGCACCTGATAACAATCGCCCAGATCTGTAAGATCCGCGACGATGGTAGGACACAACTCCTCGGCGGGCGGGCGCGTATCGACGTTCAGCACGTCGTACCCCGCATGAACGAATTCGCGAATGACCCATGGGCCCAACAGGCCGCTGCCTCCCGTGATGACCACGCGCATGTTCCGGTGCCTCCTATCGCGACAAAGTGGATGAGCTTGGTTCCAAGCGGATGACAACGCCTTCATTGTACACCAACGGCGGCTGCGAGGAGGCGCATGAATTGCCGCACGCAGGAGACGCTGTGTTCAGAGCGTGCGGAGGGGATGCGATTCCATGGACACGTTCCAGCGGGAGATGACGCACATCCGCGAGCATGGAGACGCGATGAACGTCAAGACGCATGTCGTCCTGAGCGAAACGGAGTGCAAGGAAGAGGCCGTCCGGCTGTTCAACGAGATCGCAAAATCCATTCACGAAGGAGATTCTGCGCTCGACGCCAAGGTTGTGACCACGGAGTCCGTGGAACTCGTCGTGGCCTTTCTGAACTCGCATTTCTACAGTCCGCGCTTTCAAGTGATGGCCAAATACCAGAACGGAGTGTTTGACATCCGGGCGAAGGACGGCTTTTGGACACAGGCGCCGGATCAGAATGGCCTGTGGGCGGATTGGCGGGACGAAGAAAAGCTGTATCAGGGGGAGTTCTCCGAGCCGAAGATGCGCGCCGCCATCGAGAATGCCTTTCTGGGTTGGTATCAACGGATGAAAGAAAACGGAAACGCCGGCCTCGCCCCTTCGTGAGGCGGGCCGGCGAACCCTCAGCGATGGACGCCGCCCAATGCCCATTTGTGACCTCCTGCGGCGACGGACGCGCGCCAAACGCCCACCCAAGCGCCGAGCGACTGCGCGGCCTCTGCGTCGCCGGCAAACGCCCGTTCCACGTGAACCTCGGTGATGAGATACGACCACGTGGATTCGGCGCCGCGGTTGACATTCGGGCCTTGCGGCGTCAGGCCGTCGCAACAGGAGCCGTCGGCCGGATCGGCCATGGGGACGCCTTTGTCGTTCTCGCCGTAGAACCAGCGTTGACATTGCGCCACCAGCCGGCGGTACGATTCATCGCGCGTGGCGCGCCACGCCGATTCGCACGCGATGGCGAGTTGCGCAATCTCCAGCGGCTGCTGATCCCACACGGCGGTGTAGCCGGGCGACGCAAAGCCGCGATTGCCGATGGGTCGAAGCCACCCTTCAGGCGCCCGCATGCGAGCGAGGAGACCCTCGAGAGAAGCTTCCGCCACTTCCCTCCAGCGCGTCTCGCCCAACAGCGCGTAGGCCTCGAAGAGCGCCCACGGCATCACCGCGTTGTCATAGGTCATGCGGTCCTCAAACCAAGGCCAATCTTCCCGCGCGTGCGCCTCATAGCGAGACACCAAATCGCGCGCGCCCCGCTCCACGACGCCCGGCAGGCGCTGGCGCACGAACGACCAGAACTCGGGGACGGCGTCGTCCGCGACGCCGGGTTCGTCGGCGCAGCGCAGGAGCCTCGCGGCCGCGGCGACGACATGGGCGACCCCGCGCACGTGCGTGAGGCTGAAGGCCGCCTCCAGACCTCGCCGCAGAACTTCCGCGTAGGCCGTCAACCGGGCCGGATCGCGCTCCTCGCACATGCCCACCGCCAGCGCGTACACCGACCGCCCCTGGCAATCGTCCGACGGAACTTCAAGCTCAAAACGCCGGTCGTAGGAGACGTTGTTGTGGAACCAGCCGTCGGGCTTCTGAACCCAAGCCAAGAACGCGAAGTAGATGTCGATGAGCCGCGCGAGATCGGCCGCGTCCTCCTCCAGCCCCCGCTCGCGAGCGTAGCGGAGCCACTCGTACGCAAGCCAGAGCGCCCGCGCGTTGTCGTCGGTGGAATAGCCCTCCTGGCGGCGAGGAATGCGGCCTATCGCATGCTCGATGAGCCCGGTGTCGTCCGTCATCCGGCGCAGGTGGTCCAGCGAAACCGGCAGGCGATCAGTGTGCGATGACCGCAAACCCCTTCACCCCCGATGCGCGATGACGAGCCCGCAGCGCGACATCCTGGAACAACTGCCAATGGCGCTCGCCCACGCGCGGCCACGTCATGTCTTCGCCAACTGCCGAAATCCGCTCGGCGAATTTCGCGCGCACCTCGTCGTTCGTCAGGATTTCAACGGCCCGATCCGCCAGCGCGCGCGTGTCGCCGTAGGGCACGAGCAGTTCCGGCACGTCCTTCAGAAGGTCGCGCGCGTACGCGTACGGCGTCGTCAGCACAACCTGTCCCATGCCGACCGCGTAGGCCAGCGTCCCGCTCGTGATCTGTTCCATGTTCGGGTACGGCGTGACGTACAGATCGGCCGCCGTGATGAGATCGACGATGTCCGACTCCGACATGTACTGGTTCAGCATCACGACGTGATCGTCCAAATGGAGATCCCGGATGCGCTTCATGAGCGACTCGCGGTACGCCTCGCCCTCGCGCTTGACAATTTCGGGGTGCGTCTGACCGGCGATCACGTACAGCGCGTTCGGAACCTCGCGGACGATATCCGGCATCGCGTCGAGCATGAACTCAATGCCCTTGCTCGGGCCGAGGAGCCCGAAGGTGACGATGACGGCCCGGTCCTGCCAGCCAAACCGCTTCCGCAAATCGGAGCGCGGCGTGACCGAGCGCATTGGCGTACCATGTGGGAGATAGTGGATTTTCGACGGCGAGATGCCAAACGCGTCCACGAGATACTCAATCGCCTGGCGATTCATCACGATGATGCGATCGCTTCGCTCGGCGATTTCCTTCTGCACTTCGCGATACGGCGACATGGGCTTTTGAAAGACGGTGTGAAACGTCGTCACAAGTGGTTTGTTGAGTGCGTCGATGAAGTCGAGGATATACGCCCCTGCTTCGCCGCCAAAGATGCCGAATTCGTGCTGCAGGGATACGACGCCTATGCGGCTGTCGTTCACCCGCCGCGCGATGCGCGCGTAATCCCGGCGCTCATCGCGGCGCAGGAACCAGTACGAGCGATTGTAGTTCTTCAAGTCCTCGTCCGGGGCCAACATCGCAATCACTTGGTCGGCCGCGGACGATCCCGCCGCCCGGCGAACGCTCTGGCGCAAATGATGGGTGTATGTGGCAAGTCCACATTTCCGGGGGACATAAGTGCTGACATATCCGATTTCCAACGTCATGCACGCACCACCTCCTGTGTGCTGTCTGGCTCCATTTCGCGACTCGTTCCGACAATGTCACTGTGCGCGAGTACCTGCGGCTGATATACGTTGAGGAAGCGCAGGGAGAGCAGATCACGGACACACCGCGGTGGAACGTCATGGTGTGCGAGAGGGCAACACCCTGTTAGCACTCGTTGAAGTCGGCTGCTAATATTGTAATGCCGACGCGTGTTTCTCGCAACGCCAATCCCACCTCCCGTCGCTTGCAATGCTCCGCCACCAGCGCGCACGGCAACGCCACCGCGCGCTTCCTGCATTGCCCACTCCACTCTGTCGGCAGGGCCGAACCGCGCACCGGTCTTCTCCCTACCTCTTTCTCCATCTTATCAGAATCCATAGGAAATATCCACTAGAAAGGCGAAGCGGAGGGGCTCGCCGCCGCAAACCTCTCCGCTCCGCCGCGCATGGTAAGTCTGAGGGATAGATTCCTAAGGAAGAGGCGTCCTCCCACGCATCACGGGAGCGAGACGCTCGCCGTCGGCACACGCCTCACTCCTTCGAGCGACCCTGCGCCGCGTCAAGCTCGAATGACGTCTTGTGCAGGCGCACGTTGGGATTTTTGTCGAGCAACCACTGCATGGCGAATTCGGTCTGGAACAAGAGCACGGTGCGTCCGTCGCGATCGCGCACGACGAGCGTCGCGTAGCGGTCGAACTGCAGGCTTTCCACAGGTTGCTCCGAGTCCAGCCACCGGGCGAACTGGTACGGCAACCGCACCAGCTCGACGTCGACGCCGTACTCGTGCTTCATGCGGTAGACGAACACGTCGAATTGAAGCTGACCCACCGCCCCGAGAATCAGGTCCTCCGTACGGTTGGCCTGGCGAAAGACCTGCACGGCGCCCTCTTCCGAAAGCTCGGCAATGCCCTTGTGAAATTGCTTGTACTTCATCGCATTCGGCACGGACACCCGCGCGAAATGTTCGGGCGAAAACGACGGCAAAGGCGGAAATTCGATAGCGCCGCGCTCGGCGAGCGTATCGCCGATGCGAAAGATGCCCGGATCGTGAATGCCGATGATGTCGCCCGCATAGGCCTCGTCCACCGTCTCGCGCTCTTGGCCGAAGAACTGCTGCGGCTGCGTCAGCGCGATGCGCTTTCCGGTTCGCACGTGGGTCACGGTCATGCCGCGCTCGAACTTGCCGGAGCAGATGCGGACAAACGCGATGCGATCGCGGTGCGCAGGGTTCATGTTGGCCTGGATCTTGAAGACGAATCCGGTGAAGACGGGATCGCCCGGGTGAAGGGTGCCTGCGCTCGTCTCGCGCGGCCCTGGCGCGGGCGCGAACTGGATGAACGACTGCAGGAACGCGGCCACGCCGAAGTTGGCAATGGCGCTGCCGAAGTACATGGGCGTGAGCTTGCCCTGGCGCACGAGATCGGCGTCGAACGCATCGCCCGCGACGTCGAGCAGCTCGATGTCTTCCTTGAGCTTTTGCCAAAGCGGTTCGCCGAGGATTTCGGCGAGGGCCGGATCGTCCAAATCCGGCACGTCGACGGACGTCATCTCCTCCGTCCGGCTCGTGAACCGCTCGAACCGCCCTTCCATGCGGTGATAGATGCCCTGAAAGTCGGGCCCCATCCCGATGGGCCACGTCACCGGACAAGAGCGGATGCCGAGCACGCGCTCGATCTCCTCCATCAGCTCGAAGGGGTCTTTGCCGTGGCGATCGAGCTTGTTGATGAACGTGAAGATGGGGATGCCGCGCATGCGGCATACCTCAAACAGCTTGATGGTCTGGGGCTCGACGCCTTTCGCCGCGTCGATGAGCATGACCGCACTGTCCGCGGCGGCCAGCGTCCGGTATGTGTCCTCGCTGAAGTCCTCATGGCCCGGCGTATCGAGCAGGTTCAGGCGACAGCCCATGTAGTCGAACTGCAGAACCGTCGAGGTCACCGAGATGCCGCGCTGTTTCTCAATCTCCATCCAGTCGCTCGTCGCATGCCGCCGCGCCTTCCGCCCCTTCACGGCGCCCGCCTCGCGGATGGCCCCGCCGAACAACAGCAACTTCTCCGTCAACGTCGTCTTCCCCGCGTCAGGGTGCGAGATGATGGCGAACGTTCGACGGTTCGCATAGGCCCGGCCCTCTTCGCGGACAGCCTCCTGCCTTTCCACTTCCACCGCCATGTGTATCGCGCCCCGTTTCGTCCGAAATGTCAAACCCGCTGTATCACTGATGACCCAAGACCGGATGGGGCACGTAGTTCTCCTCCAGTTCGGCGATCTCGTCCGGCGTCAACCGAAGCTCCAGCGCCGCGACCGCGTCCTCCAGGTGATGAAGCTTCGTCGCCCCGATGATGGGCGCCGTGACGTACGGCTTCGACAGCACCCACGCGAGCGCGACCTGCGCCATCGGAACGCCGCGCCGCTCCGCCACCGCCTTCACGCGCTCGACAATCCGGCGATCGCTCTCCTCGGTCAGCGCGTACAGCTTCCTGCCGAACTCATCGGTCTCCGATCTCGCGGTGCGCGTATCCCAGTCCCGGGTCAAACGGCCGCGGGCGAGCGGGCTCCATGGGATGACGCCAATGCCGTCCGCCTGGCAGAGCGGCATCATCTCCCGCTCTTCCTCGCGATACAGCAGATTGTAGTAATTCTGCATCGACACAAACTTCGTCCAGCCGTGCAGTTCGGCCGCATGTTGCAGCTTCAGGAACTGCCACGCGTACATGGACGACGCGCCTATGTACCGCGCCTTTCCGGCTTTGACGACGTCGTGAAGGGCCTCCATCGTCTCCTCGATCGGCGTATTCGGATCAAACCGGTGGATCTGGTACAGATCCACGTAGTCCGTCCCCAGCCGACGCAGGCTGTTGTCGATCTCTTCGAGGATATGCTTGCGCGAAAGTCCGCCGCCGTTCGGACCCGGCCGCATCCTGCCGTGTACCTTCGTGGCGATCACGACCTCATCGCGCCTGACAAAATCGCGAAGCGCACGGCCGAGGATCTCCTCGCTGGCGCCCAGCGAGTACACGTTCGCCGTGTCAAAAAAGTTGATGCCGAGATCCAAGGCCTTGCGGATAAACGGCCGGGCCTCCTCTTCGCGCAGCACCCAGGGATGCGTGCCTCGCTGCGGATCGCCATAGCTCATACATCCGAGGCAGATGCGGGAGACTTCGAGCCCGGTTTTTCCCAGACGCACGTATTGCACGTCGCCCACTCCTCTCACACGTGTTGAGAGATGACGCTCATCTTGTTGAACGGATAGACCACAAATTGCGCTTCGCCGACAATCATGGAGCGCGGCACGAACTTATGCACCCAGAGCCTGCTGTCGTCGGAGATGGGCCGGTTGTCGCCCAGCATGAAGTAGCACCCGGACGGCACCTTCCAGGTTCCGACGACCGTTCCGTTGTACTTTGAAATATCCGGATTGTTCTCAATCAACTTCTTGCCGTTGATGTACACGGCATTGGACGTCACGGTCACCGTGTCCCCCGGCAGGCCAATCACGCGCTTCACAAACAGCTCGCTCGGATTGTCCGGCCAATGAAACACGACGACTTCCCCGCGATGAATGGGACCAAGCTCCGTGGCCAACTTGTTGACAATCACGTACGCGAAGTTCCGGGAGCTCGTCGCAGGGATGGTGGGGTACATTGAAGCGGACGGCACCCGAGCGGGGCTCACCACCCACAGCCGAAGCGCCATCGCAATGGCCACGCCGATGAGAATCGGCAAAAACAGGCCCGAAAACCAATTGCGCTTCGGCCTTTCTTCCATCGGTTGTCGCTGTTCCACACTGCCACTTCCCTGCTCTGTCATGTCCGAAGCTGCGCGGAAGCCCGCCTCGGCAGTCGACCAACATTATACGATATCCACATGGGCTTCACATCGAGAACCTCAATCGAGCACCACGCCGTATGCGCTTCCGTCGGCGGCAATCACCGCGTCCGCGCTCTGTGAAGGCACGAAACTCGTTCCTCGCGGCGCCCGCGCGATTCGGCCCGCATCGTCCTCCAGTTCCAAGCGGCTCACCTCGTAGACGCGGCCGGCGTGATCGACCACCAGACGTGAAGCGGGAACGGGCGCGGGCAGTCTGCATATCGTCGACCACGAATGGCCGTCAAACGCGCGGACGGCGACCGCCTCGCCCGCGGCATTGAGCGCCGCGCAATAGACCGTGTTGCCAGCCCCGCGAATGAGGGCTACCCGGGATGCTGCAAGATGAAGCAGCCCGCCGCGGTAGGTCCAGAGCTCCTGATGCGCGTCGACGACGTACAACGTGAGATTGGTCGCCCCGTCGTACGCTTGGCGGATGGACAAGGTACCCAACGACTCCGCGTACATGTGTTCGTTGGTGTCGAAGTAGTACACCTCGTTCCCCTGCGATCCGGAAAAGATGACGTAGAGATCGTTCGTGTAGCCGCTCCAGGCCAAGGCACGACAGGTCATGCCGGCGGGCGGATCGAGCGATGCCACGTATCTCGGCACATGGTTCCACACGTCGTACGTCTCGAGCACGCCGCCGCCGGTCAGGATGAGAAGCAGCCTGTCGCTCGCCCATGCCGCGGCCGAAACGCCCGAGGAAAAGGACAAGTCGGCGATCGCCCGCCCCGTCCGCAGGTCGAAAACGCGGATCTCCCCGCTCGGCTCGAGTGCAAAGGCCGCAAGGCGGGACGGACTCGGCGCCCACGCCCGCACACGCGTCCACTCGATGCCGCTCCCTCGTAGGGAGACGCGCGCGACCGGTTCGGGTGCCGGCTCCCGGACCACCACGGTTCGCCATTGAATCGGCGGATGCTGTGCGCGCGCCGCCGCCTGCGCTCCCCACAGCACAGCCGCCGTGCCGAAGATGAATATCCCGCAGATGCCAAGCCGTTTGAGCTTCACACGCCTACCTCTTTCGCGCTATTTGACGATCACGGCCGTCCCAATATACCGCTCGCCCAGAATGTCCGTGGGCTGATTGATCAGGCGGCCGTCGTACACAAGCGTCGCGGACGAGCCGCCGTCCAGATTCGCCGCGGTGACCGCGCCGAGTGAGATCATGAGCCGCGCGATATCGCCGAGGCTCGCGCCGATGTCGGCGGGCCCCGTGAGTTCCCGGCCGTCCGTCACCATCAGGATGACGGTGCCATCCGCCGTCTGACCGATGGCCGTCCGCGGCGCATACCCCCAGTCCCCCGCGCCCTGGATCTGATCCACGCCATGGTCGACAAGCGTCGGCCCGAACATGAGCGCTTGCGTGACGTGCATTGCCTGCAACTGGGCGAGCGTGTACGTCCCGGAGATGAGCCGCCCCGACGCGGTCAAGCCGATGATACTCTCCGGCCCGCTCGCGCGCCTCAGCACGCGCCCGTTGCTGATGACAATGCCTTGGACGAGCCCCCCGGTCCCCTGCCAGTTGGTATCCGTGAACGACCCGCCGTTCACGCCGGCGACGGCGTGCCAGTCGTTCACAAACTGCTCGACCGTCTCACCCACTTCGCCCGGAAAACGGGTCTCGACGATCTCGACACGGCGCGGATCGCGCACCCAGAGCACGTACGCCGTGAAGTTCGGCTCGTGGATGACCGAGAGGCGGATGCCCGATGGCGGCGACTGCGGCTTGTACAGCGGCGCGCCAAAGACGGGCGCGTCCAGGCGCGGAGCGGGACGCGCAGGGCTCGCGACGCGGACGACGCGATCCCGTTCCACGGGCTTCGGCGCGTTCCAGCGGTACACAAAGGCAGCCACAAAGCCCACAAGGGCCAAATACATGGCCACGGCGAGAACTGCAATTCGCTTCCTCGCGATCACGCCCGCTCATCCTTCGCTCTGCCATGCTTTGAGAGACACGGTTGGGTCATGCATCATTTCGCCAGCCAGCGAGTCAATCCCTGCCCGGCCGCACGGCGGATCCTCGAGACGGCGAGGCGCGCGGGGCGGCCTGTCGTCACCCTCGCGCGCCAGCGCTCATTTCTTCTTGCCGAGCTTCACCCGCAGCTTCTCGCCCGGAATCCGCTCCTCGCGCTCCTCTGTCGGCAGCGTTTTGTTCGCGTCGTTGTGCAGCGGCTTCGACTCGTGCCTGCTGTTGGACATGTTCATCCCTCCTTCGGCGTTAGTATGGCTCGCATTTGCAGAACGTCGCAGGGATGCACACCCGAATGTCAAACTCATGAGTGAAGCTTTCGCAAAAGACTCTTCGTCCTGAAGGAGGCCGTGTTGATGTCCACCGCGGTGTACACGCTTGAATCGAACCACATCGTGTATTCGCTCTCGCCAGCTCACCCTCCCGCACTCGCCGTTCCGGACGGCGCCACCGTGCGCGTCGAGACGTGTGATTGCTTCGAGAACCAAATCCAGCGCGAGGATCAGGATTTCGGCACCCTCGACTGGAACCGCATCAACCCAGCCACCGGCCCCATCTACGTGGAAGGGGCCATGCCGGGCGATCTCCTCGCGGTGCACATCCTGGACATCGAGCTCGCCAAGCGCGGCATCATGACCACCGGGCCGGGCCTCGGCGTGCTCGGCGCGCATCTTGCCCAAAACGCCATCCGCTTCGTCGAGATCGACCACGACCAGGTCGTCCTGCCCGGTGGCGTGCGCACAGCTCTGCGGCCGATGATCGGCGTCATCGGCGTGGCTCCGGCGTCCGCCCCCGTGCCCTGCGGAACGCCGGGCGATCACGGCGGCAACATGGATTGTACGCGCATCACCACCGGCGCCGTCCTGCTGCTCCCGGTCTCCGCGCCGGGCGCGCTGTTCGCGCTCGGCGATCTTCACGCGGCGATGGGCGACGGCGAAGTGGGCGTGTCCGGCGTCGAGATCGCGGGCCGGGTCACCGTCCGCCTGCAAACGGTGCGAGGCGCGGACTGTCCGGCGCCGATGGTCGTGTCCGCGCGCGATGTGAGTATCATCGCATCCGCGCCCACGCTCGACGAGGCGGCCGAGGCGGCGACGACGCGCGCGGCGACGTGGATCGCGAAGGCCGGCCACGTCAGCCTGGCTGACGCATGCATGCTGCTCAGCGCGGCCGGTCGGCTTCGCATCTGTCAGGTGGTCGACCCCCTAAAGACGGCGCGGATGGAAGTCGATCGCGACCTTTTGCGCCAACTGGGCATTCAGCTTCCCGTTTGACGGCTGATCGACGGCTCATCGACCAGCCCGGCACAGGCCGCGCTGGTCGATTTGTCATTTTATCTAACATAAATACTTGATACTTCTCCGTCGTTGGCCGCATAATGGAATCCAACATAACGTACAGGCAGGGGATGGTCGCCTTGTGGACGCTGATGCGCCGACATCGAGAGGTGGAGGGCGACACGGGTGCCCCTCTCCCGCTCGTCCAGGAACTGCTTGCGGCCATCCGCGTGACGGCCGACCGACTGGACGCCACCACCGCCGCCGTCTCCCATGCCCTTCGCGAGCTCGCCTCGCTCGCGGAGCGGACCGAGTGGACGGAAACGCGCACATGCGAACGGGCGACGCTCGCCGTCGCGGAACTCGATGCCTCCGCGTCTCATGTGCGCTCCGCACTCCAGACCTTCACCGGAGCCCAAACCTCCATGCAGCGCATATTGGGCCGCGCCCAAAGGCTGGAGTCGCGCGTGCCGGAGTTGGTGGATCGCGTCACGCAAGCCTTGCGAACCATTCGCCAACTGTCGGCCGTGATCGAGGAAAACAACCGGCGCGTGTCCGATATGCTCACTAGCGTGGATCACATTCGCGCCGTACACGAAGCCATCCGCGAGATCAGCGAACAGACGTCGCTCATCGCGCTCAACGCGACCATCGAGGCCGCGCACGCGGGCGATCACGGCCGAGGCTTTGCCGTAATCGCGGACGAGATTCGCCGGCTCGCGGACCAGGCCAAGCAAGCGCTTCGCCACAGCTCGAGCCACTTTGCCGAGATCCGCGCCCAGGTGGACGCGCTCGCCGCCATCGGGACGGAAGCCGGGGCCGTCTCTCGGCTCGGAGACGCCGCCCTGGGCGACCTCGAACAATTCTTCTCCACGATGCGCACCGAGATCGCGGATATGGCGTCGGATGCCGGGACGACGCACGCGGAGGCTACGCATGCCTTCGGGCACCTGACCGACGCGGAGCGCGGCGTCAGGCAGGCACAGGCTTCAATGCGCGAAGCCGCGGACGATCTCGTCGCCCTGATGGCCGAAAACGCCGCCAGCCGCGAGCAGGTCGAGCGACTGAAGGAGATTTCGTCCCACCTGCAGGCCACCGCTGAGGAACTGTCGGCCGAGATCGCAGAGTTCGGAGCATTCCTGCCCAATTCAACCGCGGCGCCCGTTCAGGACGACCTGGACGACTTGAAGCGCGAGCTCCAATCCATCAGCGACGATACGCGCGATTTGGAGACCGAAGGCGAGGCGCTGAAGCAGAAGTTGCTTGAGGTCAAGCGCAGGCGCGGATTGGATGCCATTTGGGCAAATCGCGCGGATGGATCGTTCCTCTTTTCGGATCCACCAGCGGGCCTCGTGAACGCGTCGCAAAGGCCCTGGTTCCGCGCGGCGCTCGCGGGCCACCCGTCCATATCCGAGCCGTACATCTCCGCCCAGAGCCGCAGGCGATGCATCACGGTCAGCGTGCCCATCGTGCATGACCAAAAAGTGGTTGGATGCATCGGGGCGGATGTGTATATTTAGAGAAGGGAGAGCGATCCAGCGGTCAAGGTGGTGCGAAGAGATTGCTGCATTTCGACAGGCGCCTGCTGCGCGAGCGAAACCTGTGGATTTTGGTGTTGGGATCTCTGTTTTCCGTCGGCGGCGATAACGCCTATTTCACGATCCTGAGCTGGTACACGCTGACCATCACCGGATCGCAGCTCGCGCTGGGCACCACCATGACCCTTGCTTCCGTTCCGCGCGTCATCTTCATGTTGGTCGGCGGCGCTATCGCGGATCGGGTCAGCCGCAAATGGATCATGGGCCTTTCCCTCGCCGCTCGGGCCGCGGTGCTGGTGGCCTTCGCCGCTCGCATCGCCCTTGTCGGTCCGCGAGCCCCGCTCTGGGCCATCGACCTGATGGCGGTTTTATTCGGCGTGATCGACTCGTTTTATTATCCCGCCACGTCGTCCATCGTGCAGACGGCCGTGTCCGAGGAACACGTGGCTCAAGCATCCAGCATCGTGCAGACCGTGCAGCAGGCGAGTACGGTCGTTGGGCCGATTCTTGCGGCCGTCCTCCTGGCGCAGCGCGACTATCGGCTGATGTTCATTGTCGTCGCTTTTGTGTTTGCTGTTGCCGCGGTGACCATCTTCTGGCTTCGCCTCCGCGTGCATGCGGGCCTCGACGCGCAGGTTGAGGGCGTATCCGCAGTGCTGAAGGATATTGCGGACGGCCTCCGGTTCGTGGCGAGCATACGCCTTCTCCTCATCGTCATGTGCCTCAGCCTCGTCGTCAATCTGTTCTGCATCGGCCCCTTGAGCATTGGCGTGCCTGTGATGATCCGCAGCCGGGGATGGAGCGGCGCCGTGCTCGGTGAGTACCAGTCGGCGCTCGGCATCGGCTCGATCGTCGGAGGCGTGATCGTCGCGCTCCTCAAGGGATTTCAGGGCAAGCTCATCTGGATCGGCATGTGCGGGGCGCTCATGGGCCTTGGCATGGCCACCGTCGGATACTGGCAGGCGCCTGCCGCAGGCATGGCGGCCCTCGGCCTGGTGGGCATTCTCATGAGCATTGTCAATATCCCGTTCCTCGCCTTCCTGCAAAGTACCATTCCCGAGGAAAAACTCGGGCGAGTGATGTCGGTTCTTATGCTGGTGAGCGTCGGCTTCACGCCCATCAGCTATGCCCTGTCCTCGTGGATTTTGCAACAAGGCGTCGCGCCCGAATTGCTCTTGTTGGCCTGCGGCGTCGGGGTGGCCGCCGCCTTCGCCGCCCTATACGCAACCCCGGATTACCGGCACATTGAGACGCACCCCCTCTTGGCCAAGCAACATCCCCTTCGCGTGAAGCGCCCGGCCAAATGAAACAACCGTGAAGCCGGAGCCTCACGGTTGTTGGGCCTTTGCGTCGCGCAAGTCCGCTTGCACATCGGCGAGCTGCTCGTCGAGCCTCGCGACGGCCTGGGGATTCGACGATCCCGCTGCGCCCTGCACGGCGTGTTCCGCTTGAACCAATGCCCGCTCCGCAGCCGCAAGCGTGGCGTCATGCGTGTGAGACAGCGCCTGTTTGACGGCCCGCTCCGCCTGCGCCAAAGCATTGGAAGCCTCCGTCACCGGCGTCTGCTCCTTGGTGGACTGGATGTCCTTTCTCACCGCCTGCTTCCCCCCTCGCTGCTTAGCATGCCCAGAATCTCCGCATCCGCGTCACCGGACCGGTGGCGAGTGAAGGATGAAAGCCAGCACAAATTGTACAGACTTCTTACAATCGTTTCACAAAAACGCAAATTGCCCTTCAAACGAAGATCTCAAGATGGATAAACCGGCCGGGGCAACGGAAACGCCCCGGCGCGTCCTCACGGCGACAACACCCCGCCACTATCGCGCCACGCCCGAAATCCGCCATACAGCGTGATGTCCTCGCGGCGCGGCGCGCCGGCCTCGCAGACGAATCCCATTACGTCGCGGCCATCCGACAGTCGGACTTGCCCCAGTGCCAGCGGATGCCTGACCCGCGCGAGAAATGCTGACCAAGCGCGCTTGGGCAACCGCCACAGTTCGATCTCCACCTCCGCACCATCGCCCGTTCGCACGAGGCCTGGTTTCACGGGATCCGTGTCCAACAAGTAGAGGCGATACAGAGGAGCCGTGCGGGCCACACCGACAAATTCGGCTCCAAGTTGCACGAGTTCATCATTGAGCGGCATGCCGCGCATGTGCAGGCCGCAGACCGCGAGCAACTGCCCTTCACTCCACGTCTCCGCGACATCGTCGTCGAGATCGCCCCACCACTTGGCCGCCAGAAGCAACTCCGCCTCGCGATCGCCTGGAACATACAGAGATATGCCGAACGGCGAGCCGCCGGCGGTGCCGGCGGGCAGCGACAGACCCGCAAAATGAAGCAAATTCGCATGATGCGTGTAGGCGCCAAGCGCTCTATTTGTGCCAAACGGGTCTTGCCGCGCCTCCTCCCGCGTCCACGTGCCGCCGACCGTCGGCATGAGAAGAACAGCGCCGCGCAGCTTCTCGGTCACGGAGCGGCGCAGATCCACGAGCCGATGTTGTGCGCGAAACAAATCGCTCGCGAGGCGATCCCGGCCGGACTCGAGGATGGCGCGCGTGACGGGCAGCACAGCGTCCCGATGAGCTTCGACAAACGCCCCGAGACTCGCCCACCGCTCCGCGATCCACGGGCCGTCGTACAACATGGCGCTCGCCTCGTCGAGCTCGGGCAGGTCCATCTCCACCACCGGAACTCCCGCTTCCTGCAGCCTCGCCACAGCAGCCGTCCAAGCCTTGCGAAATTCGGCCGCCTGAGTCCCAAACCAGGCGTCGAGCGATCGCGGCACGACCGCCCGCTCGGGCGCCGACGCCGCAGCGGGCGCCGGCGCGATGATCTGCTGCACGAGCGCGGCGTCCGCCACGGAGCGAGTGAACACGCTCACGCAGTCGAGGGTCCGGCAGGCAGGCACCACTCCCTCGTTCGGCCACCCGCCGACGCGCGGTTTGTAGCCGACGATGCCGTTCAACGCCGCCGGCACGCGCCCGGATCCCGCCGTGTCCGTGCCCAGCGCAAAAGGCACCACGCCGAGAGCCACCGCGACCGCCGAGCCGCTCGACGAGCCGCCGCTCACCCACTCGGGCCGCAGCGCATTCGCCACCTCGCCGTACGGACTGCGAGTGCCGATGAGCCCGGTGGCGAATTGATCCAGATTCGTCTTCCCGACCGGAATGGCACCAGCCTGCACCAGTCTGTCGACCACCGCGGCGTGGGCGCCCGGTTCATACGCGAAAGCCGGACAGGCCGCCGTCGTCGGCATGCCCGCGACGTCGATGTTATCCTTGACGGCGAAGGGGATTCCCCAGAGCGGTTTCCGCTCCATTTCCTCCGGCCGAAGCGCCTCGAGATAAGGTTCGATGGCCTCCCACGACGGCGGCGTGATCCAGACGTTCCATGCGGCGTGCGATTCTGCCTCTCGGAGGAGAGCGCTCATCACCTCCGCAGGTGTCCTCAGTCCCTTTCGATACGCTCTTCGCAACTCGGCCACCGTCGCCATGGTCAAGCCGACACCTCCTCAATGCCCACGATGGGCCCCCCGGGCCGAAGTTCCTGTCCAGGGCGAACGTGCACCGTGCGGACGACCCCGGCACAGGTCGCTTCCACAGGAAATTCCATCTTCATGCTCTCGATCACGGCGATGGTATCGCCGGGCCGGATCAGCTGGCCCGGTTGCACGTGCACCTTCCACACACTCCCCGGCATCTGCGCACGCAATACGGTCAGGCCGTCCGCCTCTTCGGCCTCCTCCGTCTCACGCCCCACTTCACTGGTGTAGACCGCGAGACCCATGGCCTTCCACCGCTCCAGTTCTTCGTGAAAAGCCCGCTTCTGCCGCGCCCTGAACTGAGCCGTTTCCTCGCGAATCGTCTCGAGAAACGCGAGGTAATCACCGAGATGGAACTCCGTCTCCTCCATCTCGATCTCGTACCTGCCGCGCACGAACTGTTTCCGCATCTCGTCCAGCTCCGCAGGCGTCACGGGATAGAATTCAACCTGATCGAAGAACCTCAACAACCACGGTTTGCCGTCGCGAAACGAACCCTTCTGCCTGAACGTGTTCCAGATCTGCAGGGTGCGGCCGAACAGCTGATACCCGCCGGGGCTCTCCATGCCGTAGATGCACATGTACGATCCGCCAATTCCCACCGCGTTTTCCGGGGTCCACGTGCGCGCGGGATTGTACTTCGTCGTGACCAGGCGATGCCGCGGATCGACCGGCGTCGCGGCAGGTGCACCCAGGTAGACGTCGCCGAGCCCGAGCACCAGATACTTGGCTTCGAAGATCATCCGCTTCACGTCGTCGGTGCTGTCAAGCCCGTTCACGCGGCGCATGAACTCGATGTTGCTGGGACACCAAGGCGCGTCGGGACGAACGTTGTTCTGATAGCGCTCGATGGCAAGCTTTACGGACGGATCGTCAAACGACAGCGGCATGCGCACCCTGCGCGACGGGACGCTCGCGGTCGAAAGGTCGGGCAGGCGGGCGTCGAGATCGAGCACGCGGCGCGCCACCTCTTCACTCGTCATGCGTGAACAATCGAAGTGAATCTGCAAGGACCGAATTCCAGGTGTGAGATCGATCCATGGGATGTCATCCGCAGCTCGGATGGCCTCCATCAGGAGATGAGCCTGAAACCGATAGCGGAGATCGAGTTCCATCTCGCCAAATTCCACAAGGACGTACTCGTCTCCTGCGGCCCGGATGCAGATGGGAAACGCGTGCCCCTCGGATTCGCGCGCGAGGTACGCGGCTTGTGCAGCCTCGGCAAACGAGGCAAAGGGTGCGCTGGGGAGCGGCACGCGGTAGGCCTCGTCAAACCTGGCCGGGTCCGCAAGGCACTCCGCCTGCAAGGCGTCCAGCCGCCGGGCCTGGTCGAGGCTCAGCAGGCGAAAGCGCACGGCATCTCCGGGGCGCAGTTGCCCCACCTTCCACATCTCGGCCGCGGGTACCGTGACGGGGCAGACAAATCCCCCTAGGCTCGGGCCGTCTTGCCCGAGCAGCACGGCGAGATCGCCCGTCAAGTTCAGTGAACCGATGGCGTAAGGATTGTCATGCAGATTGGACGGATGAAGCCCCGCATCGCCGCCGTCCTCGCGCGCCCACTCGGGCGCGGGGCCGGAAAGGCGAATTCCGGTGCGCGAGCTGTTGAAGTGAACGGTCCAGTCGGAAGACGTGAGCATTTCCAAATACGAGGCGGGCAAGAATTCCGGGGTACAGTGCGGCCCCGGGACAACGCCTATCTCCCAAACGCGCCCAAAGGCGGGCGGCTCGATGCCCCGCGCTGTGACTTCCCCTTGCGGCGCGCCGATGCCGATCACGTCCCCCGCGACGAGCGCTCGGCCCCCGTGCCCCCCAAAGCCGCCGAGCGCAAACGTCGCGGCACTGCCGAGGATGCGGGCGACGTCAAACCCTCCCTGGACGCACAGGTACGCGCGCAGCCCCGCCACCGCTTCGCCGAACCGCAGCGTCTGACCGCGGCGAGCGAGCACCGGCTGATAGCGCGGAACCGGCTCCCCGTCCAGCGTCGCGCCCAGGTCCGCGCCGGTGAGACAAAACCACACGTCGTCGCGAAAGGCGTAAGTGCCACCGCGCAAGGTCAGCTCAAGCGCAGGGGCACCTTCCGGGTTGCCGAGAAGCCGATTGCCCATGCGCATGGAAAGTGCGTCCATCGGGCCGGACGGGGGAACGCCGACGTCCCACAGGCCCAGCCGCCCTGGCCAGTCCTGCACCGTTGTCTGAAGGCCGCCGTCCAACACCTCGAGCGCGCGCTCGACCGGTTGGAACGCCTCCAACCACTTCGTGTGCACCTCGCCTGCCGCAAATGACGCCGAGTCCACGATGGCGCGCAGATAGCGCAGGTTGCTCTGGACTCCGTACACCCGCGCCTGCGCCAGCGCCGCACGGAGCCGCTCCACCGCCTCGCCGCGCGACGCGCCGCGGACGATCAGTTTGGCAAGAAGCGGATCGTAGTACGAGCTGACCGTCACGCCTTGGTCGATCCACGTCTCCACGCGCGTGCCCTCGGGCCACACGACGCCGTCCACCCGCCCGGCGCACGGCCGAAACTCGCGCCCCGGATCCTCCGCGTACACACGCACCTGGATGCTGTGGCCGGTGGGCGCAGGCAGGCGCGCCTCCAGGTCCCTGAGCTCCCCCGCCGCCTCCCGGATCATCCACTCGACGAGATCGATCCCGTACACCTCTTCCGTCACGCCGTGTTCGACCTGCAGGCGGGTGTTGACCTCGAGAAAGTAGAACGATGCGGACGACGGATCGTAGAGGAACTCCACCGTTCCGGCGCTCCGGTAGCCTACGGCGCGCGCCACGGACAGTGCCGCCTCGTGCAGGCGCCGGCGCGTCTCATCGGAGAGCACGTGCGCCGGGCACTCTTCCACCACCTTTTGGTTGCGCCGCTGCAGCGTGCAGTCGCGTTCGCCGATGGCCACGAGCTCGCCCTGGCGATTGCCGAAGATCTGGACCTCGATGTGGCGGGCGCGCGGCACGTACTTCTCCACAAACACGCCGTCGTCGCGGAAGTGCTGACCCGCCAATCGCCGAACGCTCTCGAAGGCGTCCGCGAGTGCGTCTTCGCGCTCCACCACGCGCATGCCAATGCCTCCGCCGCCCGCCGTGCTCTTCAGGATGACCGGGTAGCCAATGTCGGCGCACACGCAGCGGAGTTCTTCAAGGTCGCGGACGAGATCGGTCCCCGGCAAGAGCGGGACGCCCGCCCGCCGCGCCACGTCGCGCGCGACGTGCTTGTACCCGAACTTCTCAATCTGCTCGGGATCCGGGCCGATGAACACCAGCCCGCGCTCGGCGCACTGCCGGGCAAAGGTCGCGTTTTCGCTCAGAAACCCGTAGCCGGGGTGAATGGCGTCGGCGCCCGACTGCCGCGCAGCGTCGAGGATCTTCTCCGCGTTGACGTACGAGTCGTGCACCGGCCCTTCGCCAATCCAGACGGCCTCGTCGGCGAGATCGACGTGCAGGCTGTCCTCGTCCGCCGTGGTGTACACGGCCACCGATGCAATCCCCATCTTCTTCAGCGTGCGTATGATGCGTACCGCGATGGCGCCGCGGTTGGCGATCAACACTTTCCGAAACATCGGCATCCCCCTCGCTGACGAAGTCGACTCCACTCAGACCCCGCGCCGCCAGATGACGATCTCGACCGGCGTCGGGTTGTATGCGTTGCACGGGTTGTTGATCTGCGGGCAGTTGCTCATGAGCACGATGACCCGGCTCATCGCTTCCATCTCCACGTAGCGGCCGGGGCCCGAGATGCCGTCCGCGAATTCCAGCCCGCCGTCGGGCGTCACCGGGACGTTCATGAAGAAGTTGACGTTCGGGGCGAGATCGCGCTTCGCGAGGCGCGGCTCGTGCATGGCGATCTGCAGCATGAACGTGTCCCGGCAGTTGTGCATGTGCACCTTGTCGTGGCCGTAGCGCACGGTGTTGCTCTGGGCCGAGCACGCGCCGCCCAGCGTGTCGTGTCGGCCGCAGGTGTCCTCGACAATGCGCACGAGCGGCCGTCCGGACTCGGTGAGGAGCACGGACCCGGTGGTGAGATAGATGTTGCCCTGCGCCGCGATGGTCATCGCAGCGCTGTAGTGGTCGTAGGGGCGGTCCGCGTCAAAAAACAGCGTGTCGACGGCCTGGTTGCCCTCGAGATCCACGATGCGAAGGATATCGCCGGGCTGGAGCGTGCACATGTACCCTTCCCCGCTGGGAAGCACGAGGCGAGTGTCGGCCGTCACGACGTCGCGATCGCGGTCAAATGCTAGAGATGGCATAGGCATCCTCCTCGCAGGAAACGTGTAGGGTCGGGACAAGCGGGATCCCTTTATCGCAACAGCGCGTAGAGCCATGCGGTGTTCTCCATGGCCCGGCGGGCCTCTTCCGTCTTGAGACGTGGGTCCAGGGGATCCGTCGGTTCGTCCGCATACACCGCGAGCGTGAGGGGCACCGACGGATACGGGCGGCGCGAGTCCAAGGGGTGCGGCGTGTTGCTCAGGATGACCGTGACGTCCATCTCCATCCGCAGCCCCACCTCGCTTCCCTTCGGCGCAAATCCAGGGACGAAGTGCATCCGACCGGACTCGTCGCACCACACCTTCGAGAACAGGTTGAGCGGCGGAACGAGATCGCCCGCGTCCAATCCATTGCGCACGAGCTCCTTCACGGCATTTTCGTAGCCCGAGCGGAGCATGGCGTTGCGATGGCGTTGAAAGTTGGTCTCGCCGTAGCGTCGATCCACATCCGACCTGGTCTGCACGCCCGAGAGCGGATCGTGCCAGCCGACCGTGTCGTGCACAACGGTGGCCATGGCGCGTCCCTCATCGCTCATCAGCACATCGTGAAGGGCAATTTTCGCCGTGTGCTGCGCCTTCAGCGTGTCAGGGAGATTCAGGCGTTCCGCCGGATGATCCGCGCGATACAGCCAGAGCGCGGCGTTCGCTCCCTCCCCTTCGGCGCGCACCACCAACCGCTTGCCCCGCCCAATGCGCATGGACCAGCGTCCCCCGGCCGGGATGGAGAGGGTGTAAAGAGGCGTGAACGAAGACAGGCCAATGGACATGTTCTCGTTCCTCCTTGAACTTTCAAATCTTTCTGCGATCTCGTCAGCCACTCACGGCGTCTTCCCGCCACTCTGGCGCGGCGCCGGAGGGCTGGCGGGATCGCCAAACCCAACGGGACAGCGCGTAACATGCGAGGGATGCCGCCGCAAGCGCGGCCTCGCCAAGCAGGTATTGCGCCTCCTGGGTGACGATGGCGAACCCAGTGAACAGAGTCACCACCAGCGGTGCCACGGGCCAGGCGGGCATCCGGTACGGCCGGGCTTCGCCGCGAAACCGGATCCGGCTCCACAGCGCCGCGAGGCCGATGAAAAAGTACACGACCGTCGTCACCGTGCCGGAAAAGATGATCAGCCAGTTGAGTTGGCTCATGAACAGCAGCACGGCGGTCGGGAGGCCCAGCAACAACACGCAGAGCCCCGGCGCCTTGAATCGATTCACCCGGCCAATCCGCCGATTGGCGAACGGCCACCACAGCCCGTCTCGGCCCGTGGTGTAGAACACGCGGCCGAAGTACATGAAGTAGACCAGCATCGAATTGAACAGCGCGATGCAGACCCCGACATCCAGAACCATTCGGAAACCGGGCCCCAGCGATGACTCCACGGCGTAAATCACAGGCGATGCGGCGCTGAAAAACGCCTTCAGGTCGGGCGCCGTCACGACCGCCGAAGTGAGCGGCACCACGATGGCGATGGCGGCCGTTGTGGCGGCGGTGATGACGGCTCGTGCCAGTTTCTTCGGGCCGCCCACCAGTTCCTCGGCAAATCCCAGCGTGGCGTCATAGCCGTTGATGATGTTGAACGCAGGAGCCAAGCTTGCCGCCATCATGGCCAAAGTCACAGGCCTCAGCTCGCCTCCGGCGAGATACACCGGGTGGAACGTCACCGCGACGAGCGATTGATGCGGGTGGATCCAGGCAGCCACCGTGACCGTCGACAGCACGAGCAGTTCGACAAACACCATGGCCATCGTGACGTAAGCGCCCAGTTCGACGCGCACGACACCGATACTCACGGCGACCGCGACGGAGATGAGCGCGATCACGGCCTCGGACAGGGGCAGGTGAGGCCACAGGTCCTTGACGAATTGCCCGATCCCGAGCGCAATGCTCGCGGGCAAAATCACGCCCTGAATCAGGTAGTTGAACAGCGTGATGAATGCCATGGGCCCGGGAAGCACGAAGCGCACGAGGGAATACATGCCCCCGGCGACAGGAAACATCGAACCGAGTTCCGCGAGGCACATGGAGATGAGGATCACGACGACCCCAAGGATGACGTCTGCACCGATGGCGAATGTGCCGCCGATGGAAAACACGCCGGAGGTCAGCAGAAGGACAGCCATCGTCGGCGAGACGTTGGCGATGGCCAGGCCCACGACGTCCCGCAAATGGAGCTTTCGGCTTAACTCTTGCGCATAGCCGAGATGTTGAAGCCTGGCAGTGTCGACAAACGCCACGGAGTCTTCCAACCAGCTCGCCTCCTGTCCGATTTGTCAACTTTCCTATCATGTTTAAACTCGTTGCACCAAAAAGAGGGATAAAAGCCCCATTGCGAAAGACCTCCCGGGCTTTTATCCCTCCGTGTGGCTCCCGTTTTTTTCGAGAGCTGGTCTCTCTCGGACCAGTCCCGGCGTCGCCGGCGGAACCCTAGAGACCTTGTGTGACTATATATATCACTAATGCGGATCATCATCAACAGATTCGACGCGATTTTCAGAAAAATTGTTAAGTAACATGACATACAAGCCGCTGAAATCGGTTTCTTCTAGCTTACCTATACTTGTACGGGTATTTGACTTTGAGAACCGAAGAGGGCAAGCTGGAATGGAGGTGATGGAATTGGTTTCGCTCGATCCGAAGGAGATGACGCCGCTCGATTGCTACAAGTTCCTGATCGGCGCAGTCATTCCGCGCCCCATCGCGTTCGTGACCACCCTCTCCGAAACTGGCGTGTTGAACGCGGCACCTTTCAGCTTCTTCAACGTGGTCACCCCGGACCCTCCTATGGTCTCCATCTCGGTTCAACGGCAGGGCGGGGCGCCGAAGGACACGGCGCGCAACGCCATTCACCGCGGAGCGTTTGTCGTCCACATCGTCAGCGAACCGTATGTTGAGCAGGTGAATCAGACCGCGGCCACACTGCCTCCCGACGAGAGCGAGGTGGCGCTCGCAGGACTTACGCCGGTTGCGAGCGATGCGATTGACGTGCCGGGCGTGCGCGAGGCGCGGATCCGCATGGAATGCGTTTTGGAACGCGCGCTTCCGCTCGGCGGCACGCCGGAGGCGCCCGCGTGCGACCTCCTGATCGGGCGCGTGGTTCGCTTTCACATCGAGGCGTCGCTCTACGATCGAGGGCGGATCGACCCGCACGGTCTCGCGCCCGTGGCGCGCCTCGCCGGCAACGACTACAGCTTGCTCGGCCGCATCTTCACCATCGAGCGGCCGAAATGACCCGTCTCGGCGTCCGGCCCTCGACAGCGGCATACACAAGCCCGGGTCTCCCTCGGCAGAGACCCGGGCTTTTGCATTAAGAGCGCATGACCTCGGCGACCAACTCGTACGATCGCAGACGGGCGGCGTGATCGTAAATCTGTGACATCACGATCACCTCGTCCGCCTTCGTCAGCTCAATGAACGCGCGGAGCCGATCCCGCACCGTCTCCGGCCCACCCACGATGGCCAAACGGCCGCGCGTCTGGAGAATCTGCCACTCGTACGGCGAGCACAAATCCTGCACGCGCTCCACCGGCGGCTGAAGCCGGGACGGCTTGCCTCGGATGAGCGAGAGTTGTTGCAGTTGCGCGGATGTGGCCAGGTAGCGCGCCTCCTCGTCCGTCGCCGCCGCCACCACCGCCGCACCGACCATGACGTACGGCTCCTTGAGCCACGCCGACGGGCGAAAGTTGGCCCGGTAGGTCTCCAACGCAATCATCAGGTAGTCCGGCGCGAAATGGCTCGCGTACGCAAACGGCAGCCCGAGTTCCGCCGCGAGCCGGGCGCTGAAATCGCTCGAGCCGAGCAGCCAGATGGGGATCTCCATGCCTTCTCCGGGGACGGCCCGAACGCGGCGCTCGTCGCCGTCCGCGGGATGGAAATAGCGCAAAAGCTGCGCCAGCCGGTCGGGGAAGTCGTGCCCGTGCCGATCCGGATCTCCGCCCAGCGCCCGAATGGTGGGCGCATCCGTGCCGGGCGCCCGGCCCAAGCCGAGATCGATCCGGCCGGGAAACATCGAGGCGAGCGTCCCGAACTGCTCCGCCACGATGAGCGGCGCGTGATTCGGCAACATCACGCCGCCCGAACCGACGCGGATGGTGCGCGTCTGCTGCGCCAGGTACGCGATCACGACAGCTGTGGCAGAACTCGCGATGCCCGGCATGCTGTGGTGCTCCGCCACCCAAAATCGGCGATAGCCGAGCCGCTCCGCGAGCTGCGCCAGCTCGGCGCTCCTGCGGAACGCCTCCGCAGGCGTGCTGCCTTCTGGAATCGGGACGAGATCGAGCACAGACAGCGCCGTCCCGTCCTTCGTCAAGCCCCAGTCCATGAGCAGGCCTCCTCCCGGTTTGCGACGGGCACAATCGGCCCATCGCCATTATACCCCCGGAGGCAGGCCGCTCCGAAACGCCGTCAGCTCACGGGCTGCGACAGGCTCGCGCGCATCCGCCGCGCGGCGTCCACCATGTTCCGAAGCGCCGCGACAGTCTCCGTTTCGCCGCGCGTCTTCAGGCCGCAGTCCGGATTCACCCAGAGCTGCTCGGGCCGGATCACCTCCGAAGCCTTGCGGAGAAGCGCGACCATCTCTTCGACCGACGGCACCCTCGGGCTGTGGATGTCGTACACGCCCGGGCCGATGTCGTTCTCATAGCGGAAATGCTCGAACGCCTTCAGGAGTTCCATATGGGATCTGGACGTCTCAATGGAAATCACGTCCGCGTCCATCGCCTGAATGGCGGGCATGATGTCGTTGAACTCCGCGTAGCACATGTGCGTGTGAATCTGCGTCTCGTCGCGCACGCCCGAGGACGCGATGCGGAAGCACTCCACCGCCCAGGCGAGATAGGCTTCCCAGTCCGCGCGGCGCAGCGGCAATCCTTCCCTCAGCGCAGGTTCGTCGATTTGAATCATCCCGATGCCCGCCGCCTCAAGATCCAGCACCTCGTCCCGAATGGCAAGGGCGATCTGCCTGCACGTCTCAGCCCGCGGAATGTCATCGCGCACGAACGACCACTGCAGGATGGTCACCGGCCCCGTCAGCATGCCCTTCACGGGCTTGTCCGTCAGCGATTGGGCGTAGGTGCTCCAGCGGACCGTCATCGGCGCAGGCCGCGCCACGTCACCGTAGATGATGGGCGGCTTCACACAGCGAGACCCGTAGCTCTGCACCCAGCCGTGCTTCGTGAACACGAAGCCGTCGAGCATCTCACCAAAGTACTCGACCATGTCCGTGCGCTCAAACTCCCCGTGCACGAGCACGTCGAGCCCGATGTCCTCCTGGATGTGGATCCAACGCTTGATCTCGCTGCGCAAATACGCCTCGTACTCGTCCGTCGACCAATCGCCATTGCGCCATTTCGCACGCGCGTCTCGCACCGGCTGAGTCTGGGGGAACGAGCCGATGGTCGTGGTGGGCAGAAGCGGAAGCTTGAACCGCTCCGCCTGCTTGACCTTCCGCTCCGCGTGCGGCGATTGGCGTTGAAGGTTCCACGTCCGCGCCTCATCGAGCCGCGCACGCACGTCTTCGCGATTCAGGCGGGCCGACGCGCGCCTGGAGGATAGGAGCGCCCGATTCGCCTCCAGCTCATCCGACACGGCCGCGCGCCCCTCGTCGAGCGCCCGCTTGATGAGCGCGATCTCGTCCAGCTTCTGCAGCGCAAACGCGAGCCAGGATCTGATCTCGGGATCCATGTCGGTTTCGAGTTCCACGTCCCACGGCACGTGCAAAAGCGAGCACGAGGGCGCCACCATCACGTGCTCGGCGCCGGCGAGATGCACGCCCTGCTCCACGTGCGCCAAGGCCGTGTCGAGATCGGCCCGCCAGACATTGCGACCGTCGATCACGCCGAGCGACAGCCGCCGCCCCTTCGGCCAGCCGAGCGCGTGCACCTGCTGGAGCGACTCGGAGCCGCGGACGAGATCGAGATGCAAGCCGTCCACCGGCAACTCGAGCGCCGTCGCCAGATTGTCCCCGAGCGACCCGAAGTAGGTGGCGAGGAGGATCTTCGGGCGATCCGCCTTCGCGAGCGCCGCATACGCGTCCGCGAACGCCTGGCGCTCCGCCTCCGTCAGGTCCAGCGCCAAGGCGGGCTCGTCCAGCTGCACCCACGCCACGCCCGCCGCGTGAAGGGACGCGAGCCACGCCTGATAGGCCGGGATGAGTTTGGGAAGCAGAGAGAGCGGATCGACGCCGCCGCCGACCACCTTGGACAGCTTGAGGAAGGTGATGGGCCCGACGAGCTGCGGCACCGTGTCGAACCCGAGCGCCTTCGCCTCCAGATATTCGTTGAGCGGCTTGTTGACGCCGAGTGTGAACACCTGGTCCGGGTCCAATTCAGGGACCAGGTAGTGATAGTTGGTGTCGAACCACTTCGTCATCTCGAGGGCCGTGGCTTCCTGCGTGCCGCGCGCCATCGCGAAATATTGTTGAAGCGATCCCGGCGCAAGGCCGCGGAACCGCTCGGGAACAGCCTGAAAGAGGCAGGCCGCGTCCAGGACGTGATCGTAGAAGGAAAAATCGTTGGCGAGGATCCAGTCCACGCCGCGATCCTTCTGGACCTGCCAGCGAAGCTTTCGAAGTTCCGCGGCCCGAGCGATGAGTTCGTCCTCTCCGATCTTGCCCTGCCAAAACTGCTCCACCATCCGCTTGAGCTCGCGGTGAGGCCCCATGCGGGGAAATCCGATTGAGGCGGTGATGGCCAAGTTGTTCTCTCCTCCTTCGCAGAATCGCAATGGCGCGGCCGAATCGCTGACGACGCGTGCCTCCCCGACACACGAGCGGCGCCCGGAATCATCTCCGGGCGTCGCCGTGAGCCGACGCCATCTCTACGTGGCGCTACTATAGCATCGCTTGCAAACTTTCGCAATTGTATTCCTTGCCTGAAGCGGCACGCACGTCACGCCTGCGGTTGGCCCTCCGCCGGCACCAGCGCCTGCAGGAGCTTGACCCCAATCGGACTCCCAAGGCCCGTGCAAGGGTCCCATCCCGGCCCGGCCTGATAAATGCGCGCCCGGTTGGCGATGTCGTTGTTGCCTTCGGTGATGTCCCGGAACACCTCGTTCTGGGGCAACTGATACAGGGTCGGATTCAGGTAGCCCACGGGCTTGCCGAGTCGCTGGTTGATCCGCGCCACCAGGGCGGCAAACAGCGGAGCCACGGCGCTGGTCCCGCCGATGACCGCCTTTTGACCGTCGATCACGACCTCATAGCCCGTGGCCGGATCGGCGTTGCCCGCCCAGTCCGGGACGCCGCGGCCGCTACTTGCCCCCGGATTCGCCGACGGCGGGACGTTGGCCTGCTCCTGCCACGCCGGCAGCGGAAACACGCGGCTCACGCCTCCGCCCGTCGATCCGCCGTCCGGTCCGTCGTTCCACACCGTCTCCCGTTCGATTTGCCCGCCGCTCGTGACGAGCCTCGTTCCGCCGCAGGCCAGAACATACGGCGACGACGCTGGAAAATCCACGTGGTACTGGCCATCGTCTTCGCCATCCGTGGATCCGCTGTCGCCCGCGGCCGCGAGCACTGTCACCCCGAGGGACGCCGCGTCCAGGAAGGCGCGATTCATCGCTGAAAGCGACGCAGGAGCCCAGCCGTCCTCCGGCCCGCCCCAGCTGATGGACACAATCGAAGGCTTGTTCGTCGGATCGTGAATGGCCGCGTTGATGGCATCGAGGAATCCGGCGTCGGTGTTCGGCGCGAAATACACGGCGATCTTCGCGCCCGGCGCAAGCGCCCCCGCGACTTCGATGTCGAGTTCCACCTCGCCGTCCGGTCCGTTGGGATCGCCCGTGGGTTGGTTGGTGGCGCCGTCCACGGAGACACTCACCACCTGCGGGGCCGGCACGCCGAGAGACGCAAAATACTGCGACAACGACTCTTCGTCATAGCCGCCGCCAAGCTCGATGATGGCGATGCACTGGCCCGTGCCGTCGAGCCCCTCGGGGAACTGATAGGCCTTCGCCACCTCGAGCGGCGTGTAGGCCTTGTGAGCCGCCGCCTGCGATCTCGCCTCAAACTCGGCGGTTTCCCGCCGCAGCCGAAAATGCGGCCGCGCCACGGGGCGCGTGTCGAGTCCCAGCACCGCCTCGACGATCGGCGCGACGCTGGCCGGCACGCTCACCTCACCCCGATAGCTTCGATACGAGCCGTCCGGATGATCGAAGTGCCGCAGCTCCACGCCAAACGCTCGACGGACGGCGTCCGCCGTCCCGCTGAGCACTGCCGTGCCCGCAGCCGCGTGCGCGCTGTCGAGCGCAAGGCCATGGGCTTCCGCGAACCGCCGAAGCTCGACAAAGTCATCCACGGCAGCACCGTGTTGGCGGACAAATTCCTCGCGCTCCAGATGTTCGCGAGCATGAGGAGGCTCAGCCGACAGGCGATGCACGCGCGCCTCGAGCTCGTCGGCCCGTTGGCGCCGCAGCACGACGGTGACCGAAATACGATGATCCGGTGCCACGGGCCCCTTGTCCACGGCGTTCGGCGCCTGCGTGCGCGCGTGCCCGGCAAGCACCCTTCGCTCTTCTGCGCCCTCCGTCCACGGCTTCTCCATGTCGCTCATCGCCTTCCACTCCATTCTCCAAGCGAGAGGATCCGATTGGGCATGTCAGGCTTCAGGCTTCGCTCTTCTCAGTATAGCACGCGCCAGCGAAAGGTTGTGTAAATCAATGAAAATTTGGGTATTTGCGCGTTCCCCGTGGTCCTGACGGCCTTGGCGAAGCATGCCCGCCACAGGACATGCACCGGCCAGCCATCACCGTGACAAGGATTCGCCGCGCTCCGCCACCACACCGTAGTGAACGTCGTTCGGGTAAATCCGGTGCAAGACGCGAAAACCGCCAGCCAAAAGCAGGGCCTCAACCTCTTCCACGGCCAGCCGCTCCTCCACAGGCGGGCCCATCTCCATGGGCCGCTTGTCCCACTCCAACAACAAAAAGCGGCCTCCTGCCCGCAGGACCCTGTGAACCTCGCGGATGGCCGCTTCGCGATGGGGCACTTCGTGCAACACAAACGCCATCAGGGCGCGATCGACCGACGCATCCTCCAGCGGCAGGCGTTCCGCGGTCGCCTGATGCGCCACGATGGTCTCCACGCCGGCATCCTTGGCCCGATCCGCCAGCATCCGAAGCATGTCGGAGGACAGATCCACGGCGTGAACCCGGCCCCGCGTGCGGCGCGCCAACGGCAAAGCGAAGTAACCCGGCCCCGCACCGATGTCGATCACGTCGTGATGCCCGCCGACATCAAGGGCGTCCATCACGCGGTCCACAGGCAACAACCGCTCCCGATCCTCGCCAATCAGCCGCATCGCGTGTTCCGGTCGAAAGACATGGGGCATAAACATCCTCCTCACGAAGCATCGCGCCTGTGCGCATGTCATCCGCGCGACCTGAGCCAAGCGTCGCGCAGGCCAGGCAAGTTGTCAAGTTCTACATGCCCCGATGCCCGTCATGGTATACTGCGAACATCCGAAAGGAGGGCCCGCGATGCGCTGGAAGGTGCTCGGTGCCGTGATTTTCGCCGTCCTGATCGTGGCGTTTACCCTGGCCAACTCGACCGATGTTTCCGTCGACTTCATCGTGACGAAGGCGCGCGTGAACCTCGTCCTCGTCATCCTGTTGTCCGTCTTGCTCGGCATGATCCTCATAGCCATCTTGTGGTCGATTCACGCGTGGAGGTTGAGAAGCGAAATCCGCGCGGGGCGCCGCCGAATCGCGGAGCTGGAGGACAGGCTTCGCGCGTTGGATTCGGGTCCCATCATCTCGGCCGACCGGGCGAGTGCGCATGCCGGGCCGGGTCTTCCGCCCGACCCGGCATGAGACCCGGCATGACGCAACCTTGGCGCCTTAGCCCTGCACGTACTGGAGCGTCTCGCCCGCCCACAGGCGCACCGTTCCTCGCGTCACCTTGCCGCCCGTGACCACGGCGAGCGATCCCGTCGCCTCGCCGGTCAGCGCGGAGAGCGGCAAGACCACCACGCCGCGCGATGCCTGGTACGCGCGTCCCTGCCAGATCACCGTGGCGCCGTCCGGCAACCCCTTCAGCGTGACGCCGTCGCCGGCGAGCGCGGCGAACTGGCGGTATTGAACCGCGTATGGCGTGTTCTTCTCCTGAACTTCCAGATACGCGTCAAAGGGCGGCGCAATCTGCATGTGCAGGCTGTCCGATGAGAATACCTGTTCGCCATTCACCCAGGCGCGATACCTCGCTTTGCCGTCCGTCCAGATGACCACGTGGTATTCGCCGTGGCTTGGCGCAAGGGCGCTCCCCGGGATCTTCTTCAGAATCACGCTGTGGGCGTTTTGTTCGAAGCCGTACGCGTAGCCGATCTCCCACGTCGAGCGAAGCTTGCCGTGGACGCGCGTGGTCACCAGGGACACAAACACGTAGTTGATGAGACCGGTCTGGTCAGTGGTGCTCGTCTGGACGGCGAATACCAGCTCCCCGATGCCGTGCGACACCGCCGGTGGCGAAACGGCCCACGCGTGCGCGTACCAATTGGCCGGAAAGGGATCGCGCGTGGTCAAAAAGTAACCTCGAAACTGTGGCGTCCCTTCTCGAACGCCGACCGTCAGGTAGCCGTTTTGCACCCGGACAAAGCCCAGCTTCTGCCCCGCGCTTCCGTTCGCCTGCCACTGGTAGTACGGGGGCAGAAGGAGAGACGTGGAGCTCTGCAATTGGTGCGGCGCCTGCGACGGTTGGTCGAAGACCGTCACGGCCGGCGCGGATTGGACGGCGAGCGCGCCAGCAGGCCCGGCCAACAGCGGCTGAACCGCGCGCGGGCCGCGCTCCACGGCCGCGCCCCACACCACCAGGAGCGCCGCCAGCACCAGTGCGGCGGCGAGATACACGCGTTCCAACGGCCGATAACGCAGTCTGCCCGATCTCGACGTCTCAATGGCTGGCATACAGGTGAAAATCTCCTCTCATCGCTGTCCTCATGCCGACGACGACCGTGACGGCGGTGAACAGGCCGATGGCGGTCACCATGCCATAGACGGCGTAGGCGTCGCCTCTCGTCACCGACAAAGCCGCGACGAGCCCTCCCGCAGCCGTCCCGAGCCATACGCCGAGCGCTGATGCAAAGCGAACGCCCCAGAAGAACAGAAACTGACTGGCGAACAGTCCAACCGGCAGAATCCCGTAAACGAGCGTCGCCACGTGCAGCGCCATTTGATACGAGGGGCCGGCCACCAGGATGGGCGCGATGAGTGTCCCCGGCAAGCTCAGCAACACGGGCGGCGCGAGCGCGCCGATGATGAGGCCGACGGCGGCAAGAATGGCGACCCGAGACGCGAAGAACGCAAGCAGCGTGCGCCGCAACGCCCGATGCTCGGTGACGCGGTGTTTCATCATCCAGGTGAAAAACCGTTCCGAGAGCTCGGTCATGAAGTAGAACACGAGCCCCATCATGGGAAACAGCTCCAAGGTGGCGAGATCGGTCGTCAATTCGTACGTCGGCGGGTACACGTAATGCGCCAGCCCCTGCACGGCGCCGAAGTGGACACCGGCGACGACGCGATCGACAAACAGCATGGCGAAGTACCCCGTTCCATAGAGGGCATACGGCCACAACTGGCGCCAGACCGGCAGAAAGCGCGGAATCTGAACCCGAGCCCGCGTCTGCGCCTCGCCGTCCCGATCGTGCGGGCCGTCGCCGATCTCCTCGGGCAAGAGGCGTCGCAGTTGCCGCCGCGATCGGATGACGGCGTAAGAGTACACGCCGATGAGCGCGCCAGCCCCCGCGATGAGAAGCCCCAGCACTTGCGCCTGCTGCACGGCCTGCGCGGCGTACGATCCCGCATTCACGCGCTCGATGGTCCATATGGCCAGCCACGTCACGACGAGTGCCGCGCCGGTGGTGAGGACGAGCCCCGCGATGCGGCGAAGCAGATAGAGCGGCGCGAGCGCGATTTGGAAAATGTAGATGGCGATCGCGTATTCGAGAAACAGGTTCCCGTACGCAGGGCCGTACACGGGAGCGACGGCGAATCGAAACACCAGCGCGATGAGCAGCGCGGACGCCGCCGATCCATGGACAATGGCTCGCGTGGCAATCCAGCGGAACAGAATCCAGTTTCCCTGCCCGAGGTAGAACAGGGCGCGCACGGCGAACACCTGGGACACCGCGCCGGCGCACATGGTGGCCACGAAGAACGCGAGGCTCACGGCGGTCGCGATCTCCTGCGACGCCGACAGCGAGGACCAGAGCGCGATGCGCGTGATGAACAGCATCAGGACGCTCATCATCCACGGCGCCGTGTAGCCCACGCCCCGAAGATACTGCTCCGCCGCCCGCCGGAACCAGCCGAGCGGGCTTGGTCGGGTCAATTCCTCCGGCGTCTGATACAGCGGAATCCGCGCCCACACCTCTTCAGCAAGCTCGAAGACGTCGCGAAAGCCGAGCGATCTCGCGGCATCCCCGCCGTAACCGCAGTCCTCGAGGTGCACCGCCACTTCGAGCAGATTCCGGGGGTGAGGCTGGCGGCTCACCACCATGTACGCCAGCGCGTGCAGCTCCTGCTCCCACTCCTCCGGCGCCACGCCGCTTTCAAACGGAGACCTTGTGCTCATGCGTCCGCTCTCCTCCGTCCGACCACTCGTCGTACCATGCGCGGTAGCGCGCAAGAAACCGCTCGAGCGTATACTCCGCCAACATGCGATTTCGCCCCACCCGGCCGAGCTCCGCCAGTTGCTGGCGCATGCCGGCGAATCGAGCGATGGCGTCCGCCAGCTCGCGCGGACGGCGCGGCGGCACGAGGATGCCGTACGGCTGACGCACAATTTCCCGCATTCCCCCGACGTCCGTCGCCACGATGGGCCGCCCTGCCATGACGGCCTCCACAGCCGCGTACGGGAATCCCTCCGACGAGCTCGACAAGATGGCGATGTCACCCGAGTTCAGCGCGCCGTTCACATCGTCCGTCGGCCCGGCGAAACGCACTATGGGCTCGAGCCCGTACTCGCGGACGAGATCGCGGCAAGACGCCTCGTACACGGGATCGGGCGCCGGACCGTAGATGGTCAGCGTGACGCCCTCCAGCTCCGGGCGCCGCCCGTGGGCGTCCCGCAACCATCGCATGGCGCGGATGGCCGTGTGAATGTCCTTCAGCGGATCAATGCGTGCCACCATCACCAGGCGGAGAGGATTCTCTCCCGATCCCGCTTCGCGCACGATGTGAAAAGCCTTGGGGTCGACGCCGTTTGGAATCGGATGAATCTTGCTTGGCGGCACGCCGAGGCGTTCCTCCCACATCGCGTTGAATCTGGCGACTGGAGCCACGCTGTCCGCGGCCTGATACGCCAAGCGAACCACAAGGCTGTAGAGGCTCGAGAGAAAATATCGGTAGGGCGCGCCCCGCTCCACACGCGCCAGTTGAAGCAGGCGTTCGCGGTAGTACACGCCGTGCTCCGTCACGAGCAGCGGCCGGCCGTAGCGCTCTTTCGCGACGATCAGCGGCAGCGCGCAGAAGGCGGCGGCGGATGCGTGATAGACCCGCGCTTCGGGCGCGGGAAAGGCCAAGGGAGCAAGATAACGGTACAAGAGCTTGCCGATGTCGATGGCCTCGAACAAGTTGAGATGGCGAAACACAGGGTGTTCGGCCAGCCGAGATCGCAAAATCGCCCAGGTCTGAGGATGCCGCAGGGCGTATTTCATCAGGCCTGCCTCCGCGATGCGGGCGAACGTCATCAAGGCCTCCCGCGCGTCCGAGAGCTTCGTCTCGGCCGGGCGCAGACAGGCCGAGACCCAGGCCTCGTAGGCCGGCAAAAAGTCACGCCGAAAGAGCCTGCGCGCGCCAAACGGGCGCGACACGGGCGCATTCCAAGAAAATTCCTCGTGTCGATCCGTCCCCCACAAGGGCACCATCAGCAGGCGATCCACATTGCTCGGCAGCTCGTATCGCTGGCTGGCCCCGGGATTGGCCACCACCGAATACACGGTGAACGTCCGGTCCGCCAATCCGCGGATCAGCCGATCCGCCCAAGCGCTGACGCCGCCCAGCGTGTACGGATACGTCCCCTCCGTCGCCAGGAGCACATCCGAGATCGGGATACGTGAATCCCTCACCTTGTTCCCTCCGTCTCGCTCTGGCGCATCGCGAGCTGCAGGCGCCGCTCGAGCCCCTGGATGCGCTTCTGCAGATCGACGACGAGGGCATGCATCTCGTCCAGCTCGTGGAGCACGTCCGCCGCCCACGCCGCTTCCGTGCGCGCCCGTTCCCGTTCGGTCCGGTGGGACCCGGACTCATGCGCCGCTCGCGGACCTGATGGAACAGCCGATTCTCCGCCCAGCCAGCGCGCTTCCACAGCCCGCAGGGCGGCATCGAGTTCCCCGCTCTCGGCGTCCGGCCCGCCGCTCGGTGCCTCCATCGCCTGGCGCTTCTCGGGAGGACCCTGAGCGTCCTTTCGTTGAGCTTCTAAAAACTCATCGCGTGGCGCCGTCGCCTCAACCGCAAACGCCTCCGCCACAGGCTCCTGAAGGGCGACATCCACGGTCTTTGCCCGGCTCACGCTCTTCGACGACAAATCCAGGTTCTCTACGGCCAAGAAACATTGAGCCGCGAGAAGGGAATACTCCCGAATGTGTTGCGCCGGTTGATCAGGCAGCTCGCTCGCCCGCAGGAACTCGCGGCCCGCCAGGCGCATGTAGTGGTCGAATTCGTCCATGCGCCCGAGGTGCCTAGCGCACAGGGCGGCTTGCCGATAGGCAATCCCGGCGCGCTGAGGAATCTCTCCTTCGCGCGATCTCGCCTCCTCAAGAAACACGCGCAGCGCTTCACCGTACTCCCCCATGGCATAGAGCTCCATCCCCTGATGGAACGTGGGTGCCTTTGGATCGATCACCAGCTCACCTCGCACCTTGTGATTTACATCCTGCAATTGATTTGCGCGCAAACCGACATACCTTGACTCAGTATAAGGAAGACCACGCATGGCCACAACAGCCAAATGCGGAATGGACGTGAAGCCTCTGTGAACTCTTCCAGGGCAAACCTCACGTTTACACCGCAGCGGCGACCAACTCGTCTGCGCGCACCCACGCGCCCTGTTCCGGATCGCGAATCAACAAGCGGAGCCAGCCGTTCTGCACCTTGCGGCGGAATCGCTCGTCTTCCTGGAGCAGCCGCTCCACGGCGCGCACCGGCGCCTCGATGACGACCAGCAGGCGCACGGGCCGATGGTACAGGCGGCCATCGTCGCTCGCGACCGATTGCCACGGCAGGCCGGGCAAGAGATCGCTCCCGTTCCCCTGCATCACGCCGATGCCGCTCGTCACCGTCTGCGTCGGTTTGCTGCCCGCGCCGTGCGCGTGCGGGGCAACCGCCGATGCGTAATACTGAAGGTTGATCCACTGGGCCACCGTGACCGGACCGGCCACAATGGAGCGCAGGCTGCGGATGTCGGGGTCCAGCCGCCAATCGTAGTCGTGCAAAAACGCCTCGCCCAGCGCCGCTTCGAAGGCGAGATCCAAACGCCCGATCCAGAACGCGCGATTTCTCGCCAAGCCCCATTCGGGCCGGACCTCCGTCCAATCGGCGGCACGCCGCCTGACCTCGCGCGTCGCCCGAGTCCCTTGCAGGCCCGGTAGGGCCCGCGCCCGTTCGGCCGCGGCCTTCTCGCCCGCGCGCCGCACCGCGGCACAAAGCGCCTCAAAGTGGGCGCGCTCCTCACCGGTAAGCGGCGGCACATCCAGCCATTCGATCTCGTCCGTCGTCGTCACGTGCACCGCCGCCACAAACCGCGTCGATTCCGGAATCGAGATGCCGTGCTCGGTGGCCAGGCGCGATCGGACATCTGCGCGATTGAGCGCGGCAACCAGGGCCCGCGCGTTGAAGCGGCCGGATCGCCCGCCGCAGGCCCCGCAGTCGAGGGCCGCCTGATGAGCGTTGTTTTCTGCGCGCGCCTCGTGGCCGCAGACGACGACCAGAGGTGCAAACCGCGCGAGGCCGATGGACTGAAGCAGATCCGCCGCGAATTTCGCCAACGCCTCGACCGTGAGACCCACTGGCACATCGGACAGCGGTTCGCGCCGCTCGATGACGACCTTCGTCCTCGGTTTCGGCCAACCCGCGCGCTTAAGCCGCGCCGCGAGGTGGCGAAGCGGAGAGGCGGTTCGCAAGGCGGCATAGAGGGCAAGCCACGGTCCTGACAGTTCGGGCAGAGCGAGGGATGCGACACTGCTCTGCTTGACCTTTTTGAAGCTCTGCGCGACTGCGCGCCATGCGCCTGCAAGGCAGCGCCACGGCGCCACATCCGCCTCATCCACCCCCTCCTCGCGCACCTCTGCCACGGGCTCCACGATAGCTGGACAGCTGGGATGCGCATAGGGGCTGTCGAGCGATCGCGTCCAGACCGGCAGGTTGAAAAATCCGGCACACCCGAACGTCTCGTAGGGCCCCTCGGCCTCGATGTGGCGGCGCAAGATCTCCGAACGCACGTCGATGCAGAACAAAAGCTGCGCCTGCGGCGCGGCGGTCTCGCGCGGGGCGGACGCGCCGCAGGTTTTGATCAGGCGCGCCTCGTACGTCCGCTCCCAAGCGTCGAGCCACACGGCGTACCGATCCGCGACGCGGTAGCGATGCGCGGCGAGTAGCAGCTCGGCACTCGCCGAGTTCGGCGCCATCCGCAGCACGTAGGCCGCAGTGGTGGCGAGCCCGGCGAGATCCGGATGAGGCAGAAACGTTCGGTTGGCGCCCCCCGCGATGGCCCACTCCAAGAGGATGCGCATCGCCAGATAGTCGCGCATGAGCCGCTCTTCCTGCTCCAGCTCCCGACCGCGAAAGCGAAGCGCGCCCACAAATCCCGGAAGCCGGAGATAGTGAACGCGAAAGTAATCCGCCGCGAGGCGCGGAGCCACCTCGAAGCGCTCAAGTCCGAAGGCGAGCACGTCCTCCGGGTCATCCGGCAACTCCGCCAAGCGGCGCCTTTCGTCGCGATGAAAGGCCGGATCGCGCTCGGCCAGTGTGCGCGCCGCGCGAAACAGCCCTTGCTCGCGAAGCGGCATCGGCCATGCGGCCTGGCCGCGGTCCAGAAAGAGCTTCAGGTACCGGATGGAGAGCGCGTCCACGCGCGCTCGGTCGCCATCGGAAGGGAGCGAGAAGCAGAGCGCCTCCTCGGGCAGATGAGGCATGCCCGCGCAGTGCGCGGCAAGCGCCATCGCCTCAGGCGGGACGTCGATGGCCGAGCCCTCTTCCTCGGTGAGCGCCTCTTGCACAGCGGCAAACGCGTCCCGCACATGCGGCGGCACAGCTTCCTCCAGGTACTCATCCATACGCGCCCGCAGGAGATTTGGATCAATCTCGCCGCGATGGAGGGCGTGGCGAAGGATACGCATGGGTGGATACAGGCTCACGCCGCCGAGCGTCTGTAGCTTGCGCATCGCCTCCATAAATGGGACGGCCTCGAGATCCGGCCACGGATGCCGAGCGATGAACACGGAGATGGGCCACTGGACGGCGGTGGCGTCGAGCGCGAGCCGAGCGGCGCTGGCGGCGGACGACGCCGTCCAGCCTGACGCGGAGCATGCATTCGCGGTGTGCATCACTTCAAGATGGCCTCCTTGATCAATTGTTCGAGCGCAGTCGGCTGCGGCTCGATGGACGCCGGGCGCGGATCGGCGAGATGCACGAGCCACGCGTAGGCGCGCATCGACCATGGACGGGCCGGGCGAGATCGCCACCATGTCAAGGCGACGGCCTGGATGACGATGAGTGCGGCAGCGGCGGTGGCGAGCGCCGGATTCGGGCGGACCGTGCCCTGGCCGAAAGACGCGATGGCGCGGACGAGGGCCGCATGGACCTCTTCGGCGATCCCCACTGCTCCCGCGACCGCGAGGAGCCCCAGCCAGCGGCCGGCGTCAAGCGCGGCGATGCTCCGCGCCGCAATGGCGCAACCCGCGCCGAGCGCAAGCCCGGATAAAAGCCGCATTCCGTCGGCGAGATGCGGGAGGACATAGGCGGCGAAGAAGAGTGCGCCGAAGGCGGCCGGCCACATCGTCCGCCTCGGCTGCGAAGGCGGCGAAACGAGCGCGTCCTCGGGAGGCGGGACGGCGGAGCCGGAGCGAAGAAACAAGGTGGCCTTGAAGATGCCGTGCAAGATCAGGTGCACCACGGCGATCGCGTACGCGCCGATGGCGCACTCGATGAGCATGAGACCCATCTGGGCCATGGTGGACGCGACGAGCTGGCGCTTATAATCGGCCGACACCAGAATGGCTCCCGTCCCGATCAGCACGCTCAGCCACGCGAAGGCAAGGAGCAGCGCGTCCGGCCCTACGCCTGCGGCCGCGAGCACGGGCGCGAATTTGGCGAGGAGCAGGCCGCCGCCGTTCACCAGACCGGCGTGCATCAAGGCGGACACAGGCGTCGGGGTCACCGCGGAATCGAGCAGCCAGCGCCCAAACGGCCAATTGCCCGCCTGCGAGAGGGCCACCGCGACGAGGAAGAGACTCGCCGCAAAGCTCGCCGACGGATGCGTGGCGAGCGCGCGGATGCCCGCATCGAGAAACGGGGAGCGAGAGACCGCTGCGGCCATGAGGCAGACGGCGATCACGCCGATGAGGCTTGGTGCCAGCCTGAGCCAGGCCATCCTCGCGACCTCGCGCGCCGCTCGGCTTCGCCGCTGCAACGCCATCAGGCGAAGCAGGCCGACATCCATGCCCAGCCAGCACGCCGCGAAACACCACGCGTCGCCAGCCATCCACGCCGCGCTGGCGAAAAACGTCGTCCACGTCATCCATCCGAAGTAGGCTCCGTATCGCTCGTCCCCTGACAGGTGTCGAATGGAAAACGCCTGAACCAAGAGACCGAGCGCGCTGATGTAGGACGAGATCGCCCAGCCGAGCGGAGTCGGATGAAGCGGTCCGACGCGAACAGCCGTCGCACCTCCGGCCAGGCCAACGACGGACAGCAGACTCACAAGGCCCAGAGCCGCCAGGTGAATCCGGACGCGGCGCCCGACCTCTCGAACGGGCCACAGCGCCGCTCCGGTGCCACACGCCAATCCCCAGGCTGAGAGCCACGCCAATTCCATCCCATGTTCGGTCATCCACGAAGTCATCTGCGCCCTCCTCGTCCGCGACCTGTGGCCGCGGAATTCGACATGAAAACGGAAAAACCGGCGCGCTCGGCGATGGAGTGTCACACTCCATCCTTCGAGTCACGCCGGTTTTTCGCCAACTGATTCCAGCCGGACAAACACCCGGGTTGTATAGGTGGCCCAATCGCCTCGTCGGCCCCTTCTTCAGAAGTCGAACGCCGCGATAGGCACACCACCACGAATCTGCAATTTCGATGTTCCCCTATGCACCTGACGCCGCCATCCACCGCCGGCGCGGTTCCGACGCCTTACGTATCGCGCCCGGCGTCCACCGTCTCGCGGCCGCCCTCGAACTCGCCGGAGGCAAGCTTCCGCTCGAGATCCGAATGAAGCCGAAACACCATGATCCGCTCGCCCGTCCGCGTGCTGAGGTCGGTGAAAAAGCTCTTGACCTCTTCCCCGGTGATCCGGCGAATGATCTCCTTCAGATCCTCAACGCCGGACTCCACCAGACTCGTGCGGGTCCGCTTGACGGACAACATGCCCTCGTACGTCTCGCAAAGCGCGTACTCCGCCGACGAGAGAATGCCATGCAGCGAAACGATGATCATGTCCCTCAAGATATCCGTCTTGACCGAGACCGAGCCGCGCCCGAGATAGTCCTTTTCCCATTTGGTCAGGGCGTTGCTGATGTCAGCCTCGATGCAGCCTTTCAGCTTGGATGCCGCCATGTCTCTCTCCCTCTACCGCGATCGCTGCACGGCCTCGCGCTGGACATCAGTGAATATTGTAACAAGGGAACGCTCATGGCGACAAGGGGAAAACAGGACCGAACGCCCAGGTCCGGCCCGGGCGTTCGGTTCATCCAAGAGGCATGAAAAGACTCAGATGGGGTACTGGCGCCGATCGCGCTGAATGGAGATCCACTTGAGCGTCGTAAATTCATCGATGCCCCATCGGCCGTTGTAGCGCCCGACGCCTGAGGCCTTTTCGCCGCCGAACGCGACAAGAGGTTCGTCGTTCACCGTGCCGTCGTTCACGTGGAACATCCCGCTTTCCACCTGCATCGCAATCCGCACGCCCCGCTCCACGTCTCGCGTGATCACGGCACCTGTCAGCCCGTAGTCGCTGTCGTTCGCGACACGCACGGCCTCATCCTCGTCCGCCACAGGCATCACCGCCACCACGGGACCAAACATTTCATCTTTGGCGCAGGCCATCTCCGGCCGCACGTCGGCCAACACGACGGGACCCACCACATTTCCTTCCACAGGCCCCCGGTAGGCGACGCGAGCACCTTGCTCGATGCTCGCATCGACGACTGCCAGCAGCCTCTCGACCTGGCGCCGGTTGATGAGCGGCCCGATCACCGTCTCGGGATCTCGCGGGTCCCCCAACTTCAGTTTCGACACGCGCTCGACAAATTTCCCGAGAAATGACTCATACACATCTTTCACGACGATCACGCGATTGGCGCACATGCAGATCTGACCTTGATGCATGAATCGGCTGAATACCGCGGCGTCGACGGCAAGATCCAGGTCCGCATCGTCGAGCACGATGAGCGCGCTGTTTCCGCCCAGTTCGAGCGTCACGCGCTTCAGGTGACGGCCGGCCACTTCGCCGATATGTCGACCCACAGCAGTCGAACCGGTAAAGGAGATGATCCTCGGAATCGGATGCTCGAGAAACGCGTCGCCGATCTCGGCGACGTCGGCGATGACGATGTTGACCAGCCCCTTCGGCACCCCCGCCTCTTCAAAGACCTTCGCAAGCAGCGTGCCGCCGGTGATGGCCGCCTCCTCATGGGGTTTCAGAACGACCCCATTGCCGCAAGCGATGGCAGGCGCCAAGGCGCGCATGGACAGGCACATCGGGAAGTTGAACGGGCTCAGGATGCCCACCACGCCAGCCGGCAGGCGCAGCAGGCGATTCTCCTTGCCCGGGACGGTGGCGGGCAACAGGCGCCCCTCCATCCGGAGCGGATACGTCGCCGCCTCGCGCAGAAAGTTTTTGACCAATTCAAACTCAATGACCGCTTTGATGTGCGTCCCGCCGATCTCGTCCGCGACAAGCGAAATCACATCGTCGCGATACCCCTCCCAAATGCGTAGGGCTCGTTCCATCACCGCCTGCCGTTCGAAGGAATTGACCTGAGCCCAGGCCTTCTGCGCCTCCGCGGCGGCCCGGTACGCCTCATCGATGTCCTCGACCGTAGCCAGCCGAATTTCGGCGACCGTCGAGCCATCGAACGGATTTTGATCGCGGTGCACGCGGGAACTCCGTCCCTCGCGCCACTCGCCAGCGATATATTGATGAGAGAGTTGAGCACGGTCCAGCATGTTGACCTCCCATTCCTCGCCGAGCATGTCGCGGCACACGTTTCGAGGATCATGGTAAAAGCGCTTTCAAGGACGAACCATTGCCGTTTTCCGATATACGGAACACGAGTCCGAAAAAGATGGCGGGGTGCAGGGTCCTCCATGACGCCATCGAGTAGGAGGGGGCGGCTAGCCCCCCGTCCTCTCACACCACCGTACGTGCGGTCCCGCATACGGCGGTTCATGAAACGCTACGGGGTTCGAGATATCGCGTGTACATGCTCCTAAGTCCCAGTTTTGTGAGGTACACTCGGTCGAGGATACCGTTCAGTATCTTGGCCATGAACCACGGCCCGATGCGCGAATTCGCCGTCATGTGGACGACGTGTTGCGCTATCCCGAGTGCGCGCAGTTCTCGGTATCGAGTCCAGATGCACATCCGCACCCGCCGCCGTATCCATTCGTCGAATCGCCAACGACGAACTCGGCCCTTGATACCCGGACCCCTGCGGCTTCACCGCTTCCTTCCGGTTCAAGGCCCCGTCCGGGGTTTTCTACTGTCTTTGCTCGCCGTATGAACGCATCCAGTCCATCCTCGTTTCATGGTCGGTCCTTCCGCGGGTGACCGCTCACCTGCGTACGATGACCTCTGCTGACTCCTGCTCGTTCAGCGCCGCCTCTTGGCGGCGGTTACCGGCTCTACCGGCGTACCAAGCTGTCAACATCGGGTGTAAAATCCCCAATAATTGATGAGAATTCCCCAAGATTATCGGCCTACATTCCTCAAAATTATCGGGATGAATTCCCCACCCCCATGTCGAATCGTGGCACCTGTCATTCGTTCATGGGAACGCTCGATGACCTCCAAACCGTCCGCGGGCATCTCTGCCTTGACGCGCCCTAACTCGCGTGCGCTATACGCTTGGATGAGTTCGAGAATGAGCAACTGGCGAAGTAAGGCGGTAGGACGGTGCATAGGGACACCTCTTATACAAACATGTGTTCTCATAGTGAGTATATACCGTTTGGGAACAACGCAAATAACTAAATATGGTGATAGCACCATCGGACGAGCATTGGATGATGAGGAAAACTGCAAGAGAGGCGGAGAAAAAGCGGGGAAGAGGTGTATAATATAAGTGCCCCCACTCGCGGGAACGAGTAGGGGCGACGGACGGTGTAGCGGCCGTTCGGGCCGAATGAGCTCACAGATACGGTTAAGCGATGGTCAGCTCGGTGGCACGGGCTGGCCATCAGTCTTTATCGAACTCGATGCGAAACGCAAAGAGCCAAAGGTGACCTACAGGTATGGGAATTACCTGAAGCTTAACCTTCATTCGGACCACCTCCCGCTACCCGAACGGGAGCCACACCGCCCCATGACCGGGAGGTGGTTTACCACACCCTCAGACCGCTAGGTCGTCTACGACGATTTCTATTATACGATTCCGAGCAAGTTTTTACGAACATATGTTTGGATAAACTGCGAGATGGCCTAAACTTGGCGCAATTCTTCATCTCTCACGCGCCATCCTTTCCCCAGAGGAGGCGCGTGAAACATGAATACGCGGTACATCGAAATCCGATAAGTTGTGTCCGATATCATGTGTAAAAAGGGGCTGCCAACCGAAAACATGAAGAGCCATCCGGGCCCTCTTCGGTAGAATGTGAGTTGGACAAAATCACACATCTCAAGGAGGGTTCCCCAATGGCTCAATACCAGATTACCGTGGACGACGCGATTTTGGAAGGGCTCTTTCAGCGGGATGGAGGGATTGCCAAGCTGGTGGAGAGCGGCGTTCATCCAATTCTCCAATCTCCAAGCGCAGGTTTAAGAACAGCTGAAGGCCGCACCCTACGAGCGTACAGAGGCGCGAAGGGGTTACCGCAATAGGGCCGTCACGCGCACGCTCACCACACGGGTGGGAAGGCTCGTGTTACGTGTGCCGAGGGTTCGAAATGGCGAATTCTCAACCGAGCTTTTTGTTCGGTATCAGCGTAGCGAGCAAGCTTTTCTCCTCGCCTTGATGGAGATGGTGGTGAACGGCGTGTCTACCCGAGATGTGACCAAGCTTACGGAGCAGTTGTGTGGCACGTCCCTTTCGAAATCGACGGTTTCGGACCTGTGCAAACGCCTTGACCCAATCGTCCAGGCGTGGAACCACCGAAGCCTCGCCGAGCACCGCTATCCGTTTCTGCTCGTCGATGCCCTGGTCCTCTGGATTCGGGAAGACGGACGCATTCGTTCGCGCGCGGCTTTGATTGCCGTCGGCGTGAATGACGAGGGATATCGTGAGATTCTTGGGCTGATGCTTGGGAATAGCGAATCCGAATCGAGTTGGCGGGAATTTTTCGCCTGGCTGAAGCAACGCGGTTTGAGCGGCGTCGACATCGTCGTGTTCGACAGCCATAGCGGACTCGTCAAGGCACTTCAGACCGAATTTCAAGGCTGCACGTGGAACGGTAGCAGACCCACTTCATGCGCAATCTCTTGGACGCCACACCCAAGGCGTTGCAGGAGGAGGTCTACCAACAGGTCCGCGCGGTCCTGGATGCGCTTGACCTGAAAACTGCACGGTTGCTCAAAGATGCGTTTGTCGAGGCTTACGCAGAGAAGGCGCTGAAGGCGGTTCAAATGAAGCAAAGGACCGGAAGGATGAAATCGAAAAAGCGCTTGTTCGTCTTGAAGTCATGGAAAAACGAGACCATCTTGACGATGCGGCGATTGAGGCTGTGATCCGCGAAAAGAAGTACCAGCTCCTCCACGGAGACGACGCGGCGAAAAAGGCCATCATACAAGAATTCGTCGACTCCGTCATCATCACGTTCGACGACGGAACCGACGAATTCGATTGCAACTTGCGAGTTAGGGTTATGCATGGTGGAGGCGACGGGAATCGAACCCGCGTCCGAAGACCTCGCCACATGTACATCTACGGGCGTAGACCGTCGATTCATGTCCCTGTGACCCGCGGACGGTCACGCTGGTGCACAGGCAAGTTCGCTGATGTCTCGCGACACCCCCGCGAACGAGGGATGCCGCCAGCCTGCTCAGATGACGTTACGCGACGCGCGCAGGCGACGCATCACGCAACGGTCTCGCTGGATTAAGCAGCGAGAGCGAGCTTGTTTTGAGTGGTAAAGCGATTCGCTTTGCCAGTTAAATTTAGACCTGCGTGCATAACGTGGTCGCAGCCCCACGGCCCGCCGTACATGCTCGAACAGTCCCCGTCGAATCCAAAACGCCCCCGCGTTTTGGCGACAGCCGTTCGGCATGTCTCAAGCGAATCGCCTATCGTTCAACAGCACACCTTATTATACTCCATTCCGAAGACAGATCAACCCATTTCCATCATGTCCCTCTCTGAGGCAGACGACCAACCGTCCGTGCGGAACAAGGCCCGTCATTCCCCTCGCGCACGCGCGCGCAGGGCTCGCTGAATCTCGCGGGTTGCGTCGCGCTCCTTCGCAGCTTCGCGCTTGTCGTACAGCTTCTTGCCCTTTGCGAGAGCGAGCTCCACCTTGGCCCAACCGTCCTTGATATAGATTTTGGTAGGCACCAAGGTCACGCCGCGCTGCCGCACCGCGCCGTACAAGTGATGGATCTCCTTCTTGTGCAACAGGCATTTGCGCGGCCGAAGCGGATCGTGATTGAACCGATTGCCTTGCTCGTAGGGCGCGATATGCATGTTGTAGATGAACACTTCCCCGTCATCCACGCGCGCATACGCATCTCGCAAGCTGACGGACCCTTTGCGGATCGACTTGATCTCCGTGCCGGTCAGCACGAGCCCCGCTTCGTACGTCTCTTCGATGAAATAATCGTGGTACGCTTTCCGATTTTGCGCTATCAACCGAATTCCCTGCGATCTCGCCATCCCAGTTCACTCCGATGCCCTGACGGGCGCGCGATTCGCCGCCGTGTCCGGAAGTCGACGAGGAGCCCCTTGCCCGCACGACGGGGCCCGTCCGTCTCAGCGTCCGCGCTTTTTACGCGAACCGCGCTTGCCCGATTTCCCTGTCTCCGATTTGCGCTTCCCAGCCGCTGGCTCTCCTCGCCGCGACGATCCGGCCTTGCCCTTCCTCGACCGCTGACCGCCGCTTCCTTCCGCCTCCCACGTGGGCCAGGTGCGGTAACCGCCGCGCCGAGCCGACGCTGGCTCCCATTGCCCGCCCGGCTTCCCATCTTCTCGCGCCGAGCCGGTTCCCCCGCGGCGGCCTCCCGCCTTGCGTCCACGGCGCGCCCGAGGATCGGGATACTCCGCGTCCCAGACGTCATACGGGAGCTCAGGCAACTGGTCGCCCGCGGGCGCGGAACGATCTTCCTCACCGTCGTCCCAGTCAGACAGGCGCACCGACCGCCCCGCGCCTGCTCCACGGCCGGACCGCCCGCTCGGCGCATCCCTCTCCCTTCGCGGCCCGCGAGTCCGTGATGCCTCCCGCCGGCGCCGCTCTGTTTCCCGGCGCTCTTTGGGCGTCAGATCCTCATCATACACGATGGCGCCGGGGCCTTCCCCACCGACGTACGTGGCTTCGCGCAGGTGTTCCACGAGTCCAAAGTCAACCCGCAGATCTTCTTTTGCCGCACGAATCACGACCACGCGGACGGGATCGCCAATCCGAAACACGCGCCGGGTCCGCTCCCCGATGAGCGCCATCTGCCGCTCGTGCAATACGTAATAATCGTCCGACAGCTCGCTGATGTGAATCAGTCCCTCGACACCGTTGTCCAGCTGCACAAACAGGCCAAACGGGACGACGCCCGAGATGATACCGTCGAATTCCTCGTCGATGTGCGCCTGCATGTACTCGACCATCTTTAACTGGTCGACCTCGCGCTCGGCCTCCTGGGCGATTCGCTCCCGCTCGGTCGACTGTCGGCTCGCGTCCGCGACAAACTCGCGGAGCTGCGCCTCGCGCTGCGGACTCAGGGAGCCGCGCGTCAACACCTCGCGTATGATGCGGTGAATGGCCAGATCCGGGTACCGGCGGATGGGCGACGTGAAGTGCGTGTAATACTCCGCCGCAAGCCCAAAGTGACCGGTGCACTCGGGGCGGTACTTCGCCTGTTGCATCGATCGGAGCATGACCATCGAGATCATCCGCGCCTCGCGCTTGCCCTCGACCTGGTTCAACACTTCCTGAAGCGCGCGCGGATGGACCTTGCCCCCGGCGGATCCCTTCACATGGTACCCAAAGTTGTGCAGGAACAGATTGAGATGAATGATCTTGTCTGGATCTGGCTCGTCATGCACGCGATAGATGAACGGCACACCCAGCCAATGGAAATGTTCGGCCACGGTTTCGTTGGCGGCGAGCATGAACTCCTCGATGATCCGCTCCGCAATGGAGCGAGGGCGCGGTTCGATGGCGGTGGGTTCGCCGAGATCGTTCACACGAACCTTGATTTCGTCGAAGTCGAAGTCAATGGCGCCGCGCCGCAAGCGCTTTTCCCGCAGAATGAGCGCCAGTTCGCGCATGAGCTCGAACATGGGCACGAGCGGCGCGTAACGCGCCCTCAGCTCGTCGTCGCCATCCTCGAGGATTTTTCGCACGTCGTTGTACGTCATCCGCTCCGCCGTCCGAATCACACTCGGCACAATCTCGTGGGACACGACGCGGCCCTGTCCGTCGATCTCCATCACGCACGACATCGTGAGGCGATCCACCTTCGGATTGAGCGAGCAGATGTTGTTGGACAGGCGCTGAGGCAGCATGGGAATGACGCGATCGACCAAATACACGCTCGTCCCCCGCCGGAAGGCCTCTTTGTCAAGCGGACTGTTTTCCTTGACATAGAAGCCCACATCGGCGATGTGCACGCCGAGCTCGTAGTGGCCGTTCGGCAGGCGTTTCACGTGAACCGCGTCGTCGAGATCCTTGGCGTCGTCGCCGTCGATGGTCACAATGGTCTCGCTGCGAAAATCCCTTCTCCGCGCGATCTCGTCCGGAGGGATCTCCACCGGGATCCGCTCGGCCTCAGCCAGCACGTCCTCGGGGAAAGCCTCCGGAAGGTTGTACTTGCGCACAATCGCCAAAATGTCCACGCCAGGCTCGTCCGGATGGCCGAGGACTTCCACCACCCGTCCCACCGGACCGTGCGTGGCCGTGGGGTACGACGTGAGTTCCACCACGACCACCTGCCCGTCGTGCGCGCCGCCCACGGCGTCCTTGGGGACGAACACGTCCTCCGGGAACCGCTTGTCGAGCGGCGTGACGAACGCATGATGCGCGTAGATGGCAATCTGGCCGACGATTCGGTCGTTCCCGCGCTCCAGAATTTTGACGATCTCGCCCTCGCGGTGCGCCTGCGATCCCTTGCCGCGTTCGTCCCGCAGGCGCACGAGAACGCGGTCTCCGCTCATGGCGCCGTTCAGCGCGGACTGTGGGATGTAGATATCCGCCTCCGCCTCATGGTCCGGGATGACAAAGCCGTATCCTCGCGCCTTGAGCTGGAGCTTGCCCGCGATGAAATTCATCGACTCAGGCAGCGCGTAGCGGTTGTTTTTGGTGCGAACGAGATCCCCCGCGTCTTCCATCTCGTTCAGAAGGCGGACAAACGCGCGAAAATCCGCCGCGCTTGTGACGCCGAGCCGCTCGCACAGTTCCTGGACCGTGCTCGGCCTGTATTCCTCCGAACGCATGTATTCAAGCAATCGCTCTTTCCACAAGAAGGCTTCACTCCATCGTCCATTCGCCGGATGCACCCGCGTGCGTTGCTACTAGTATGAACTCAAATGGACGAGATCGCCACACGCGGGAGAAGAAATTTGTCCCGTGCGGCAAATGAACGCCAAGCGCGTTTCAAGCGGCCTTCTGGCGGGGCGCCCGCTTGTGAAGGAAGAGCGAGCAGATCACGAGCCCAGCGGCAAGCGCCACGAGCAGCCAGAACGAGTCCAGAAAGTTGCCGGTTGCGTCTTTGATGGCGCCCGCCGCGATGGGCACCACGCCGGAGATGATGTATCCGCCGCACTGCATCATGGCTGTCCAGCGGCTCGCGTCGTCGCCGTTTGTCGTCTCGTCAAGAGGCAGGATGAGCAGAATGGGAAACAATCCGCCGAGACCGACGCCAAGAAGCGCATCCGCCGCCCAGGCGCTCCACGCGGGAAGCGGAAGGGCGCAGATCACCAGTCCCGCCAGCGTGAAGGATGCCGACGCCACGAGCCACGGCGCGCGATGTTGGCTGCAGCTCATGGCCACGGGCAAGAGAAGGCTCGCGAACATCTGAATGAGCGCGAACACCGTCAGCACCACGCCCGCGCCGCCCGCCGAGTAGCCGAGCTCTTCGGCGCGAGGTGCAAGCCAAGTCGTCGTGGAGTAGTAGATGCCGGATTGCAGGCCGAACGCCAAAAGCAGCAGCCAGGCCCTCCCGGCTCGCCAGGGGGATCGCGTCGGAATCGCGCCGCCGGACTCACTTCCGACTTCGCCATGGCCGCCTTCGGCACTGCGGCGCGCGCCGCGAAGCACCGGCACCCACGCGATGAGCCCCAGCAACGCGAGCCCCGTCCACATGCCGAGCGATCCCTGCCAGGACCCGAGCGCCTGTGCCAACGGGATGGAGAGCGCGGCGCTGGCGAGGGCGCCAAGGCCAATCCCGACCGAGTACAGGCCGATCACGGCCGGGGCGCGCTCGCCGAAATGATGTTTGATGAATCCAGAAAGCAGCGGCCCGCAGACGGCAATGCCGACGCCTGCCGCAAATGCGGACAACAGCAACAGCCAGGACGCGTGCGCAAAGAATCGGACGAGCGTCGCAACGCCGACGAGCGAGACGCACGCGAACACCGCGCGGTTCATGCCGAGCCGCGCAGCCACCGCGCCTGTGAGCGGCGCGAACACGCCCATGCAAAATACGGGAATGGACGTGAGCAGGCTGACCTCCGCGGCGTTCATGTGGAGCGATCGCTGGATGGTGAGGACGAGCGGCCCGATGGACGTGATGGGCGGACGCAGATCGAGCGAGACCACAAACACCGCCGTTGCCAAAAGCCAGAGCGCCTTCCCCATCGCCGTTCCTCCCTTTCATCCGCGCGCAAAAAAGGAGCCCTTCTGCGCCGCAGAAGAGCACCTGAAGCCTGGTTCAACTCGGAATGTCGCGCATCTAGTGCACGTTGTAGTGATACATCACCGCGATGAGCCCCGTCACGAGGAACAGGAGCACCGCGAGCACCACGGTGACGCGGGCCAACAGCGAGTCGACGCCTCTCGGGCGCCGGTTGGAAAACTGGTTCGCGCCGCCCGTGATGACGCCGGACAGGCCCGCGCTTCTTCCCGACTGGAGCAGGATGACAAGCACGAGCAAGGCACAGAGCGCCACAAGCGCAATCTTGGCCGCCAGCATCATGGTCTTGTCACCTCCGCTCCCCGAATCCCAAACTTAGTCTAGCACGGCTGTCAACCTTGCACAAACGCGCCGCGCCCGGCGTAGACGGCGGCCGCGCCCAGCTCCTCCTCGATGCGCAGCAACTGGTTGTACTTGGCCACGCGATCCGTCCGGCTCGGCGCACCCGTCTTGATTTGCCCCGTGTTCAACGCCACGGCGATGTCGGCGATGGTCGTGTCCTCGCTCTCGCCCGAGCGGTGTGAGATGATGGCCGTGTATCGGTTCTTCTTCGCGAGCTCCACCGCGGCGAACGTCTCCGTGAGCGTACCGATCTGGTTCACCTTGACGAGGATCGAATTGCCCACGCCGCGATCGATCCCCATCTTCAGCCGTTCCACGTTCGTCACAAACAGGTCGTCGCCCACCAGCTGCACCTTGCCGCCGAGCGCAGCGGTCAGGTTCTTCCATCCGTCCCAGTCGTCCTCCGCGAGGCCGTCTTCGATGGAGAGGATCGGATACTTGGCGAGCAGCCCTTCGTAGTAGTGAATCAGCTCATCGGCCGATCGCGTCACGCCCTCGCCCTCGAAGTGATACTGTCCGCCCTTGTACAGCTCCGTCGAGGCGATGTCGAGCGCGATGGAAGCTTCCTCACCCGGCTTGTAGCCGGCCTTTTCGATGGCCTCGACGATGACCTGAATGGCCTCCTCGTTCGTCTTCAGGTTGGGCGCAAACCCGCCCTCATCGCCGACCGTCGTGGCGAGGCCTTTGTCCGAGAGCACCTTCTTCAGGCTGTGGAAGATCTCGGCGCCCATGCGCAGCGCCTCGCGGAACGTCGGCGCGCCGTGCGGCACCACCATGAACTCCTGGATGTCCACCGTGTTGTCGGCGTGCTTACCCCCGTTCAGGATGTTCATCATGGGCGTCGGCAGCGTGTGCGCGTACGTGCCGCCGAGGTACCGGTACAGGGGAAGGCCCACCTCCGCCGCCGCAGCCTTCGCCACCGCGATGGACACCGCGAGGATGGCGTTCGCGCCGAGCTTGCCCTTGTTGGGCGTGCCGTCGAGCGAGATGAGCAGGTTGTCGATGGCGATCTGATCGAGCGCGTCCTCGCCGATGATCTCCGGCGTGATGATCTCGTTCACGTTCTTGACCGCCTTCAGGACGCCCTTGCCTTGATAACGGCCTTTGTCGCCGTCGCGAAGCTCCACCGCCTCGTGGGCGCCCGTCGACGCGCCGGACGGCACAATCGCGCGGCCCTTCGCGCCGGACTCGAGCTCCACCTCCACCTCGACCGTGGGATTGCCTCGGGAGTCGAGCACCTCTCGCGCATGGACGTCAAAGATCTCGGACATCGCGATCCTCTCCTTTTCGTGCGTGTGTGCGTTCAGTGTTGAATCAACGTCTTGCCGGTCATCGCCGCGGGCTGCGGCACGCCGAGCAGATCGAGCAGCGTCGGGGCGAGATCGGCCAAAATGCCGCCCTCGCGCAACTTGAGCCCCGGCACGGTGACGATACACGGCACAGGGTTCGTGGTGTGCGTCGTGCACACCTCGCCCGTGTCGGGGTAGATCATCACGTCGGCGTTGCCGTGATCGGCCGTGATGATGGCGACGCCGTCCATGTCGAAAATGGCGTCCATCACGGTCTTCAGGCACTCGTCGACCGCCTCGCACGCCTTGATGGCCGCCTCGAGCGAGCCGGTGTGACCCACCATGTCCGGATTGGCGAAGTTCAGGATCATGGTGTCGATCTCGCCCGAGCGAATCCGCTTGGCTGCGGCGTCCGCCACCTCATAGGCGCTCATCTCCGGCTTCAGGTCGTACGTCGCCACCTTGGGCGACGGGATGAGCACGCGCTCCTCGCCCGGAAACGGCTCCTCGCGCCCGCCGGAGAAGAAGAAGGTCACGTGCGGGAACTTCTCGGTCTCGGCAATGCGAAGCTGCGTGAGCCCCGCCTTCGAAACGACCTCGCCGTAGGTCTCCTTCGGAAAATCGGGCGGGTACGCGATTTCGCTCTTCACGTCGTCGCTGTACTTCGTCATCGAGACAAAGTGCACCTTCGGCGGATTCGGGCCGCGGTCAAACCCGTCAAACCCTGGGTCCGTGAGGGCGAGCGACAGCTGAATGGCGCGATCCGGCCGGAAATTGAAGAAAATGAGGCTGTCTCCGTCTTCCACCGTCGCCAGCGGCTTGCCGTCCGCGTCCACGTGCACAATGGGCTTCACAAATTCGTCCGTGACCTCCGCCTCGTAGCTCGCCTTGACCGCCGCGATCACGTCCTGTTGGCGCTCGCCCTCGCCGTGGACCATCGCGTCGTACGCCTGTTTGACGCGCTCCCAGCGCCTGTCGCGATCCATCGCGTAGTACCGCCCCATCACCGTGGCGATGACGCCTGTCTGGAGATCGTCCATGAGCGCCTGAAGTTGGGTCAGGTAGCCCACCCCCGTGGTCGGCGGCGTATCCCGGCCGTCGAGAAACGCATGCACCGCAACGCGCGGCACCTTTCGCCCTGCCGCCATCCGCAGGAGGGCGAACAGGTGATCGATGTGGCTGTGGACGCCGCCGTCCGACACGAGGCCGCAGATGTGGAGCGTCTTCTTGCGGCGGATCGCCAAATCCATGGCCCGCACGAGGACCTCGTTCTGGAAGAAGTCGCCCTCGCGGATGGCTTTCGTGATGCGAGTCAGATCCTGATACAAGACGCGGCCCGCGCCGATGTTCGAGTGGCCGACTTCCGAATTGCCGAACTGCCCTTCCGGCAAGCCCACGGCCTCGCCCGACGCTTGAAGCGTCGTGTGCGGGTAGGTCTCCCAGTAGTGATCAAAATTCGGCGTCCTGGCCAGATACACGGCGTTCCCCTCGTGGTGCGGACTCAGCCCGAAGCCGTCGAGGATGATGAGCGCAACGGGCCCTTTGCCGTTCGGGCGCGGTTTGCGCGCGAATCCGCTCATTCCAGCACCTCCCTGATGGCTTCCGCCATGGCCGCGAACGACGTGGGATCGAGGCTCGCGCCGCCGACGAGCGCGCCGTCGAGATTGGGCTCCCGCACGAACGAAGCGACGTTCTCGGGCTTGACGCTGCCTCCGTACAGGACGCGCAACCCTTCCGCCGCCTCCGCCGACCACGCCTCCGCGACCGCGGCGCGAATGGCCTGTGCCACTTCCTCCGCATCGGCGGGCGTCGCCGCCTTGCCGGAGCCGATGGCCCAGACCGGCTCGTACGCAACCACCGCGCGCGCGACCTCTTCGGCCGAGAGACCATCGAGTCCCTGCAGGACCTGGCCCGTGACCACCTCTTTGGTCACGCCGTCCTCCTTCTGCGATGAATTCTCACCGACGCACAGGACGGGCGTCATGCCGTTCGCTGCGATGGCCTTCACCTTCTGGTTGATGAACTGATCCGATTCCCCGAACAGCATGCGGCGCTCTGAGTGTCCAGCCAGGACATATTTCGTCCCGAACTCGGCAAGCATGCCCGGCGCGATTTCGCCTGTATAAGCACCTTCCTTTTCTGGGAATACATTCTGTGCACCCAGCCGCACCTGCGCCGGCAGCATCACGCGCAGCACGTGCAGACATGTGTACGGCGCGCAGATGGCGTACTCCATTCGGCCGTCGAGCCTCTGCGACTGCTGCCCCAAGGCTTCCGCAAACGCGCGGGCCTCCGCCACGGTCTTGTACATCTTCCAATTGCCCATGAGAAGGGGCGTCCTCGCCATCCAAAAGACCTCCTCACTTTTCCTCGATCGCGGCCACACCAGGCAACGTCCTGCCCTCCAAGAACTCGAGGGACGCGCCGCCGCCCGTGGACACGTGCGTCATCCGATCCGCCACGCCGGCCTGTTCCACCGCCGCCACGGAATCGCCGCCGCCGACGATGGTGGTGGCATCCGCCTCCGCCATGGCCTGCGCGATGGCAAACGTGCCTTTGGCAAACGCGGGCATCTCGAACACGCCCATCGGCCCGTTCCAGATGACGGTCTTTGCGCCGAGGATCTCGCTGCGGAACATCTCCACGCTCACAGGCCCGATGTCGAGCGCCATCTCGTCGGGCTGCAGCTCGCTCACGAGCCGCACCGTGTGCTCCGCGTCCGGCGCAAACGCCTTGGCCGCCACCACGTCCACCGGAAGCAGCAGCTTGCGGTTCGATGTGCGGGCGAGATCGAGCAGGTGCCGCGCTGTATCCTTGGCGTCCTCCTCGACGAGGGACTTCGCCATGTCGTGGCCTTCGACCGCCAGGAAGGTGTTGGCCATGCCCCCTCCGATGATGAGCGCGTCCACCTTGGGCAGCAGATTCTCAATCACCTTGATCTTGTCCGACACCTTGGCGCCCCCGATGATCGCGACAAACGGACGCTCCGGATGGGCGAGCGCCTTGCCCATGATGCCGACTTCCTTCTCCATCAGGAAGCCCGCCACGCAGGGCAGATAGGCCGCGATCCCGGCCGTCGACGCGTGCGCGCGGTGCGCCGAACCGAACGCGTCGTTCACAAACACGTCGCCGAGATCGGCCAGTTGCCGGGCGAAGGCGGGATCGTTCTTCTCCTCACCGGGGTAGAAGCGGACGTTCTCCAAGAGCAGGATGTCCCCGTCCGCGAGCGCCGACACCGCCGCCTGCGCCTCATCCCCGACGGCCGCCGGGCAAAACGACACGCGTTTCCCCGGAAGAAGCGACGCCAGATGCTCCGCCACCGGTTGGAGGGAGTACTTGGGATTCGGCTCTCCCTTCGGCCGGCCGAGGTGGCTCATCAAAATGACGCGAGCGCCGCGATCCGACAGATAGGTGATGGTCGGCAGCGCCGCGCGAATGCGCGTGTCATCCGTGATTCGGCGCGCATCGTCCATGGGCACGTTGAAGTCGACGCGCACCAGCGCGCGCTTGCCCTGCCACGCGACATCTTCCACCGTCTTCTTTGGCACAGAAATCCTCCCATCTCCAAGCTTCGTCTGATCTCGGGTGCTGTTCCGCTTGTATTGTACCAGACCCTGCCGCGCGCGTCTAAAGGGCTGAAGGGCGACATATACATGGCAAGAGCGAGATCGCATCGGGGGTGGCCCACCATGACCATCGGCATCATCGGGACCGGAAACATGGGCGGCATGCTGGCCGCCTTGTTTGCGGAGACGTCTGGCGATCGCGTCCTCGTGTTCAACCGCACGCCGGAAAAGGCCGCCCTCGTGGCCGCACGCCATCCCCGCATCGAGGTGGCCCAAGACCTCCAGACCATCGCGGACATGTGCGACGCGGTGTTCATCTGCACGCGCGCCCCGGACGGAGAAGGCGTGGTTCGCGACATCGGCCCGCGGCTTATGCCGAGCAGCCTCCTCGTGACCACCATCTCGACGGCCGATCTCGCCGCCTGGCGCCGCCTCACTCCCGCCGCGCCGGTCAAAATCGTGCCGAGCCTCACCCAATGGGCGAAGGCGGGCGTCATTGTCGTCATTTACCCTGAGGCGACTCATCCAGACGTCAAGCGGCGCGTCGAGCGACTCCTCGCCCCCCTTGGCAAGCCGTTTTCCGTCCCGGAAGAACAGGTGCGCCTCGCGGCCGATCTCACCAGCTGCGGCCCAGCTTTCCTTGCGCGGCTCTGTCTCGCCTGGTCGAACGCCGCGGCTGCCGTCGGATCGATGGACCGCGCCGAAGCGGCCGCGCTCATTCGGGAGACCGCCATCGGCTTCGCGCGCCTGCTGGAGACCGGCTGGTCCTTCGCGGAAGTGCTGGACGCCATCTGCGTGCCAGGCGGCGTCACCGAGGCAGGCCTTGCGGCGCTCGCGCAAGCCGAAAGCGTGTTCGCCGACCTCCACCGCCGCACCGCGCGCTTTGCGAGCGGACATCCGGACGCGCCGCCCCCGCTTTGAACCGCTTGCGCAAAGAGGTTCGAAGCGCGCCGTTCGAGATCGAGATTTGACAAGTTTTGTCGAACGGGCGTGAACTGGAATTCACCACCTTGTGCGCTACTCTCGCAAGTCGCATAATGAATACAAGTGTAGAAATGTGTTCGGCATGACGTCAAAGGTGGTCGTCAAGTTGGGCTCTGGATACGCACCCATGGCTTCCAACGACAACGAGGTCTGCAGGCCTGAAGAGGTCTCGGACACATCATCTCCCGCCCGCCTCCGGGCATCCTCCCGCTTGGTCCGAGCGAGCGCGCGCGAAACGTCCTTTTTCGAGTTCCTGCGCGATCTCGCCGCCACACATCCGGACGCCGAACCCTTTCTGTGCCTCATCCTGGACGCCGAAGGCAGCGTCCTGACCAGCGCAGCGCACGGCGACTGGAGGCCGGACGAGATCGACGCCTTCCTGAACACGGCATGGTGCGAAACCCTCGCCTCGGTAGCGCACGAACCGCGGCCCTTTGCGCCAAGGGATGCGGGTGAACCACGGGTGTCCGTCGCGCGCGTCGACCGGTGGTGGACCGCATGGACGAGGCTGCCCGCGGCCGTCGGACGAGCGCGCCATCTCGCGGTGGTCCGGCGTATGCCGTGGGATGATCCGCGCCATCTCGCGCGCCTCGCGCTGCACCTCGCCCACGCCGCGACCCAAGCGTGGACGACCTGCGAGCGGATGCTTGCGCGAAGAAGCCAATCCGTGATCGAACGCACGCGAAAGAAATTGCAGGAATTCGAGAAATTGTCGGCCTTGGCCCAATTGTGCGCCGGCATCGCGCACGAGATTCGAAATCCGCTCACCACCGCCCGCGGATTTTTGCAGCTTTTTGCCGAGCGGTGCGACGAGAAAGATCGCGCTTACCTCGAACTGACCATCAGCGAGTTGGACCGGATACGGGAACTGCTGGAGGATTTCATGGGCTTGTGCCGCCCCGAACGCGAAGCGGCGGCGGAAGTGGACATGGCCGAACTTGCGCGATCCGTCCATCGCTTCCTCGGGCCAGAAGCGAGCCTCTGCGGCATCGAACTTGAGCTCCGCGTCCCCGCCACCCCAATCCTGGCCGCCGTCCGCCCTTCTCAAATCAAGCAGGTCCTCATCAATCTCGTTCAGAATGCCATTCAGGCCTGCCGGGAACGCCCGAACGCCGTGGTGGCGCTGGATGTGGCCGGGCGGGAAGACCGTGTGCTCGTCCAGGTGACCGACAACGGTTGCGGGATCGAAAACGTGGAGCACATTTTCCGGCCGTTCTACACCACCAAATCCAGCGGAACGGGCCTCGGACTGTTCGTGTGCAAACACATCGTCGAGTCGCACGGCGGTTCCATCTCGGTTCGTTCCCAGGTCGGAACAGGCACGACGGTCACTGTGGACATCCCCAGGTGCGCCCTGCGGCGCGCATAGTCAGCGCGCCGCCAAGAGTCCCCCAAGTTCCTCCGTCAGCCGCCCGAACCGCTCGAGCGCCTGGCGAACAGGGACGTCGCTCGTCATGTCGACGCCCGCCATCCGCAGGAGCTCAATCGACGTGTTCGAACTCCCCGAGGAAAGAAATTGCAGATATCGCTCGACCGCCGCATCTTTCTCGCTCCGGATCCGTTCCACGAGGGCGAGCGCGGCCGAAATGCCGGTCGCGTATTTGTACACGTAGAACGCGGAGTAAAAGTGCGGGATCCGCATCCAACCGTGAGCGATGTCGTCGTCCACCGTCACTTCCGGCGCGTAATACGCCCGGTTCAGCTCGTAAAAGACTTCGTCCAGCCAATCCGCGGTGATGGCGCCCCCTGACTCGATGCGCTCGTGCGTCCGCTTCTCGAACTCCGCGTACAGCGTCTGCGCGACGAGCGTCGTGCGGATGGTCTCCACCTGCCGGTTGAGCAGGTACGCCCGCCGGCGGAGATCTTGTTCCCGGCCGAGAAGAAAGTCGTACAGGATGGTCTCATTCACCGTCGACGCCACTTCGGCGACAAAGATGGTGTAGTCGCTGTAAATGTAGGGCTGTGTTTTGCGGGAAAAGTAGCTGTGCATCGAGTGCCCGAGCTCGTGCGCCAGCGTGAACATGTCCTGGACGGAATCCGTGTAGTTGAGCAGGATATACGGGTGTGTCCCGTACGTGCCCCACGAGTATCCACCGGATCGCTTGCCACGCGTCTCGTACACGTCCACCCATCGACCGTACAGTCCCTGCCGGGCGGCGCTCGCGTACGCGTCGCCAAACACCTTCACGGCCTCAAGCACCGTCTCGCGCGCCTCGGCATAGGGCACCTTCCAGTCGATCTCGCCCACGAGCGGCACGTACAAATCCCACATGTGCAGCTCGTCGAGCCCGAGCGCCCGCTTGCGCAAGGCGAGATACGACTGCAGAGCCGGAATGGAGTCGCGCACGGCCCGGATCAGGTTCTCGTACACCGACCGAGGAATCCTGTCGCCGTCGAGCGCCGCATCGAGCGCCGAAGGATACCGGCGCACGCGGGCGTTCACCACGTTTCGCTTGACGTTCGCCGCATACAGCGCCGCGATGGTGTTGCGGTGCTTCTTGTACGTGTCGTACACCGCGTGGAAGGCGCGCTCTCTCACGCCGCGATCGCGCCGCTCCAACAGCTCGTGGTACAAGGCGTGCGTGACTTGCACGGCCTCGCCGTTCTCGTCCTGGATGACCGGAAACACCGTGTCGGCGTTGTTGTACATCTCGAAGATCTCGGACGGCGCGTGAAGCACCTCGCTGAACTGCGCCAAGACCTCCTCCTGCTCCGGGCTGAGGACGTGATCGCGCTGGCGCAGCGTCTCCTCGAGGAAGAACCGGTACAGCTTCAGGCCCTCCACCTCGTTCAGCCAGCGTTCCACGTCGTCGGGGCGCAGTTGAACCAGCTCCGGGTAGAAAAACGACGTCAGCGCCTGAATTTCGGCCGCCAGACGCTGAGCCTCCGCAAAGAGAGCCTGTCGCCAACTCTCCGTCGTGTCCTCGTCGAGCTTCATCTTGGCGTACACGAACAGCTTCCAGAGCACCTGACTCAATTCGTCGTGCGCGCGGAGCGCATCGAGAAGCTTTTCGCCCGAGGCATTCAGCTGGCCGCGATATTGAACGAACTGCCCGGCGAGTGAACGGGCCCGTTCGGCGTCTTTGCGCCACGCCTGTTCATCCGGATAGATGTCTTCGAGATTCCAGCGGTACTCCGGATCGATCTCGTCTCTCGCTTTGCCGCGCACATCGCGCGCCCAAATGACGGGTGATGCCAAGGTTCACGCCTCCTTGTCCTGACGCCTGACGTTGGCCATCTGTTCATCGCTAAACGCGCCCGGAAGAAGCGCGCCCACAGAGGTCTCCGCGACGGCGCCGCTCAGATTGCCGAGATACACGGGCGTCTCGGGCGAACAGAATTCCGCCAGCACCTGCCGGCACGCGCCGCAGGGCGAGACGGGATCGGGGCTGTCCGCGATGACGGCGACCGCGCGAATCGCGGGCCTCGCGCCCGGCGCGCTCTCCGCCACGGCGCGAAATACGGCGGATCGCTCGGCGCAGTTGGTGAGCCCATACGAAGCATTCTCGACATTCGCGCCCGTCACGATGCGCCCGTCCGCCAGCTCCAGCGCCGCGCCCACCGCGAAGCCGGAATACGGCACATACGCCCGCTCGCGCGCCTCTCGCGCGGCCTCCATGAGATCCGCGTGGGGCGCAGCGTCGCTTCGGTCGATGCGGGCCAAAACCAGCGGCGGCGCCTCGACGGGATCGTCCGAGATCTCGATGACGCGCTCGAGTTCCTCGATGCAGCGGATAGCGTCCTCCTGCGTGCGCGCGTGCACGGTGAACATCGGGCGGTGCGTCTGGACGCGATCGCCCACCTTGGCGTGCAGCACAATGCCGACGGATGGATCGATGGCCGCATCCTTGGTCTCCCGTCCCGCGCCAAGGCGCATCGCCGCGAGGCCGAACGCGAGCGCGGGCAGCTTGGCGACAAAGCCAGCCTTGGGAGGAAGATACGGCTTCACGACCGGCGCCTGCGGGAGCCGGCTTGGATCGTCCACCACGGACGGATCGCCGCCCTGCGCCGCAATCCAGCGCTTCAGGGTCGCGATGGCTCGGCCCTCGGCGACCGACGCCCGCAGCTTGTGGCGCGCCTCTTCGCGTGTCGCGGCCGCGCCCGCGAGGACCGCCATTTCCTCGGCCAGGGCGAGGGCCATTTCGGCGAGATCGAACGGCCCCTCGCCGGAGAGCACGCGGATGGCCTCGGCGACCTCGAGCGCGTTCCCGATGGCGCACCCAAGCGGCTGATCCATGTTGCTGAGGACCGCGACCGTCCTCCGCCCCGCGGCTTCGCCAATCTCCACCATCAGCCGCGCGAGCCTGCGCGCTTCGGGAAGCGACTTCATGAACGCGCCGTCCCCCACCTTGACGTCGAGCACGATGGCGTCCGCGCCGCCGGCCAGCTTCTTGCTCATCACAGAACTGGCGATAAGCGGCAGGGATTCGACGGTCCCCGTGACGTCCCGAAGCGCGTACAGCTTCTTGTCGGCCGGGGCCAAATCGGCCGTCTGCCCGCCAAGCGCGATGCCCACCTGCTTCACCTGCGCCACGAGTTGCGCGACGCTCAAATCGGTTCGGAACCCCGGGATGGACTCGAGCTTGTCGATGGTCCCGCCCGTGTGCCCGAGCCCGCGCCCAGACATCTTCATGACCGGCACGCCGAGCGATGCGACGAGCGGCAGCACGACAAGCGTCGCCTTGTCGCCCACCCCGCCCGTGCTGTGTTTGTCAACCTTGATGCCCGGGATCATCGAGAGGTCCAGTCGTTCGCCCGAGTCCGCCAAGAGCCTCGTCAGCGCGAAGGTCTCCTGGCGCGTCATGCCGCGCCAGACCACCGCCATCAGAAAGGCGCTCATCTGATAGTCGGGAATCTTACCGCCCACGTAGCCCTCGATCAGAAAGCGCAGTTCCTCTTCCGTCAGCGCCTCCCCTCTCCGCTTTTTGTCGATCACGTCCACCGCTCGCATCGTAAGCCACCCTCTCGTCTCGAGGTCATTCGCGTCCATCGTACCACAGCGCCGCGCGGCTCGTCCGCGCCTCGATGCGCGCAATTCCCCTTCACGGATGGGACGGACTTCAGTAAAGTGATACGTGGCAGATTTGCGCGCGATTCTTGGCTACGCCGGAAATGGAGACGAACCATCGTGACCGGACGCAAACTCACGCTATACAGTTTCGCCTATCGGGGGCTGTCCTCGTTCCTCACCTTCGCCAACAGCGCCATCGCCGCGCGCTACCTTCCGACGGCGAGCCGGGGCGAATTTCAACTCTCCACCACGGTCGCCACGCTCGGGCAGTCGTTCTCGGGCGGATACACGAATTACTTCTCCTACGCGCTGCCCCGCAGGCCGCAGGACAAGGCGCAGATTGTCCAGATGGGGAACTTGGTCATGTTCCTCTTCAGCATCGCCGTCTGGCTGTTCGCCGTGATCGCCATTTGGATCTGGCATCCGCCTATCTCCATCGCCTACGCCATGGTCGGCATTCCGTTCACGTTTCTGTTTGGCTACGGCTCGAAGTTGTTGAACTCGCTCGGGGAAATCTCGTGGTTGAACCGCGTGAACATCGCGCAGGCCACCGCTTTTCTCGCACTGTATCTCGCGTTCATCGCATCGCACTGGCACATGCCCGAAGGACCCCGGCTCGCGTGGACGTTTCGCATCTGGCTCGTCTCGTGGGCCGTGTGCGTCGCCCTGACGCTCGCCGTCACCTACCACAAGCTCGGCTTCGGCGAGGCGCTCAAGTGGCGCTTTCACCGAGCGGAATGGAGAGGATTGTACCGATACGGCACAGCATCGTCCCTGGCCATCGTCACGGGCTACGTCAACTACCGGACGGATTTCTGGATGCTCGCCCTGATGCACAACGCCACCACGCTCTCCATCTACGGCGTGGCCGTCGCGGCGGCCGAAATTCTCAACACCCTCACCCAGACCATCGCCACCATGGTCTTTCACCGGGTGACCGCGGCCAGCGTGGACGACGCCGGAGCCATCACAGAGAACGCGTCGCGCCAGACGCTGGTCACGTCCTTTCTCGCCGCGTGCGCTTTGGCCGCGGGCATGCCCGTCATCGTGCTCATCTACAGCTGGCACAAGTACGGGGGAAGCCTCGGGCCGTTTTACGTGTTGCTGCCGGGGCTTGTGCTGAAGGCAACCGCCAACGTCATCGCGCAGTACTTCACCAACGCCCTCGGCCGGCCGACGGCTCTCACCTGGGTGAACCTGGCCGTGATCGCCTCGAACGCGCTTATGTGCCTGGGTCTCATCCCGCTCGCAGGGATGTACGGCGCATCCATCGCCTCGACACTGTCGTACGTCTTGGAGCTCGCCCTGTACGTCACCTGGTATCGGCGCGCTTCCGGCCGCGACAGCCGGGCGCTTTGGCGCGTGACCCGCGGCGATCTCGCCCCGTATCTCGACCTCGTCCGGAAGCTTCGCCCGCGAGCGGCCCGCACCCCATAAAAAGAGCCCGGCGCATGCCGGGCTTCAAGCGGCCATCAAAACCTGCCGCCGAAGGACAGATAGAGTAAAAGCATGTTCAAGACGACGATCACGGCGGCACACAGACTGGCCACCCACGTGGTCAAGCGGCGGTTGACCAATCGCCCCATGAGGTCCGGCCTGCGGGTGAAGTAAATCAGGGCCACCACGGGCATCGGCAGCACAATGCTCAGGACCACCTGACTCAACACGAGCGTCTGCGTCGGATCGATGCCAAGGGCGACGATGATGACCGTCGGAATCATGGTGATGACGCGCCGGAGCCAGAGCGGAATCGTGAAGCCGACAAACCCCTGCATGATGACCTGCCCGGCCATGGTTCCGACGGCCGAGCTGGAGAAGCCAGACGCCAACAGCGAGATGAGGAACACCGCGGCGCTCGCCGGGCCGAGCAGCGGCGTGAGCGTCTTGTACGCGGTCGAAATGTCCGCCACGCCCGTGTGACCGGTGTTATGAAACACCGACGCGGCCATGAACATCATCGACAAGTTCACGAGCCCAGCGAGCGACATGGCGATGGCGACTTCCTTCGTGCTGAACCGCGCGATTTTCACCTTGTCTTCCTCATCTCGCGGCTGAATCCGATTCTGCGTGAGGCTCGAATGCAAGTACACCACGTGCGGCATCACCGTAGCGCCGATCACGCCCACCGCGAGCAGAACCGCCGCCTGATTGCCGAGCCACGGCACCACGCTGTGGTACGCGACCTGGCCCCAGTTCGGCTTCGAAAACGCCGTCTCCACCACGTAGCACAGGGCGATGATGAGGACGAACGCCGTGATGAACTTCTCCAGCGGGCGGAATCCCAGGCGGTCCAGCGTCAAAATCAGGTACGTCACGACACCCGTGACGAGCGTCCCCCAGAGCATGGGGATGTGGAGCAACAGGTTCAGGCCGACGGTCGCGCCCAAAAACTCCGCGATGTCCGTGGCCATGGCCGCCACTTCGGAGAACGCCCACATGACGTAGGTCAGCCACTTGGGAAAGTGATCTCGGCACATCTCGGGCAGGCTCTTGCCCGTCGCGATGCCGAGCTTCGCGGACAAGTGCTGAATCAGCATCGCCATCAGGTTGGCGAGCACCACCACCCACAGCAGCCGATACCCAAATTCCGATCCGCTCTGGATGTTGGTCGCGTAGTTGCCCGGGTCGATGTACGCCACACAGGCGACAAACGCCGGGCCGAGAAACGGCAGCAGCGCGCGCAAACCTCTGCGCCGATGATCCAACGCCGCTCTCGCGGCTCGCACAGCCTTGGAATCGGACGTTTGCATGCTCGTGGTCGTCACACTCACCTCATCGCCCCCTCTACCCGGAATCTCCTCCATCGTCTCGACACGCCGGGCACGAGTTGCGTTCGGATAAGATTTTTAGCCCAAGGAAACTTTCTGACCCTATTATACGACGCTCTCGGCGATTTGTGACCCGCACATTTGACCTGAGGAAAAATTTTTGGTTTGGGGAAAGTGGACCACGTGAAATGGACGGGCCCGGGTGAGCATCAGGAAAGCCAACCAGCGTGCGAAAAGGAGAGGGGAGGGTCACGCACATCATCACGCATGAGGCGTCGACGACCTGGCGTCACATGGTCCTGCCAGATGACAACAACCGTTGAAGGAAAGCAACCGAGGGTGCTGCATGGAAAAGAAAGCTGCCCCTTCACCACCCTTGCGAATGGATCCGGGACAGCTTCCGACACGCCGTTTCCAAGCCATCACACAAACACAGGATCCTTGAGGTCCTCGAGCTTGAGCATCGATTCCTCGGCCACTTCCTTGTGCAAGCTGTTGCCGTGCGCATCCATCGTGACGATGGCTGGGAAGTTGTCCACCTCGAGATGCCACATCGCCTCGGGAATCCCGAACTGATCCAAGAAGTCGACGCCCTTCACCTTCGTCACGCAACGCGCGTAGAACTGCGCAGCGCCGCCAATCGCGTTCAAATACACGGCGCCTGACTTCTTCAGTCCCTGCAGGGTCTTCTCTCCCATGCCGCCCTTGCCGATGACCGCGCGAATGCCGAATTTCTCAATGATGTCGGCCTGATACGGCTCCTCGCGCGAACTCGTCGTCGGGCCCGCGGCCTTCACGTGCCACTCGCCGTTCTCATCCTTCAGCATCACCGGACCGCAGTGGTAGAGAATTCCCCCCCGCAGATCCACGGGCGAATCGTGATGCATGAGGTATTTGTGAAGCTCGTCACGCCCCGTGTGAATCTCGCCGCGAATGAGCACGACGTCGCCCACCTTCAGCTTGCGGATCTGTTCCTCGCTGATGGGCGCCTGAAGCACGATCGCGTCCTCCGTCGAAAACGCCTGTTTCGGCCGCTCGAGCTTCCCTTCGCCGTCTTTGTACAACCAGCGGCGAATCTCGCCGGTCTCGGGATCCAGGACCACGCCGAGGCGCCGGAAGGCCCAGCAGTTGTACGCCACCGAGACGAAGAAGCTCGCGGGGATGCGATTGCGCACGCCGATCTTGCAGCCGAGGAGCGTCACCTTGCCGCCAAAGCCCATGGTGCCAATGTCGAGCTGGTTCGCCTTCTCAAGGATGTACTGTTCGAGTTCCGCGAGCTGCGGATTCGGATTGACATCGTCCAGCGGCCGGAACAGCTGTTCCTTTGCACCCTCATAGCCGCTCGTGCGATCGCCGCCGATGCACACCCCGATGAAGCCCGCGCTGCATCCTTGACCCTGCGCCTGGTAGACCGCGTGCAGGATGCACTTGCGGACGCCGTCGAGATCGCGCCCCGCACGGCCGAGGCCGGGAAGATCGGTTGGCAGCGCGTACTGGATGTTCTTGTTCTCACAGCCGCCGCCCTTCAGGATGAGTTTGACCTCGACCTCGTCTTTCTCCCACTGGTGGAAGTGCACGATGGGCGTACCTTCACCGAGGTTGTCGCCGGTGTTCTTGCCGGTCAGCGGATCGACCGAATTGGGCCGCAACTTGCCGAGGCGCGTCGCTTCCGCCACCGCCCTCCGAATCTCGCGCTCGAACTCGATTTGATTGAAACCGACCGGGCAGTGGACGATGAAGGTCGGCATGCCCGTGTCCTGGCAGATGGGTTGGACGTCCTCCTCTGCGGAGACGATGTTGTCGACGATGGTGTTCAGCGCGATGGACGCGCGGCTGCCCAACTCCTCCTGAAGCTGTGCCCGCTTGATGGCCCGGCGCACGTCCGGCGGCAGATTCGTGGAGGTCTCCGTGATCAATTCCAGCAAGCTATCAAACGCTTTCGTCGCCACTTGCCACTACCCCTTTCACAGCACGTGCCTGGTGCCCCTTCTTCAGTATATCACTTGGCGCACGAGAACCCGGAATCGCGGCATCATCGGCCCATGAAAAGAGGGACCCCGAGAGGCCCCTCATCGAAGCGGAAGGTCCAGCCGCGCCACGTCGGCCCACGTTTCTCGCCGGACCACGAGGCGCGCCTCGCCGTCGCGGCAAAAGACGACAGCCGGCTTGGGAATGCGATTGTAGTGGCTCGCCATCGCGTACGTGTACGCACCTGTCGCGAAGACGGCGAGGAGATCTCCAGGCCGCGGATCGGCGAGCGGCAGATCCCAGATCAGCATGTCGCCGCTCTCGCAACACTTCCCGGCCACGGACCAAGGTCGATCCGGCTCCTCGGCCGGCCGGTTCGCATAGCAGGCGTGATATTTTGCGCCGTAGAGCGCGAGGCGAGGGTTGTCCGTCATCCCTCCGTCGATGGCGACGTAATTCCGCACGCCTGGGATGACCTTTCGACTGCCCACGCGGTACAGCGTCACGCCCGCCGGCCCGACGATGCTGCGGCCGGGCTCAATCCACAGCACCGGCACATCCATGCCCCGGGCCGCGAAGGCGTCTTTCGCGGCGCGGATCACGCCGCGGACGAGATCGGCAACGGGCGGCGCGTCCTCATCCGTGTAGGGGATGCCAAATCCGCCGCCCAGGTTGAGCACGGAAAACGGCAGTTCGAACCGGCGCAGCCCCGCCTCGTACACGCCGGCCATCCGCTCGGCGAGCAGCCGAAAGCCCTCCACGTCGAAAATCTGCGAGCCGATGTGCGCATGCACCCCGATGACGCGCGCGCGTTCCACCTGACTCAGGCGCAAAAACGCCTCCTCCACCTGGTGACTGGCGAGGTCGAAACCGAACTTCGAGTCCTGTTGCCCGGTGGAGATGTAGTCGTGCGTGTGCGCCTCCACGCCCGGCGCCACGCGCACCAGCACGTCGACCGCGCCATCCTTTTGTTCCAGGATGTCGGCCAACAGGTCGATCTCGTCAAAGTTGTCCACGATCACGGCGCCAATGCCGCTCTCGATGGCATATTCGAGCTCCTCAGGCGTCTTGTTGTTTCCGTGCATGTGCAGCTTCTTCGGCGGCACGCCGGCCGCGAGCGCGGTGTACAGTTCCCCGCCCGACACCACGTCGATGCCGATCCCCTCCTCGTGCGCGAGCTGGCACATCGCAATGGTGCAGAACGCTTTGCTCGCGTACGAAATCTGATACGGCACGCCTTCCTCTTGAAAGACGCGATGGAACGCGCGGATGGTCTCGCGAATGAGCCCCTCGTCGTACGCGATGAGCGGCGTGCCGAACCGCGCGACGAGATCGACCGCGCTCACGCCGCCGATGAGAAGGTGGCCCTCTTCATTTCTCGGAAAATGCGCGTCGACCCCCGGACTCACGTCCAACAGGTGTTCTGATTTCACGCCGTCCACTCCTATCGTCTCTCTGAATCCGCCCTGGTCTCTCTGTTGGGCCGCGCCTCGACTGGACTGCACGAACCTGAATAAAGATTCAGACACAAGTATATACGCGCACCGGCCTGCGGGGCAACGGAAATTTGCGGTCCAGCGCACGCGCATACCGCCCTGGGCTGAGGAACATGCTAGCGACAGATCCGGTTTGGAGGTGAGACCGTGCGTTGGAACGCCGTGGATTGGATCGCCTGGGCGCTCATCGTGATCGGCGGCATCAACTGGGGCCTGATTGGATTTGCCAACTACAACCTCGTGGGTGCCATCTTCGGCGCGACGTGGCTCTCGCAGTTCGTGTACGCGCTGGTCGGACTCGGCGCGCTGTGGCAACTGGTCGCTGTGCTGGTCAAAAGTCAGGCGGTTCGCACCTGACCAAGCGGCCGCGCGCAAAGGCCCTGGCGAACGAGCGTCGTCGCGCCAGGGCCTTCTGCGTGTTCAGGAAGCGTCACTCGCCGACGCGCAACCGGCGGCCGCGCGCCTCCGCGGCCGCCTCGTCTTCCTCGCCCACGCTCGCCGCGTTGAGCGTGAGTCCGCGCGTCTCCGGCGCGAGGAACAGGCAGACGAGAAAGCCGCCGAACGTGACCACGGCGCCCGCCAGCATGGTGGGGCCAACGCCATATTGGCTCAGCGCCCACGGCAGGAGGTAGGTTCCGGCCACCGCCCCCAGGCGGCTGATGCACGTCGTCACCCCGACCGCCGTGCCCCGCACCTCGGTCGGAAACAACTCGTTCGGCGCGAGCCACTCCATGATGTTCGGCCCTCCGGAAAACAGGGCGTACAGCAGGAAACCCAGGCCAATGATCCAGAGCGGCCCATTCGGAAACAGCCCAAGGAGCAACATGCCGACGGTCATGACGGCGAATGACGCGATCATCGTCAGCCGCCTGCCCATGCGGTTGACGAGCCAGAGCGCCGGCACGCACCCGGCGATGAACAAAAGGCTCACGAGCGCCGAACCGTAGCCGGACGATCCGTCAAACAGGTGGTAGGATGTCAACAGCGTCGGTCCAAACGTCAAAATCGCAAACAGCGGCGCGACCGCGGCCGTGAAAAACCCGCTCACGTACAGCGTGCGCTTCAGATACGTGCGGTTGAAGAGCGTCCAGTAGCTCGTGCGCGTCCGCTTTTCCTCGGGGACCACGATGTGCTTCAAGCTGGCACCCGGACCATACACTTCCCGAAGCACCTTGAGCGCCTCACGCGGTTTGCCCTGCTGCAGAAGCCAGCGCGGCGACTCCGGGGTACCGAGGCGGAGCAAGACCAACGCGATCCCAGGCACCGCGCTCGACGCCAGAATGTACCGCCAGGCGTTGGGGCCGATGGCGAGCATCCACTGCCCCACCACATACGCGACGACAGACCCGACGTACCACGCGATGACCGTCACGCCGAGCATCGCGCCGCGGTATTTTCGAGGCGCGAACTCCGTGAGAAGCGACGTCGCGATGGGATAATCGGCGCCGACCGCGATGCCCAGGAGCACGCGAAGAAGGAACAATTCCCACGCGTTTTGGACGAAAAACTGAAGCAGGGAAGCGACAATCAGCAGGATGAAGTCGACGGTGTACATCAGTTGGCGGCCGAACCGATCCGTCACGTACCCGAGCAGGCCGCCGATAAAAATGCCCATCAGCGCGGACGCCCCGATGAGCCCGCTCCACATGGCGTCGAGGTGCAACTCGGGCGTGATCTGCGTCAGCGCTATGGCGATGATACTCAAGATGTAGCCGTCGAGAAACGGCCCGCCGGATGAATACACGGTGAGCTTGAGGTGAAATCGGCTGAACTTCGCGTCTTCCACAGGATTCGCCTGCTGTGCGGCATGCACGTGATCGTCCCCTTTCCTTGCGCTTACGAGGTTAGCTGACGGGTTGGGTCGGAAAGGCGCCCCACGAACGAGTCGTTTCACCCCAGAATGTGGTTCCCCCGCTTCCTCCGACAGGAGGAATTCAGCGCTGCCGCTTCGATCGCGACAAAATGATGGCGTTGTAAACATTACGATACTCGAAATTTGAGGCGATCGCAAGTTGAGGACAAGGCGTTGGAACCCCCCGCAGCGGGCGGCCGCGAGGGCCACCACCGCGATCACGCCCTCAGGTCGACGTCGGATTCTTGATGGCCGTGAGCACCGCCGCGTACGACTTGTCGAGGATCTGAATGTTCGCCGACTTCGCGAGCTGCGCCACGAGCTTCGGTTCGCTCTCGGCGTTCTGCTGTTTGATGGCCTGGACAATCTGCGAGCGAACGGCGGAGAGCGGCTCCACATGGCCGGGCGTGACGGCCTGGCATTGAACCAGCTCGTACCCGCCCTGCACTTGAATCGGCTGGCTCACCGCTCCCGCCTTGAGGGCAAACGCGGCCGAGGCGATGGCCGGATCGTCGGCCTTCAGTTCATCCTCCGTGAATGTGCCAAGCAAGCCGCCTTTGGATCGGGTGGCGGTGTCGATGGACACGGCCTGGGCCACCGAAGCAAAGGACTTTCCGGACTGAATCTCCGCGAGGGCCTTCTCCGCGTCCGCCTTCGTCTTCACCCGAATGATGGCGATCTTGCGCGTCTCCGGCACGGTGAACATGGACGTGTTCTGCCTGTAGTACGATTCAATCTGCTTGTCCGTGACCTGGACCTGCGACTCGGCCAGCTTGGTGGCCAGGATGTTGTCCCGAATCTGCTCGACAAACTGCACCTTGGTCATGTGGTTCTGCGCGAGAAGCGAATTCAGCTGCGCCTCCGAGGTGATCCCGTTCTGCATCTCGATGGCGGTGATCTGCTGATTGATCTCCGCGTCCGTCGCCGTGATGTGCCGCTGCGCCGCGGCCTGCTCAATGAGGGCGTTGGCGATGAGCTCCTCCAGCATGGCCGATCCGGCATAAGCCTCTGACTGCTGCGCCAGCTCCTGCCTCGTGATGGGGGTCTTCCCCACCATCGCCACCACCGATCCACCCCCGTGCGCGGCGTACGTGCCAAACCACACGCCGCCCACGATCAGCGCCCCAGCGCACGCGCCAACGAACCCGGAAATCCACCGTTCCTTCTTCAATGCCATCCTCCTTCAGACCTTCCGCACCCTGGGCTCCATATCCCAGTTCAAGCAAGCCTATCACGGGGCTCCAGGTTTCGCAACACGTGCTTTTGCACTTTGCCCGTGGCGTTCACCGGAAGCGACCGCGCGATGACGATTTGCGCCGGCCGCTTGGGCTTGGCGAGATGGGCCGCGCAGAACGACTCCAGCTCGGCGCGCAGGGCGTCCGCGTCCACGCCATCCGGCTCCTCCGGGACGACCCAAGCCACCGCCCGCTCCCCGTACAGCGGATCCGGCATCCCCACGACGGCCGATCTCGCCACCGCCTCGTGCGCGTTCAGCACATCCTCGATCTCCCGCGGCGAGATCTTCTCGCCCGCCCGGTTGATCATCTCCTTCGCGCGCCCGGTGATGTACACATAGCCGTCCTCGTCCATGTAGCCGAGATCGCCCGTGTAAATCCACCCGGGCCCGTAGCCGTAGTCGGGCGCGGGTTCCATGCCCACGTAATGCTCGATGACGTTGTCGCCCCGGATGGCGATCTCGCCGAGCTCATAAGGCGCGAGCGGCCTCCGATCCGCATCCACGATGACAAGCGACATCCCCACCGGCTTGCCGACCGATCCCGGCTTCCGCACCTCCGGCGGCAGCGGGTTTGTGCAGATCTGCCCCGCCGCCTCCGTCATGCCGTACGCCTCAATGACTGGCACACCAAACGCCGCCTCGATGCGCGCGGCCACGGCCGGCGTGAGCGGCGCCGAAGCCGAGCGCAGGAAGCGAAGCGATTCGAGCGCCCCCTTGGGCGCGGGCCGCTTCGCGACGATGGACAAAATCGTCGGGACGCAGGAGACCCAGGTGACCCTGTGCTGGCGAATGTCGTCCCAGAAGAGGGACGCGTGGAACTTGTCGCGCATGACGATCCGGCCGCCCGACACCAGCGTCGACAGCAGCACGATCACCTGCCCGTTGATGTGAAACAGCGGCAAGATGCAATACGCGACGTCGGCAGGCGTCAGTCGGTGGCTTCCGATCACGTTCTGGACTGCGGCCCAAAGATGACCGTGGGTCAACAGCACGCCCTTCGGTTCGCCCGTGGTGCCCGAGGTGAACATGAGCACCGCCGGACGCCGCTCGGGCTCTTCGCCTTGCGGCTCCGGCTCGGACACGGCAACGCGCCCCCACAGCTGAACCACCTGTCCGGATTCGGCGTCCAGGTGGACGGAAGGTCCGCCATGGAAGCCGTGCCCACGCAACTGAGGCTCCCAACGCGCGCCAGCGTCGGGCGCGACGATGGCGAAATCCGCCCGATACCGCGCCATCGCCCGCTCGAGCTCGCCCGCAGGCATCTCACGGTTGGCGGGCACGCAGACGGCCCCGTGTTCCAGGCAGGCGAGGTAGCTGACGACAAACGCGTACGAATTCGGAATGGCCAACATCGCGCGATGGCCGGGACGAACCCCGGCACGCTCCAATTGAGAGCGCACGGCCGCGATGTGCGCCCGAAGCTCCCCGCAGGTGTACCAGCGGCCGTCCCAGACGACGGATCGCGTTGGGTCGGCGAGGGCAGACGACAATGCGTTCCACAGTTTGGACATGACCAACACCTCGATTTCGAAGTTCAAATCCACGAAACAGGTCTCATCCGGCCGCACTGGACGCGGCCTTGCGCGTCAGGGACTTGGGCCATCCCGTCTTCTCGCCGACGATGTATCCGACATAGGGGATCTTTCCGATGAGATACGCGGCGACGCCGGAAGACACGTACGTCAGCGCAATCCAGACCGGCAACATGGCGTACTGCACAGGCAGCGGGGCATGAATCCGATCGGCCAAAAGCTCGACAAATCGAAGCGCGATGGGATGAATGAGAAAAATACCAAAGCTCACGCTGCCAAAGAAGCGGATGAAACGGCTCGCACGAGGCATCAGCCCTCGGGCCCGGCGGGCCTGCCAACCAAGGCCGATGCGCCACAGCACGAGTGCCACCGCCAAGCTGTAGGGAACCATGACGGGCTGCAGCGTATCGACGATCCGCCCTCCCGTCAGATGGAACACATCTCGGTTGATAAAGTAGATGCCACAGAGCAGGCACCACATCCCGACCCACGTCCAGAAGAGCAGGCGCCCATGCGCGGTGGCCCACGCTTTCAAGCGCGGATAGTAGATGGCGAACATCGCGCCCGCGATGAACCAGAACTCGTACGTCAACAGGTCGCGATCGCGATACCGGACCAGAACACGCAGCCACCCCGGCAACTGGTACACGTTCACGAACTGAAGCGAGGCCTGATTCCAGATCATGATGCCTACCTCGATGAAAAACGCGACGACGGCGATGACCAGATGATACCGATTGGACCGCCGCAGCCAGCGCACCATGAGTGGAAACACGAGGTATAACTGCATCGAGACGAGAAGAAAATACAGGAAATATTGATTCGCGGTGGCCAAGCTGGTGAGAAAGGTGTGAACCAGACAGGGCGCGGTCCACTCGAATCCCTTGAGAAAGGTTCCCTGAAACAGAATGTAGATGGCCGTCCACGCGATGTATGGAATGGCAATGAGCAAGAATCGCTTCTTCCAGAAGGAACCTGCCGTAAATGGGCGGTCGTAGTACGTGTAAAACAGGACGAGGCCGGTGATAAACATGAAGGCTTCTCGCGTGAAATGGAACGTCATCATGAGGATCCCGGAAGATACGTCCATCCACGATCCGTCCGGCGTTCGAACGTTGAAACTGGACAAGACGTGCACACAGATGACGCCCAGGATGATGCAGGCCCGCATCAGATCGACCTCGTAGAGATGGGATTTCTTCTGGGCCTGACTCACCGTGACCCCCTCCTTGCTTGGCTCGACACACCGCATAGCTTAAGGGAGCGAGCTTGAAGCTTCGTTGAAAAACATCAAAAGTTTATCAAAGCCTCAATGCCACCTTAACACGCGTCCGCCATGTTTGCCAAAGGCGGTTATCCCCATCGTGCGCCAAGGAGGACGGGACGTCACCAGGGCGCGAGCGGGATCGACCAAAAAACACGATTTTAAGGGCGATTTGAGATGAAAATGACAAGATGGAGGAAAAGACATCCTGGGGGGTCGTGGCGATGAGATGGCGCTGGCCCATGGGGGTTGTGACCTTTGCCCTCGTCGCGAGTGTCCTGTGGACGCCTGGGGCGCTGACCGCGCGCGCCGACTCGAACTTGCCCGACGACCGCGCGACAGCCAGCCAACAGTTGGCATCCGCGTCTTCTGAGGCCGGTGCGGCGTCGACGTCCGGCGCACCGACGAGTTCAGGCGTCGCACCCAATCCCGTGCACGCGCCGGACGACCAGCCGGAGAGCGGGACAAGAGCCGGTTCGGCCGGAAACGGCAACGCACCTGCCGAAGACCACGTCGTGCGGGTCCTCGTCATCGGCTCGTCGGTCGCACGCGGCTGGAAGGACCCGACGGGGGGAGGCTATCTTCACCGCACGTTCACGGCCTTGTCCTCGCTCACGCCGGTGACCTATGACGTGATCGACAAAGCGGAACCGGGCAAGGGCGTGCTCAGCATTCGGGACACGTACGTGAATTGGCTGGACACGTACGAGCCGCAGATCGTGTGTATCGCGTGGGGCGGCCTCGACGACCTGTACCAGCACACGCCGCTTGAGGTCTACGACGCGCAGGTGAAGTGGCAGATCGAAGAGGCGCTTGATCATCACGCCATCGTCATGCTCGTGACGACGCCCGTGTCCAAGGCGTCGTACACCACGTACCGTGTGGCGCAACAAAGGCTCATGCAGAGCGAAATTCAGGTGGCGAACAGCTTCCACAACCCGAACGTGTACGTGTTCAACCTGTTTGACCAGATGAAGGCCTATCTCCGGGATCATCACGAAAACGTGCAGCCGTTGATGAACGACAGCTGGCACCCCAATTCGAAAGGGCACGCGCTTGCGGCTCAGCTGTTGGTGAAGGACATCCTCGCGAAATTCCCTGTCACCGCGCCCGTCTTCAAGGCGGGACCATCGACCTCGTCGGGCCATACCGAGGGCGGATCGGCATCCTGAAGGGATTTCGAAGAGAAGCGCCTGATGTGGGCGCTTTTTTTATGGCTTGGCGGCCTTCATGGACAACGGGCCGAACCAGGACGGAGGACCGGACGGGACCATTTTTGTCGACGGGGAATCGGTATAATAAGGGACACAACGCCACAGGAAATGAGGTTCGCAGCATGGCCATGGACATGGGAGGACGTCGCTTCAAGGTGTGGCTTGGCGCCTGCGCGGTCGTCTGCGCCGTCAGCGCCTGCGGGACCGGCACAGCGGACAACGCGCCCACGGCGCCCGAAAGCGCGCAGTCGGCGGCGCGGCAGACGAGTCCCTATCCGCTCATTGCTCACCCGTCCGCGCAGCCGGTCGTCGCGATGGGTGTGGGCGGCTCCGTCGCACACGGATGGGATGACAAGACCGGCGGAGGCTATCTCGTGCGAGCGTTTCAGAAACTGACGAAGATCGGCCCCATATCCTTTCAGTTCATCAATAAATCCATCGAAGGTTACGGCCCCACGCAGATGGCGACCAAATACACCGAGTTTCTCAGCGAAATCCATCCCCAGGTCGTGGTCATCTCGTGGGGCATGTTGGATGACATCGCCAACAAGACGCCCATCGCCGCGTTTGAACAAGCCGTTCAATCTGAAATTCGACAGGCGCTTGCCGCGCACGCGGACGTGGTCGTCGTCACACCGCCGCCCACCGGAGCGTCCTATGGACACGATCAAGCGCCCGAAAGCCAACTCGTCGCGGACGAAATTCGCGTGGCAAAACAATTTAAGACCCCGGACGTGATCGTCGTCGATTTGTTTAACCAGATGAAGCGCTACCTCGCTATCCATCATCAGTCCATCCAGATGTACAGCGCGGACGACTGGCACCCCAACACGCTCGGCCATGAATTGGCGGGATCGCTTTTGGCCCAGGATCTGCAGGGCACACTCGTGCCTGCCGAGAGCGCCAAGCCGAGCTCAGGATGAGCACCGGCGCCAGCCTGTGCGCAATCCGCCGCGCCTAAGCTCACTCAAATCCCCACACCTCGGGCAGCGGAATGCCGTGTCGATCCGACAGCTCGGCGAGATCGGCCCACACGTCGTCCGAGATGGGAATCCCTCGGCGGCTGCGCCTCAGGCGTTCGCGATGACGGCGCTCACCCGGCACGCGAACGGATGTGTGCCGCGCCGCGGCCGGCGTGTCGTGCATCTCCTCCACCAAGGCGGCCATGCGCTCCAAAAACGGCGTTTGGCCCACGAAATACTCGGGATGAACAGTGGCGGACCAATCCGCATCGCGTTCATCGACGTCAAACAGGCACGGGCAAAATCCTGCAGCGAAGGAGGCGCGACGAGCCTCTCCAAACGCTATCACTCCCCAAGGTCTGCGCCTCATTGCTCCACCGCCTGCGCGACCAGCTTCGCGTACACCATGGCGCCCGTGGGATTCAGATGGACGCCGTCCTGCCAGAAATACTCCGGATGTCCCGCGCTCGCCTGATACCAGTTGACGAGAACCACGTGCGGATACGTGGCCGCCACCTGGGCCAGCGTCTGATTGACCGCGTTTTGCCACGGGCGAGGCACGCGCGTGTTGACCAAGACGATCTTTTGAACCGGTCCGAGCGATTGGAGCACGGAGACGAGTTGCTGTTTGGTGAAAGGCCCATTGGTACCAAGCTCCAAGATGACGATCCGGCCCAATTCTCGTTTCGCCTTTAACGCCTGGATCACCTGCGGCGCTTGGTACATCTGGCGCCCCACTTGCCCGTCGCACACGATGCCCGGCAAGAGCTTCTCGAGATCGCCCTCGATGTCGATCATCACCGAATCGCCAATCGCGGTCACGCCGACGCCCGAAGCCTTCTTTGCCTTCGTATTGGCGATGGTGCGCACGTTCACGCTGTGCGGGGTGCCAGGAGTCGAAGACGGGTGAGGCGCGGCGGACGTATCCTTTGGCGTCTGCCCACCGCTCGATGCGCCCTTGGTGCCTTCGAGAGCGGCCTTATCCCCCGATCCGCCCGCCAGCGTCGCCTTCGCGTGCACCTTGCCCAGAGATGCCACCACGGGATAGGCGGTCATGCCCGCGCAGAACAGGATGGCGACCCCCGCCACCAAGCCGGTTCCATACACCAGGCGGCGCCGACCGCTGCGAACGCGCCGCGTGCGCTCGACGGCGCGACGGGCTGTGCGTTCCGCCTTTCGCTGTTTCCCGAGGCGCCGGATGGGCTCCTCGACGACTCGCCACGACACCGCGGCGATGGCCACGGCCAAACCCGCCTGCCACGCGGCGCGCCACGGGTTGAAGTCGTTCGCATCGATGAGCGGCGTCGTCAACGCGATGATCGGAAAGTGCCAGAGGTAGATGCCATACGAGCGCACACCGAGCCAGCGCCAGGGCTGCGATCCGAACGCGCGGCCCAACCACGTGCTTGGGTGCGCCAGGCACGCTACCAGTGCTGCGGTGGCAATCGAGAGAATCACGAGACCGCCGCGATACAAAAACGGCTCATACTCGTTCGTCTTCCAGATCATCCAGAGAATGGCCAGGAGGCTCACCAGGCCGACGAGATCGAGCAACAGGCGGCGGCGAGGCGCGAGCGGCCGGTCAAACCCGCTCGATGGCCAAATGAACGCCAGCATGGCGCCGATGAGAAGCCCGAACGCGCGCGTGTCCGTCCCGTCGTAGACGCGCGTCGGATCCATGCCCGGTTGATACAGCACGCCCATCCAGACAGCTGAAGCGAGCGCGAGAACGCCGGTGAAGGCGAGGACGCGCCCGCGCCGCCGCAGGACCGAGAGGGCAAAGAGAAGAAGCAGCGGCCAAAGCAGGTAGAACTGTTCCTCCACCGCCAGCGACCAGAGGTGACCGAGCGGCGTCTGGCGGCCAAAGCTCTGGAAATAAGAGACCTTGTGAAAGATGAACCACCAGTTGCTCACGTAGAAGAACGACGCCACGGCGTCGTGAAAGAACTGCGAAAACTGGGCGCGATCTGCCAAATACACCCAGATCATCACGATGGCGAGCATCACGACGAGCGCTGGGAGCAGACGCCGCGCCCGCCGCAGCCAAAACTGCTTGAAGTCGATGCGCCCCGTGTTTCGCCACTCCGACACGAGGAGATCCGTGATCAAATAACCTGAGAGTACGAAGAAGACCTGAACGCCGAGCAGACCTCCGGGCGCCCCGCCCCAATTCACGTGATACGCGATCACGGCGAGCACCGCAAGCGCTCGCAATCCGTCCAGTCCTGGCATGTACCGGCCATGCCCGCCCATCGGCTTCGGCATTGTCTGTAACTCCTCCCGTCGGCGCAATCCGTGTCGAAATTCCCCGTTTCGATTATATCTAGGAGACGAGCGAACTGGGCGGCGTGTTACATGGAAATTTGTCGATGCTCGCGGCCCGGCAAACCGACGAGATCGACCGGATTCGACAAACGGACCGGCTCCGCCTCACCCCTTTGGCCGAAAGAAGACGGCCGTCAGGAAGGCGAACACGATGGCCGCCGAGATGCCCGCGCTCGTCAACTCGAAGATGCCGGTGATGACGCCGACCAACCCGTGCGCCTTGCCTTCCGCGATGGCCCCCTGCACGAGCGCGTTGCCGAACGACGTGATGGGCACGGTGGCGCCGGCCCCCGCAAAGCGGACGATGGGATCGTACAGGCCGAGTCCGCCGAGCACGGCGCCCGCCACCACCAGGATGGACACCACGTTCGCCGGAGGCAGGCGAAAGGCGTCCATGAGCAGTTGACCTACCAGGCAGATGGCGCCGCCGACGAGAAACGCCCACAGGTACGTCATGGCGCGTCCCCTCCTGTCCGATGCAGCGCTTCGGGCCATTCCATGGCGACCGCGTGCGCGATGCAGGGGATGGTCTCCTTCTGCTGATACGAAATGGGGGATAACAAGGCGCCGGTCGCCACCACAAGGACGCGGCGCAACTCGCCATCGCGCAGCCTTCGCTGGATGTGCCCGTACGCCACCGACGCCGAGCAACCGCATCCGCTTCCGCCAGCCAGGACCTCCGGGAGATCGCCGTAGATGAGGACGCCCGCGTCTTGATAGCGATCCTGCGGAATGTCGACCCGGTGCTCCACCAGGAGATCGCGCAGGATGCGGGAGCCGACGCGGCCGAGATCGCCCGTGAGGACGAGATCGTAATAGTCGTACGGGAGGTCGAAGTCGCGAAAGTGACTAATGAGGGTGTCGAGCGCCGCCGGCGCCATGGCGGCGCCCATGTTGAACGGATCGGACAGGCCCATGTCCACGACCCGTCCGATGGTGGCCCTCGTCACCACCGGGTGTTCACCCTTGCCGTCGTTTGGGGCGACGATCGCGGCCGCTCCCGCCGTCACGGTCCACTGCGCGGTGGGGGGCTTCTGCGCGCCGTACTCCGTGGGATACCGGTAGTGCTTCTCCACTGCGGCGTTGTGGCTCACCGTGGCCGCGAGGGCGTAGCGAGCCGAGCGGGTGTTCACGAGCAATGACGCGATCGCCAGCCCCTCCATCGACGTGGAACACGCGCCAAAGATGCCAAGGTAGGGCATGGCAAGCGTTCTCGCGGCGAACGAGGACGAGATGATCTGGTTCATCAGGTCCCCCGCAATGAGAAAGGAGACCGCGTCCTTGGTGATCCCCGCCTTTTCGATGGCCTTCTGGCACGCCTCGTCGAGCAAGGTCCGTTCCGCCTGCTCCCAGCTCTTCTGCTCCATGCGGATGTCTGCGTGCAGGAGGTCGAAGTCGTCGGCGAGCGGCCCCTTGGCCTCCATCGGCCCGCCGATGGCCGCGGTGGACAGGATTATCGGTTGATGTTCGAACAGCCAGCTCTGGTGTCCCTGGAGCATGCTCTACCTCCCCGGTGCGACGAGCGTGTGCAAGAGTCCAATGAAAAAGGCCGCCACGACACCCCAGACGATCACGGCCCCGGCCAACTTGAACATGTTGGCCCCCACGCCCAGCACCCATCCCTCCGTCTTCGACTCGAGAGCGGCCGAAGCCATCGCGTTCGCAAAACCGGTCACCGGGATGGCGGTGCCCGCCCCGGTGAATTGCGCGATTTTGTCAAACACGCCGAGTCCCGTGAGCAGACACGTCAGGGCGATGAGCACCGCGACGGTCGGATTGCCCGCGTCTTTGCGGCTAAACCCGCACACGTGCACGAAAAAGTCGCTCACCGCCTGGCCGATGACACACACCAAACCGCCCGCCACAAACGCGATCGCCAGATTTCGCGCCATGGGGCGGGCCGGCTCCCGCGCCGACGCGAACGCCTGATACGCCTGCATCACGGGCGTTGCCCGCTTGAGCTGTGCCTTCGGCATCTTGCGTCTCCTTCCTTAATGCAGCAAGTAGGGTTCCGTCTCGTTCCGAATGCGCTCGACCTGTTTCGCCATGGCGGTGTACTCGCGCTTGGCCACCTCATCGTCCGTGGCGAGCGCATAAAGCTCGAGATCGGCCTCAGCCTGTTTCAAGAGAATGTGCGTCAACTGGCGCGCCTTGGGCTCGGGGACCTGAATCCTGTCATCGTACAGATCCACGTACAGCTCCCCCGCCGCGTCCACTTGCGCGAGATAGACGTTCTCCACCGCGACCCCGAGCTTGTCCAGTTCTCCCTTCAACCACCTGCGGTTGAAGCCGAGCGTGGCGAGCCCTTCGTCCATGATCTTCCCGTCCATGATCACGACCTGAGGCTGCGACTCGGCTGGCACCTTGAGCCCGAGGCGCTTCGGCGTGACCGGCTCTGCCTCCGGCTTCAACATCACGTTGACGGATCCGTTCGATTCCATGATGGCAAACTCCACATCGGCCACCTTGAACACGTTCTTGGCGCGCAGGTGCTCCAACAGTTCGTCGGTCGACATCCGCTCCTTGCGCAGATTGTCCTCCAGAATCTTTCCGTTCTGAATCAGGACACGCGCCTTGCCCTCGAGGATGTCGCGCGCCTTCTTGCTCTTGAGCGCGATAAAGCTCAGCAGAATGGGCAGCGCGGTGTACACGGCCATGGGCAACAGCCCGTGGTACAGGGGCGCCTGTAGCTGATCCGGGATGATGGCCGCCATGTCGCCGATGGCGATCCCGACGATGTATTCAAAAAACGTGATCTGCGAAAGCTGCCGCTTGCCGATGAGTTTCGCGAACAGAAACATCGCGGCAAATGCGATGAGCGATCGGATCACGATGGTCAACCACTCGGCCACCCGCTCACCTCCATCGACGTGAAGCGAGCCAGGGAGCGCGCTCCCTGGCGCCGCGCGGGCTAGAAGCCCTTGTATTGAGGTTCCTCCTGCTCGATCTCCGCGACGCGAGCCTGCAGCTGCTGCACCACCTGCTGCGTCTGCTGAGCCGCCTCGGTGTACAGCTGCTTCGCCTTTTGGTTGTCGGTCGCGAGCGCAAACGATTCGAGGTTCGCCTGCGCGCTCTTCAGGTTCGCGAGCGTCGTCTTGACCTGCTGCGCGATGGTCACAGGTTTCACCCCCAATCTGGACCGTAATGTCTCCGAACACAGGCACCGCGTATACATCGATTCACTTGGAAATCGCGGGAAGGACGGCACGTTGGCTTCTTGTTGATTTTCGTTGCTTTATTTCTGTTGGTTTCGCTATAATGACCCTTGTCACGATATCCGACCCCGTGTCTCTATCGGTGCGCGCCGCGCCTGTAAGCGTTACACTGGATACGAGACATCCTGTGAAGTGACCGACCGCGGCTTGTCCGGCCGCGGTCATGGAGGTCCTACGCCATGAAAGTGAGCTTGTTTGTCACCTGCATCGTCGACGCCGTGTTTCCGAAGGTCGGCATCGCCACGACGCGCCTTCTCGAGGCGAGCGGCTGCGAGGTCGATTTCCCCATCGGCCAGACCTGCTGCGGGCAGCCCGCCTTCAACAGCGGCTACGCGGACGAGGCCCGCCACGTTGCTCGCACGCTCCTCGAGGCGTTTGCCGACGCCGACGCCGTCGTGAGCCCTTCCGGATCGTGCGTCGGCATGATTCGCCACTACTACCCGGCGCTCTTCGCGGGCGATCCGGCCCTAGCCGAGGAAGCCCGACGCCTCGCCGAGAAAACCTATGAACTCTCGCAATTTCTCGTCCGCCGCCTGCAGAAGGTGGATTTCGGCGGCCGCTTCCCGCACCGCGTCACGTTCCACCCGTCCTGCCACGGCTCGCGGTTGCTCGGCGTGCGCGAGGAACCCCTCGAGCTCCTGCGCCACGTGCGCGATCTCGAGCTCGTCGATCTGCCCTACGCCCGCGACTGCTGCGGCTTCGGCGGCACGTTCTCGGTCAAGATGAGCGAAATTTCAAGCGCCATGGCCGAGGAGAAGGCGGAAAACGTCCTCGGAAGCGGCGCCGACGTGCTCGTGTCCACGGACATGGGCTGCCTGATGAACATCGGTGGCACGCTCTCCCGCCGCGGCGCGCGCGTGCGCGTGATGCATCTCGCCGAGCTTCTGGCCGAAGCCGCAGGCCTGACCGAGGAGGTGACCGCATGAGTGCCCAGTCATCGGTGCGCCACCGCGCCAACATCGCCCTCCGCGACGACTTCCTGCGCGGAGCCGTTCACTTCACGACGGATCGGCTACGCAACCGCAAGCAGGCCGTGACCGAAGACTTTGGCAACTGGGAGGCCTGGCGCGATCGCGGCGAGGCCATTCGGCGGCACACCATCGAACATCTCGACTTTTACCTGGCCCAGTTCGCGGACAACCTCGAGCGGCTCGGCGCCCATGTGCACTTCTGCGCGAACGCGAACGAGGCGCTCGCCGTCGTCACGGACATCGTGCGCGACAAGGCCGCGCGGCGCGTGGTCAAGTCGAAATCGATGGTGACCGAGGAGGTCCACCTCAACCACCACCTCGAGCAGCTTGGCGTCCAGGTCATCGAAACGGATCTCGGCGAATACATCGTGCAGCTGGCGCATGAGACGCCTTCACATATCATCATTCCCGCCATTCACAAGACCCGCGAGCAGATCAAGGCGCTGTTCGAGCAAGACGGCGGCCAAAACCTGACGACCGAGACGCGCGATCTCGTCGCGTTCGCGCGCCGCCGCCTGCGCGAGATGTACCTGACGGCCGACATCGGCATCACCGGCTGCAACTTCGGCATCGCCGAGACCGGCTCGATTGCCCTTTTCACCAACGAAGGCAACGCCGATCTCGTCGCCAACCTGCCGAAGACGCACATCGTCTTCATGGGCATGGAGCGGGTGCTGCCCACGCTCGCCGATCTCGAAGTCTTCGCGCACTTGCTGCCGAAAAGCGCCACAGGCCAGAACACCATCACCTACCTGTCGATGATCACCGGCCCGCGCCGCCCGGGCGACAAGGACGGCGCCGAAGAGATGCACGTGATCATCCTCGACAACGGCCGATCTCGCCAACTCGGCGATCCGGATTTCCAAGCCGTCCTCCACTGCATCCGCTGCGGCGCCTGCCTGAACGTCTGCCCGGTCTATCGGCAGATCGGCGGTCACGCGTACGGATCCGTGTATCCCGGGCCCATCGGCGCCGTGCTGTCGCCGCTGCTTGAAGGCGGGGAGGCGTATCAGGATCTGCCGTATGCCTCGAGCCTGTGCGGCGCGTGCTACGAGGCGTGTCCCGTGAAGATCCCGCTTCACGACATGCTCGTCAAGGAGCGTCAGCGCTTCGTGGCCAAGACCGGCGGCAAGACGGGGGAAAAGGCTGCTTTCGCGGCATACCGCGTGACGTTTGCGGATCACCGGCGCTATCTCCGCGCCATCCGCATCGCGCGGCGACTGCAAGGCGCGTTCGCGCGCGACGGCGTGATTCAAGCGAAAATCGGGCCGCTCGCAGGCTGGACCGGGGCGCGCGACTTCCCCGCGCTGGGAGATGTCACATTTCGCGAGTGGTGGATAGCGAGAAAGCGAGGGACGAAGCGTGGATAAGGGAGCATTCCTGGCGAACATCGCGGCGCGGCTCGGCAGAGAGCCCGGATCGGCGCCTGCCCCGCGCGACGCCATCGGCGCCCCGGCGTTCTGGGCGGATCGCAAAACGACGCAGGAGGAACGGACCGCGACCTTCTGCGCCCGCTTCCAGGCGCTGGCGGGCGAGATCGTGCAGTGTGCGGATGAGGACGCCGTGCGGGAGTGCCTTGACCGCGCGCTCCGGGATTTGGCCCCTGGCTCAGCCGGAGCTTGGGGCAGGCAAGCTCCGTGGCCCGTGGATGTGGAGGATGTGCTCGAACGATGGTCCGTCCGGCGTTTTGGCGAAAGTGACGTGCTGGACATCGAGGTCGGCATCACGGGAGCGAGCTTCGGGGTCGCCGACACCGGCACCCTCGTGGTGGAGACAGGAGGTGCTGCGGGGCGCACCGTCCATCAGATCCCACTCGTCCACCTCGTCATTCTGCGGGAAAGCCAGATTGTGCAGAGCCTCGGCGACGCCCTCGCGCAACTGCGAGGCGCCGCTCGCGACGCGCGCATGCCCGCCTACGTGCACTTCATCAGCGGACCAAGCCGCTCCTCCGACATCGAGAACGATCAGACCATCGGCGTCCACGGCCCCGCGCGCGTCATCTGCCTTCTCCTGCGCGACAGAACCGCCGATGTCACGAAAACAGCCGGGGATCTCGCCTGACCCCGGCTGTCTCACGTCAATCGGCCTCTCCGCGCACCACATGCACGCCAGCCTGCTCGAACGCGCGTACGTCTTCTTCGCTCGTCTCTCGGTCGGTGATGAGCACGTCGATCTCGTCGACATCGCCGACCTTCGTGAAATCACGCGCCTGAATTTTGCTGTGATCGGCGAGCAGAATGAGCATGTCCGCGATCTCGACCATCTTTCGCTTCACGAGCGCCTGAAGCGCGTTCGACTCCGTGAAGCCGTGCTCCACGTGCACTCCCTTGCAGGACAGAAAGGCCTTGTTGACGTGAAAGCGGCTGATGGCCTCTTCGGCCATCGGGCCGACGTACGAAAGCGAGCTCGCCCGAAGGATGCCGCCCGTGGAAATCACTTCGATTTTATCCTTGGACGCGAGCTCCATCGCGATTTTGACCGAATTGGTCAACACCGTGAGCGGCATGTTGGGCAAAGCGTTTGCGACGTGCAACGCGGTGCTGCTCGCGTCCAGGATGATGCTCTCTCCCGGCTCCACGTACGTGATGGCGGTGCGTGCAATGGCCATTTTCTCCGGCACATGCTCTGACTCGCGAATGAGATACGATGTCTCCGCGGGCGTATCGTCGTCAATGCGAACTGCGCCGCCATGACTGCGGCGCAGTTTACCCTCCATCTCGAGGATATGGAGATCCCTGCGGACGGTCTCCTCGGTGACGGAAAACATCCGACTGAGTTCCTTGACGCGAATACTGCCGCGTTCATTCAGGTACTGTAAGATGGCTCGTTGTCGCTCGGCTGGGAGCATGGGCATCGATCACTTCCTCAAAGCTGTGCGGACGATAGCTCGCCCGCACGTGTCTGACTCAATAGTTCGCACTGTTGATGTTCGCCTTGGTGAACACCGTTGGGTTACCCAAGAGAACTACGTGATTCTGAACCTTAAATGTTCCAAGAGCACATTTGAAGGTGCCATTCGCAGGCATGGTTCCGTCCGCCACGGCGCGTGCCACATACATCGTCAAGGCCCCGAGCTTCGGAACATCCCACAGGACGAATTCTTGAACCGTCCCATCATTGACATACTGTTTCATTTGAATGGGATCGGCAAGACCCGTTACAAATACCTTGCCTTTCAGCCCCAACTTTTCGACTGCTTCGGCGGCGGCGGGAACTCCGACAGAGTCAGGCGAAATAATCGCTTTCATTTGAGGATAGGCCCGCAACATGTTTTCCGCGGCCGTCAGACCAACGTCAGGCTGTTCTTGGTCGTATTGAATGGTCACGATATGGAGATTTTTGTACTTGGTCTGAATAGCTTGTTTCATCACGGCGATCCAGGAGTTTTGATTTGGATTCGTCGGCGTGGACGATAGAATGCCCACTTCAACGTTCTTCTGTCCCTTAAAGTGGTCAGCAGTAATTTGCACAAGGGTCGTGCCTATTCCTTGGGCTGTGGCCTGGTCTACAAAAAATTGGCGCGCCGACGGGATGACATCTGAATCCCACGTGATCACCTTCACACCCCGGTGCATCGCAGATTCAAGGGCTGGGGCTAGAGAAGTCGGATCGTTGGCCGATACGGCGATCACGTTATAACCCTGCGCGACGTAACTGTTAATCATCGATACTTGATCCGCTGCGCTCGCCTGTGTCGGTCCATTGTAGGTCAGTTGAATGTGCAGCTTCGAGGCGACCGATTGAGCCCCTTGGTCGGCTCCGCTAAAGTAAGGAATTCCTATTTCCTTCGGAATGAGCGCGACCTTGATAGGCTTAGAAGACGATGCGGCACCTGCAGCCGTTGCCGTCGAGTGACTCGAGGCAAGTGTCCCACACCCTGAAGTTGCCATGCTGAGGGCTGTCGCGGCGACTGCTGCTGGTAACCACTTCTTCTTCGACTTCAGACCCCACTTCTTCATCACGATTGATCCCCCTTCGTTGGCCATTTGGCCACAATATTTATTGGACTAATCCCTCGCTGCAGTTGCAGGATCGAGGACCGAAGCGTGATTTCGGTCTTCAACCCGACGCCGCCGCGAGAGTAGACCACTAAGTTGTTGTAATCCGACAGCCATGACGAGAATAATTCCCGTCACAATCGACTGCTCGACGGACGACACATTCAGCATGTTCAGCCCCTGTTGAAGCATCCCAAGAAGGAGCGTTCCAAGAACGGTGCCCAAAATGGTCCCCGAACCGCCGAAAACATTCACGCCACCCACAAGGCAGGCCGTGATGACTGTAAGCTCGTAATTGGCCCCCATGTCTCCCCGAACGGAGGCGAAATACGCACCCATGAAGATGGCAGCAACACCGGACATGCAGCCGGAAAGAACGTAGGCAAGCATTTTGACGCGTGCAACGCGCAGCCCAGAGTACAGCGCCGCTCCTTCATTGTTGCCTATGAAATAGACTTGTCGACCGTAGCTCGTGAATTGAAGAAGGAAGCCAAACAGCAACGAAAGAACGACGTAGACCAAAAGTTGAATAGGGAATATTTTCAGTATCGTTCCGCTCCCAAGATTCAAGTACGCTTGCGGAAATCCATAGATGGATCCAGATCCTTGCCCTACTAGGACCATCGCTAATGATCCGTAAATGAACAACGTCGCAAGCGTCGCGATGAGCGGCTGAATGCCGGTGCGAACAATGATCAACCCGTTGATCCATCCGAGAACCGCGCCGAGGACCACGCTGAGCAAGGCAGCAATCCAAATATTGATACCATGCTGCCACAGGATACCCATGACGACTCCGCAGAGGCTCATCATGGAACCCACCGACAAGTCTATCCCACCCGTGATGATGACGATGGCCATGCTGAGGGCCATCATACCGGCCGGAATAAAATTTTCGGTTGAAGCTAATAGATTTTGAAGATTGATAAAGTCCGGACTCACAATCCCAAACAGAATGAGTTCAACAATGAGCACCCCAGCGATGCTGATGGACCAAAAGCGATTCTCCAACGTTGATCACCCCGTGGCCCTGCGTGAACGACTTAGTCCGCTATCCGTGATGACGGCGACCAGAATGATCAGTCCCTCGACAGCGTCATTCCAAACCGCAGGAAGATGAAAGAACACCAAGGCCTCCGTAATGACGCCTAGCAAAACCGCTCCTAGGACCGCTCCGAACGCTGTGCCTCGACCTCCAAATACGTTGGTTCCACCGATGACAGCCGCAGCGATCGATTCAAGGTTCAAATCGGATCCCGTCGTAGGCGTCGAGAATCCATTGTAAGAAAGATACAAAACCCCTGATACACCTGCGAGAAACCCTAATAGTGAGCGTCAAATCCCGCCCACCTTGCATTCCCGCCATCGCTGCATCAAAGTCGTACATGACGACAAACCCCGCCGGGAAGCCGGCGGGGCAGTTGTGCATACTATGCTTTTTTCGTCCGTCTGCGGATGCCGTCTGGCAGGTGGTCGGACCACGGCAGCAAGTCGTTCA
>NZ_JAFMTY010000090.1 GCF_017329605.1 Alicyclobacillus fructus
ACGATTTCCGACTGCAGCACACTTAGTCTCCTGGGCAGGGCTATGTCCCGGGAACAACGAAAGTGCGGGGAAACGATACAGTGGAAAAACACGCAAGGGCGATGGTTGGCTGAGGGAAACGATGATCGAATGCGCACGAGCTGCGGCTCGAAGCAAAAAAAGCCGTCTTGCCGCCCGATATCACCGGATCGCCGCGCGCCGGGGCGCGAAACGTGCAGCAGTAGCATTGGCACACACCCTGCTCGTCATCGTGTATCACTTGCTCAAAGACAAGACGACATATCGAGACCTGGGACCTGACTACTACGACAAGCGGAATCGAGACGCCTTGATTCGACGCCACGTGCATCGCTTGAAGGAACTTGGGGTGACGGTCATCGTCGCAGAGGAAGCCTCCTGA
>NZ_JAFMTY010000091.1 GCF_017329605.1 Alicyclobacillus fructus
CGGACAGCTAACGCCCTACTACCAGGTCGCTGAAACCGCCCCGGGGGTGGTCAACTTTTCAATTAGCAAAGTGGTCAACTTTTCGATTGACAAACACAGGAGGGTTCCCCAATGGCTCAATACCAGATTACCGTGGACGACGCGATTTTGGAAGGGCTCTTTCAGCGGGATGGGGGTGTGGCCCAGCTGGTGGAGAGCGTGGTCAATCAGATTCTCCAAGCGCAAGTACAAGAGCAGCTGAAGGCCGCGCCCTACGAACGTACGAAAGAACGCCAAGGCTACCGTAACGGAACTGTGACGCGTACGCTCACCACCCGCGTGGGACGACTCGTATTACGCGTTCCAAGGGTTCGAAATGGCGAGTTTTCAACGGAGCTTTTTGCTCGATACCAGCGT
>NZ_JAFMTY010000092.1 GCF_017329605.1 Alicyclobacillus fructus
AAGCATCATCGCGTCGTGGATGTACTCCCAGACCGAGAGAAGAATACCGTGGCCGATTGGCTTCGGGCTCATCCCGAAATCCGCCTGGTCAGTCGCGACCGTGCGAATGCGTACGCTGACGCCATACGGTTCGGTTTGCCCTCAGCGATTCAGGTCGCGGATCGATGGCACCTTCTGAAGAATCTTGGTGACGCTGTTCAGCGATATGTTGCACGGCAGCCTCTTCCCGTTTGGAAAGACGACGATGCTTATGCACCGTCCACCGAACGCGCCATGGCACCCCGATGCTCGTAAAAATCACGACGACAACACGAACGTCGAGCGGCCAAGTGGGCACGTGTTCAAGAAGTTCAGCAGCTTTACGCTTCCGGCATGAGCATTCGCGCGATT
>NZ_JAFMTY010000093.1 GCF_017329605.1 Alicyclobacillus fructus
TGATCCACGTCTTGCATCTTGCGAATCCATTCGAGAACTGCGAAGCTATTGAGCGAAGCCATCGTTGCGTGCCTCCTACTTTTGGTGTTGGTCACACTTAGTAGACACGCACGGTGGCTTCTTCGTCAATTGGGGACGACGAATTTTACACCACCACTTGAGACTCTAACGCGTGTGTCCTACCCGCCTTCGACACTTCGTAGTCATACAAAGGCCCACGAACCCTTTGCCCATGCGGGTTCGTGGGACCTGTGGATAACTCGTGTTACGTAAGCGTCAAACCAAACCCACATGGTGTTTGCCCTCCTGCTGCTTGAAAATGGGCTCATCAAGCATCGGGAGGGTTCTTGTATGCGAGAGCACATAT
>NZ_JAFMTY010000094.1 GCF_017329605.1 Alicyclobacillus fructus
GCATTTTTACGGAGCGCTTCGATGGTTTCTTGGCCCCTTCTCAGCCGATGACGCTCCGGCTTCATCATCTCATCCAACACATCGGTCTCATGCTCGGTGGGAACCCAGGTGCCACGTTGTGTCGCAAACTTGGGATTTGGGTCAGCAAGGACAGTGTTCTCCGGCGCATTCTCCAACTCTCGCCCTCACCCACAGAACCTCTTGAAGTGATCGGGATTGACGATTGGGCCTATCGTCGAGGACAGCGGTATGTGAGCGTCAAATAGCGCACACCTAGTCTCGGGTTCTGTTCTGCGAGATGATCCCTCTAGAATCCATTGACGGAGGGATCACCGTGACGAAGGCCGAAC
>NZ_JAFMTY010000095.1 GCF_017329605.1 Alicyclobacillus fructus
GCGCGAGCTTCGGATAGAGTTGGAACGCCTCAAGGAGCTTCAGGGCGAAGCGCACACGAAGGCGCACTGTCGGCTTGCGAGCCATCCAACGTTCAAGCGCTACCTGAAACAGGACCGATGGGGGAACCTGAGAATTGACCCGGAGGCCGTGCGGCAAGCGGCCCATCTGGACGGGAAGTACCTGATCCGCACCTCCGATGACACGCTGTCGACGGAAGATGTCGCACTGGGATACAAGCAGCTTCTGATGGTGGAGTCCGCGTTTCGGACACTGAAGACGACGTTGGACATCCGTCCCATGTATCACCGGAAGGACGAGCGGATCCGTTCGCATGTGTTGCTG
>NZ_JAFMTY010000096.1 GCF_017329605.1 Alicyclobacillus fructus
CGGCGTGCTAGAGACCGTGAAACGGCACTTGGCCACACACGAGTGGACTGCGGAAGACCGAGTGCGGCTGGCGTTTGCGTTCCACATGCGATTTGACCGGCGGACACGGGGCGAGGCGTTTGAGGAGATTGTCGAAACTGTACAGAAGGTACCAGATCGGAACGAGCAGGACTATTTGGCGGCGCTCATTTTGGGGTTCAGCGGACGGGTTTTGGCGGAAGAGCAAAAGGCGCGTTTGAGGAAAGTGTTGGAGATGACGGAGTTGTTGAAGGAGATTGAGCAAGAAGCACGCATAGAAGAGCGCAAGGAAATTGCGGCACGTATGTTCCGCAAAGGTGCTTCT
>NZ_JAFMTY010000097.1 GCF_017329605.1 Alicyclobacillus fructus
GTCCTCCGTCTCGAAGTACGTGGAGGTCGTGTCAAAGAACAGAAGGTCCACGTCCAGGTTCAAGAGATCGCTCACTCGCCGGAAGACCTCGTATTGCAGATCTTCCGCCACATCATGGAGAAAGTCCATTGCCCGGTATGCCTGCCACACGTCCAACTCGGTCATACCGGGAAGGGCCACTTCACGGTCGACCCATTCCTCCATGGCCAGCTTGCTGCTTGGCGCCAACGCGCGATTGGCGACCATGGCGAAGACGACACGCTCGACAGCCGCCTTGAACTTCCGATCGGCAAGCCGCTCTCGCAGGACCTCATCCAATCCAAGCTGTCGCCACAGCTCGTC
>NZ_JAFMTY010000098.1 GCF_017329605.1 Alicyclobacillus fructus
GGAGGCTTCCCTCCCAGTATTCTCGGCGCTGGAGGTCTTCACGTCCGTGTTCGGGATGGGTACGGGTGTTGCCCCTCCGCTGTGGTCACCAGACCGGCTTCGTGCTTCGCTCGCTCGGAGGGCTTCGGCCTTCGGCCTGCAGATCTCCTCGCTCGCGATTCACTTCGCCTCAGATGCCCGTTTGCGAAGTCTTCGTGGCGAGTCGCTGGCTTCTCACGCGCTCGCGCACGTCTCGCTTCGCTTCAGGCTCAGCTTGGCCCTTGCCACCGTGCATAGGGAGCCTTCCAGGTGAAGCCCTCGACCGATTCGTATCTGTCCGCT
>NZ_JAFMTY010000099.1 GCF_017329605.1 Alicyclobacillus fructus
GCTCTACCTCCACAACTCATCCCCTGACGCTAGCCCTCAAGCTATTTCGGGGAGAACCAGCTATCACCGGGTTCGATTGGCATTTCACCCCTACCCCCAGTTCATCCCCTGGCTTTTCAACGCCAGTGGGTTCGGGCCTCCATGCGGTGTTACCCGCACTTCACCCTGACCAGGGGTAGATCACCCGGTTTCGGGTCGATGTCGGCGAACTCGCGCCCTCTTCAGACTCGCTTTCGCTTCGGCACAGGCTCCGCCGCCTTCACCTCGCTCGCCAACATCACTCGCCGGTTCATTCTACAAAAGGCACGCCGTCACACC
>NZ_JAFMTY010000009.1 GCF_017329605.1 Alicyclobacillus fructus
CCCCCCCCCCCCCCCCCCCCCCCCCCCCCCCCCCCCCCCCCCCCCCCCCCCCCCCCCCCCCCCCCCCCCCCCCCCCCCCCCCCCCCCCCCCCCCCCGCCTGGTTGGAAAACGTTCAGGATGGGAACATGCGGTCGACGGAGACCTTGAAGTTCTGCCACACAGCATCGACCGGGCGTCCTTGTTGCATCAAGCGCTGGAAGTTTTGGAAGCGCGCATACACGTCCGGACTTTCACTTACGTACACCTGCCGAATGGCCGGAAAGACCGACTTCACGTGCGCGGCAATGTTTTCCTTGCTGAATCGTTTTGAGCCTCCACTCGCGGATGGCGTTTGCACCGCCACATAGGCGACATCGCCCATCACGAACGCGATGGCGTTTGCGGCATAGCCGGATCGCACAAGATTCCCCGCGATGTCGTTGGCCTGATGAAAGGACGCCGCCGAGTCTTTCACCACTTCGCCCACGCGATCTGCCGCCTGGCCAGCTCGCTCGACGGTGTTGGCCACACGGTTGCCCGCCTGCCTCGTCGCTTGAGCGACCCCGTTCGCCGCTTGCGAAGCGTTCTGTACTTGTCCACACCCGGTCAGAATTAGGGCGAGACTGAGCAGGGCCGCCATTCGTGCTGACTTGGTCATGTTCCACAGCACCTCCCATAGCTAGGATGCTGTGTCCGCGCCTATCCATGCGCCCTCGTGGCTCATTCGGGGCGCTCACGTCGTCCGCGCGCCGACGGCCTCGCCGATCCCTTCGAGGGCTCGCGGCGAGGGGTCGGCCGTCGATACGGCGGAGGCGTCATTCCGGCAGCCTGGTAGAGCGCCACCCATTCCTCCTGGGTGAGAGGACGCCACTCGCCCGTTTTCAGGTGGCCGAGCGACACGGGGCCGAACGCGATCCGCTTTAGCCGCACCACGGGAAGCCCCAATCGCTCGAACATTCTCCTCACCTGCCGATTGCGGCCTTCGTGGATGGCAAGATGCACGACCGCCACGCCGTCTTCCGAATCGGCTTGACGCAGGACCTCCACCTTGGCGGGAGCGGTCACGCCATCTTCCAGTTCCACGCCTTCCATCAACGCCCGCCGGGTTTCCCGATCCACGATGCCTCTCACGGAGACGCGGTAGACCTTTTCGATCTCACGCGAAGGATGCAGCAATTGCTGCGTCAATTCGCCGTCGTTCGTGAACAGGAGCAAGCCGCTCGTATCGTAATCGAGTCGGCCGACCGGGTACACGCGTTCTCGGATGGGCGGCAACAGCTGCATGACCGTGCGCCTCCCCAAGGGATCCGATACCGTGGACAGGTAGGCGACCGGTTTATTCAGCACGAAAACCACCGGTTGCTCGAGCTCGATGGGAACGCCATCCACGGCGATACGCTGACGAGATGGATCCACTTTCGCGCCGAGCTCAGTCACCGTCTCCCCGTCGACACTCACCCGACCTGCCAAGATGAGCTCCTCACACTTCCTGCGGGACGCCACCCCGGCATGTGCCAACACCTTTTGCAATCGTTCCATCCCGATCCGAACTCCCATCCTCCTGCGCAAAGAGCCAGGTTCGCTAGACCTGTATCATACCAGACACGAGCCAAACTGCGAACACCGATGCAAGCACACTGACGAGATCGCTCAACAAACCTACGGCGAGCGCGTATCGGAACCGATAAATGCCCACACTTCCAAAATAGACGGTGAGGATGTAAAGCGTCGTGTCGGACGACGCCTGCATCGTGGATGCGAGCAAGCCGAGGTGCGAATCCGGGCCGTGCTTCTGAAAAATATCGATCATGAAGGCCAGGCTTCCTTGCCCTGTGATGGGGCGCAGGATCCCCATAGGCGCCACTTCGGCGGGAACGTGCAGCCAGACGAGGACGGGATCGAGCAAGTGGACGAGCCCATCCATCGCCCCGGAGGCTCGGAATACGCTGACCGCCACCATCATGGCGACGAGATGCGGGATCAACCGGACGGAGGTGGAGAATCCGCCCCTCGCGCCCTGCACGAACGTTTGGTAGATGGGGACGCGCCGCACGGCGCCCAGAGTGAGGATCAGTCCGACGACAAGCGGCAGCATCCATTCGCTGATCGCGGCCAAGGCGCCGTTCATAGCGTCTGCCTCCGGCGGGAAAGCGCACGGAACATGCGATCCAAGGCAATGGCAGCGCAGGTCCCAATCAGCGAGGCGACGAGGGTGGTCACGACCACTGCCGCGGGATGTGCGGAATGATACTGCATGCGCAGCGCGATGACGGTCGTGGGAATCAGGGTGATGCTGGCTGTGTTCACGGCCAGAAGCGTACACATCGCGTCCGAAGCTCGGTCAGGGTGAGGATTGAGTTTTTGCAATTCCTCCATGGCTTTCAAGCCGAGCGGCGTCGCGGCGTTCCCGATTCCCAGCAGATTGGCACTCATGTTCGCCAAAATGGCGCCCATCGCGGGATGGTCGGGAGGCACCGAAGGAAACAGGCGGCGGGCGATGGGTTGCAGTGCGCGAGCCAGCCACGCCACCGCGCCTGCGCGCTCCGCAATGTGCATGAGACCCATCCACAGACTGATGGCCCCAATCAGGCCGATGCACAGTTCCACGCCGTTCTCTGCGCCTTTCAGGATAGCATTGGACACCATGGGCATGCGGCCCGTGACCATGGCGGTCCCGACGCCGGACAAAAACAACGCGAGCCAGATCAAGTCGATCACGGCACGGCACCCCCTGTCGGGCGGACTTGTCCCTTACAAGGAGTATGCCGGGCCTAATCATCGTATGACGCGCGTCACATCACGGGCGGATCCGACTTCTGCTTGGAGAACAGGCTCTGAATCCGCTCCAACATCGCGGGGGCGAGATCGATCAATCGATCATACAATTGGTTCTGATGGTCCGCCGACAGAAGCCGAACGTTGTTGCCGTGCACAATCAAGAAGCCAATCGGCGTGATGGACACGCCGCCGCCTGAGCCGCCGCCGAAGGGGAGATCCCCCTGCCCCTGGCCGTTGGCATCGCCCCCCTCGAACTGGCTTCCCCCTGCGGCGAAGCCGAAGCCCACTTTGGACACCGGCAAAATTACGGTTCCATCCGGCGTCTCGACCGGATCGCCGATAATGGTATTGACGTCCACCATCTCGCGAAGATTCGACATCGCGGTCTGCATGAGGCCCTGAATGGGATGATCCACGTTAGGACGCCCTCCTCTTCCAAGCCGTCAACAAGCGAATTCCTGCAGCTATAACGTACCCTGTGCGAATCCGCACTATGCTCCTTGCATAGATGATCAACAAGGCGTCTTGGAACGCGGGTGCGATGGAGACGGTGGGCACGCGGTGCATCCGCACGCGGTGGCTGAGCCAACCGAGTAGGGTGTACAGGGCGGCATACGCCGTACCGACGAGCATACCCGTTCGGACGGACTCACCAGCGCCCATGCGCGCCTCGAACCGCAGTTCATGCACGTGCACGTGGGGAGCCATGCGATCGAGCGCTGACAGCGCACGCCGACCGAAGGTTCGCCACGTTCGAAGGGAAGCCAACGACGGGCGCCCACGCTCGTCCGACTCGGATCGAGCGAGACCCTCGCCTTGACCCGCCCGCTTCCGGCGAGGATCTTGTTCGTCGCTCGACCAATGCCAGTGAACGCGCACAAGTCCGTAGAGCGCGCGAACACGGGCGTGGATTTGATCCGCGCCGCTTCGCCGATACTCCACCTCCAAGCGGACGGGTGCCGCAAGCAGGAGCGCGCACAGCGCCAGACCGAAACCGCACGCGATGCCAATCCAAGCCAACTCCATGGGTGCAGGCACCTCTCTCGCACTCATGGCTAGCATGCACCCAGAAGCTGGATGATATGCAGGAACTCAGTCCCGGGCGAGATCGGACGACATGGCAAACAGATCAGGCGTCTCACGGCCTGTCAAATCAGGGAGCGGAGGCAGCTCGTCCAGCGATCTCAGCCCGAATTGGCGAAGGAACTCCATGGTTGTACCGTACAGAATCGGGCGCCCCGGTCCGTCCTGGCGCCCCACTTCTTCGACAAGCCCGCGGTGGATGAGTGTGGCCAGCGCGCGATCCGAATGCACGCCGCGAATCTCTTCGATCTCGGCGCGCGTGATGGGCTGCTTGTACGAGATAATGGCCAGCACCTCGAGCGCGGCCTGCGACAGACTCGCCCGGGCAGGTTGATCAGCCATGCGCCGAAAGTACGCGGCAAATTCGGGGCGGGTCACGAGCTGCCACGTATCTCCCGTGTGGAGCAGCGTCAGGCCCGAACCGCGCTCCTCCAGATGCGCCGCCAGGAGGTGGCAGAGGTCACGCGCTTGACCTTCCGACACATCCAGCACCTGTGCGAGCTCACGGGTCGTCATGCCGTCCGATCCAGCCGCGAACAACACAGCTTCAAGCGCAGCGACGAGTTCCATGTTCAATCCCCCGTCCAGACAAGTTCAATGGGCCCGAACGGCTCCGCTTGGCGACACCTCAGGCGGCCGTCCTTCAGGAGTTCCAGGATGGCCAGAAACGCCGCCACCAGGGCCCCACGCGTCCATCGCCCGCCGAGGAGCCATGTAAACTCCGCCGAGCGGTAACGGCGCATGCGGGACGCGATCTCGTCCATCCACTCCTCCACCTTCTCCACCTTGCCGCGGATTTCCGCAACTCGCTCGGAAGGGGGCAAGCGAAGGTATAGTTTGCGAAACGCGTCCACGAGATCCCAAAGCGTCACATCGAGCCCGTCGCTCGTCCGATCCGGCCTGTATGGCCGCAGATCCATCGGTTCGCGTCCATACACCTGAGCGTTGCGCGCGGCGAGATCGGCCAATTGCGCCGCAGCCCACTTGCACCGCTCGTACTCCAGCAATTGCTGCACGAGCGGAAGCCTCGGATCCTCCTCATCGCCGTCGGCAGTCGACGTTCTCCTCGGAAGCAACATCCGCGACTTGATGGAGAGCAACGTCGCGGCCATTACCAGGAATTCACTGGCAATCTCCAGCGACCATCGCTCGAGATCGTCCAGGTATTGAAGATACTGTTCCGTGATGGCGGCAATGGGGATGTCATAGATGTCAATTTCGTTTTTGCGGATGAGATGCAAGAGCAGATCGAGCGGCCCTTCGAACTGGGCGATTCGAATTTCGTAGGACACCTTGCGCCTCCTCTCACGCGCCGTAACAGAACGACATGACGGCGTACACGAGATCGGAAAACGCGCGGTTCACGGGTGGAAGGAGAAACAGCAACAGGAGCAGCCATGGTCCGTATCCATCCAGCCATCCGATCCGGAGACGCCACCGCACGGGCATGAGCGCAGAGACCACGCGCCACCCGTCGAGCGGGGGAATGGGCAACAGATTGAGGAGCAAAAGCGCGACATTCACTTCGAATGCCAAGCCCAACGCTTGTTGTGCCGCATCGGATGCGGTCACAGCCGGTATGGCCTGCGCGCCATAGCAAAGCGCCGCGAGGACCGCGTTCGCAAAAGGCCCTGCCGCCGCGACCCATGCCATGCCGGCGCGGGGGTGGCGAAAGGCACCCGGATGGATCTCAACGGGGCGCGCCCAGCCAATCGGCGCGATCAACATGGCGATGAAGCCTGTCAAGTCGAGATGCGCAAGGGGATTCAACGTCAGCCGACCCTGGCGGCGGGGTGTCGAATCACCAAGCCAGGTCGCCGTCGCGGCGTGTGCAAACTCGTGGAAAACGAGACTCACGACGACGATGACGAACCGCAAGATCCAGAAGGGACTGAGCCACGACGCGAGCAATACCATGCCTCCTGCCGATCCATGGATACTCGCATTATAGCACGCGCGGTCACAGGGCCGATAGGCGCAAGAACCAGGAGACGCGCTCGAGATCGGAGGCACCCGCCCGTGCGCAGATGTGACGCAACCTGTCCGCGAGTTCGTCGTCGCGCGTGGCGATGAGCAGACGGTTTTGCGCGGTCAACGGAACCCCCACAGGAAGGTCCAGCAACACGGAGAAAAACGGCCGGAGCGCATCGACGAAACTTCGGAGGTGAGCGGAACGATAGCTTGAGGCGATGAGATTGTAGACCACGGTCCCGCGGCTCGACGTCACGCGCGAAAGGCAGGCCGCGGTTTCCGGTGCGATACAGGGTTGGTAGATGCTTGCCTTCAGGTAGGCATCCACAAAAATCAGGTCGTAGATCTGAGCGTGCGGCGAACCCACAAATTGCACGCCGTCGCCTATCCAATACTCTGCCTCTCGATGGGAAGGCGCCTGAAACCATTCGATGCCGAGCGACAGCACCGTCTCGTCGATCTCGACACCGTGCAGTGCCGCCTCCGGATGAAGGCGGCGCACATGATAGAGGCTCGTCCCCGAGCCCACGCCAATGGCCAGAAATGTCCCAACGGGTGCATGGGCCTCGGCGACGGCCGTGAAAGCCCGTTGATATGGGAAGACGGGGCGCTCGGGGCGGGCGAGATCGAGCGCCCCTTGCCATCCGCCGTTCCGGCCAAAGCGCATTTGCCGAATACCCTTCTCCTCCACGACCTCAATCCAACTGTGAACCGTTCCCGGTCCGGCGTAGAGAACCTTCGTACCGTTCAACCCCTGTCGTGCGCGAGTGTCCATGTTGGCTATTATACTGCACGCCGCCCGCGCAGACCCAACTTCACGCCGCAGCCACGGCCGGCCGCCGCCAAACGCGCGCGATCATCGGCCAAAAAGGCCGCACAAACCCGAAAAACATCTGGAACATCCCAAAATAGCGGAAAACACGGGGCAGAAACGCCAGGATGCTCAACACGCCGCTTCACCCCCTCCAGGTCTACCCCATCGTATGTCGAGGGCGTTGCCTCGTTGTGGGCGGGCCGTCGGCAGGCTGGAGGTGGCGGCGGCCAGCGCGCCACGCGAGCTCCATGAGCACCCATTCGACAGCGCTCGTCGTGACTGGCGCGCCTCGAGCTGGGGCATCCAACCCGTTCATCTTGCCGATGTCGCCGATTCCCACGATGAGCGGGACGTCCATCCCGCGCAGCGCGTCGACCGTATCGCCCGCGATGAGATAAGAGTCGATCTCACGGCCCTCCTTGTCGACAGCTCGATCGACGCGACGCCCCGTTCGGTCGACGCTGAAATCCACCGGCGTACCCCGGACGCCGTCCGTGCGAGAGGCGACGGCGAGAATGGCCGCCACTTCGACCGAGGGATGGGCGTGGATCACGCGCAGGGCAGATTCCCCGGCGGCCTCTGCCGGATCGCCATTGTCGTCGAGCATCACAATGACCGGATCGCGTGGGGCCTGTTCGATCCACCGCACCAGTTCCACGCCGCTCAGGCGGGTCGGATTGCCGCGGCTCTGCGCGACGAAAGAGCATCCCGTGCGCCTGGCGGCGATGGCAAGCGCGCGTGCCGCCACTCGATCGCCGTCCGTCACCACGATGACGCGCCTGCGGGAACCCTTCGCGTGCAACCGCCTCACCCTTTCGGTTTCGCGAAGACGGCCGCAAGGAATGCGAAGACGATCGCGGCCGAGATGCCGGCGCTCGTCACTTCGAAGATGCCCGTGATGACGCCGATCAGTCCGTGGATTTTGGCTTCGTGCATCGCGCCGTGCACGAGCGCGTTCCCGAAGCTGGTAATGGGAACCGTGGCGCCTGCGCCAGCAAACTTGATGAGCGGATCGTAGAGGCCGAGACCGTCTGCCACAGCGCCGGCGACGACCAGGATCGACATGACGTGACCAGGCGTGAGCTTCGTCGTGTCCATGATGACCTGCCCAAGGGCGCAGATGGCCCCACCCACCAAAAAGGCCCACAGAAAGGTCCAAGCCGACATGTCAATCCCCCCGTTCAAACGCAATGGCATGCGAAATCGATGGAATGGTCTCACCCTGCTGGGCGCTCACCTGGGAGAGAAGCGCGCCCGTGGCCGACACCAGCACACGGCGGAGGCCACCGCGTTCCATTTCGCGAAACACGTGACCAAACGTCACCAAGGTGCTGCACGCAGCTCCGCTGCCCCCTGAGAACACCTCAGGTTGATCCGGATGGTAGATGATCGCGCCGCAGTCGTTGACGCGCTCACGCACGACAGATTCGGGCGCAACGCCCTCGTCCACGAGAAGACGGCGAAGAATGTCGAGCCCGATCCGGCCGAGATCGCCCGTCATGACCAGGTCGTAGTCGTCGAGAGACCGACCCGTGTCTGCCAGGTGCTGGCGGATGGTGTCGCAAGCCGCGGGCGCCATCGCCGCACCCATCTCCCAAGGCGACTTGACGCCGAAATCGGTGATCTCGCCGAGCGTCGCGTGGGTGATTTGCCACATTCCGCGCCCTCTTGTGACGATGGCTGCACCGGCGCCGGTGACGGTGCGCTGTGCCGTGGGCGGGCGCTGCACGCCGTATTCGGTGGGGTACCGAAACTGGCGCTCCGCCGTGCTGTTGTGACTCGACGTGCCGGCCAACACGACGTCCGCGAATCCCGTCGCCACCGCCAGACTTGCCACCGCGAGCGCCTCACAGAGCGACGCGCACGCGCTGTACACGCCGAGCATCGGCCGAGCAAGTTGGCGGAGGCCGATGTAGAAGGAAGTGAGTTGGGCGTTCAGATCGGCCCCGATGACGAGATCGACGTCTGAAGCGACGATGCCTGCCTTGTCGCACGCGATGTCGCAGGCCTGGCGAAACATCGCCTGTTCAGCTCGCTCCCACGTATCCTGTCCGGCGCGATCGTCATCCAAGCGCACGTCGAACGCGTCGGAGAGCGGGCCTCGGCTCTCCCATGGGCCCGCCACCGTCGAAACCGCCTTCACTGCCACCTGGTGTTCGCCGAACGCCCATGTGGAGCGACCCAATCGTGCCATCCCCCATCGTCCTCTCTCACAGGTGCTCCACGATGTAACGAATCAGGGCGATAAAAAACGCGCTGACGACGCCATACACAATGACAGGCCCGGACACCTTGAACATGTTCCCGCCGATACCTGCCACGAAGCCTTCGCTCCTGTGTTCCATCGCGGCGGATGTCATGGTGTTGGAAAAGCCGGTGACGGGCACCGCCGATCCGGCTCCGGCCCACTGGGCGAATCGGTCATAGACGCCGAGGGCGGTGAAGACGGCCGACAGCAGGATGAGCACCGCAACGGTAGGATTTCCTGCCTCGGTGGGTTTGAACCCGCCGTAACGAACGAACAGCGCCTGAATGAGCTGACCCAATTCGCAAATCAGCCCGCCGACGACGAAGGCGCGCGCGGTATTGCGGATAACGGGTCGGCCCGGTGTCAAGCGGTGGACCAACGCTTGGTATCGGGCGCGCTCCTCGGGTGTGGCGACTGGCATCCGGTATCCCCCCATCTCTGCTCATCCAGGTAAGATGCCCGAAACACGCGAAAAAAGCCGCCCGAAGGCGGCGTCAAGTTGTTCCAGAAGCGACGTCATTCGAGCTCCTGGCGAATTTGCTGCAGGATCCGCTTCTCCAAACGCGACACCTGCACCTGAGAGATGCCCAGCACGCGCGCCACGTCGCTCTGCGTCTTATCCCGAAAGAAGCGCATGTATACGATGAAACGCTCCCGCTCAGGCAGTCTTCCGATGATCTCGTGGAGTTCGACCTTGTCGAACTTGCCCTCCGTCTCTTCGTCGGCGATTTGATCCATGAGGTAGATGGGATCGCCGTCGTTCTCATACACGGTCTCGTGAATGGACGCTGGCGCGCGAAGCGCCTCCTGCGCAAACACGACTTCCGACGGCTCCATGCCCATGGCCTCGGCGATCTCGGTGATGTGGGGCTGCCGACCGAGCTCCTTGGACAAGCGATCCCGCACATGGCGGATCTGCTTGGCGGTCTCCTTGAGGCTCCGGCTGACCTTGACCGTGCTGTCGTCGCGCAAAAACCGTTGGATTTCGCCGATAATCATAGGTACGGCGTAGGTGGAAAATTTGACGTCATAGGACAGGTCAAATTTGTCCACCGCCTTCATCAAGCCAATACATCCGATCTGAAACAGATCCTCCGCTTCATAGCCGCGCCCGAGAAACCGTTGGACCACGGCCCAAACCAGGCGCTGATTGTGGACGATCAGCCTCTCGCGCGCTTCCGCGTCGCCCTTGTGGCTGCGCTCCAGAAGCTCCCGGACCTCTTCGTCGGACAGCTTTTCGTACTGGTCCACATGGTGTGGAACGGGACGCTCCTTTGCCTGATCCACGCGCGCAACCCCCCTCACATCACGTCAGGGGTGGTTCGGAACGTTTTGATGAGGGTGACGCGCGTCCCTTCTCCTGGCTTTGACTCGATCTCCATCCTGTCGACAAAGGTCTCCATGATGGTCATCCCCATGCCCGACCGCTCCAGCTCGGGGCGCGACGTGTACATCGGCTGTTTGGCGAGATCGACATCGGGTATCCCCACGCCGTGGTCCTCCACAACGACCTGAACACGGTTGCCGTAGAGGGCGCACTCCACCACGACCTCGCCGATCTCGTCGGGATATCCGTGGATGATGGCGTTGGTCACGGCCTCGGACACCGCCGTCTTCAATTCGGTCAGCTCTTCCATCGTCGGATCGAGCGGCGCCACGAACGAAGCGACCGCCACCCGCGCCAGCGACTCATTCTCCGACCGGCTCGGAAACACAAGGCGCAGATAATTGTCCACGCGCACGTCTTCCGCCACTCGTTCCACCGCGATCACGCTCCCAGTATGGCTGCCACCGCAGCCTCTTCAGAGTCGTAAACGGGAATCACCTTCAACAACCCGGACATTTCGAAGAGCCGCCGCAATGTCGGATTGACTTCACAGAGCGCCATTTTCCCACCGTGCTCCGTCACGCTTCGATACCGGCCGAGAATCAACCCCAAGCCGGAACTATCCATGAAATCGATGTTCCGAAACGACATCACGAGGCCCCGATAGCCGTTTTCCGCAAGCTGCTGCTCGATCCGATCCCGAATTCGCTCCACGGCGTGATGATCCAGTTCGCCCTTGAGCTGGATGACCACGATCCCTCGTTCCAATTTGGTCTCGACGGACACCTTGCATCCCCTCTCCTTATGCGGTCTGGTCAAGAAATTCACGGCCTAAACGGGGAATTCCTGCCCATTGACAAAAGAAGTGGAGAATCTACTGAATTCGACATTCAAACGATGACGCGTTCGGTCCTCAGACGCTACAATGAGGAAGGAGAAGATAGGAGGCGTGGTATGCAAACACTTGGTCAAAAGATTCGCGCGCTGCGCAAGGCGCGTGGCATGACCCAGTCCGAACTCGCGCAGGGCGTCGCCACGGCCAGTATGATCAGCCAAATCGAATCCGACCGAACGATGCCGTCCGCCCAACTTTTAGAACACATCGCGGCGCGCCTCGGCGTCGACGTCTCTACGTTTCAAAGGGAACTCGCCGGATCATCCGAAGAAGCGCACACGTACCGGCGCGCCAAGCAACTGGCAGAACAAGGGCAATACGATGAGGCCATTCGTCACTTTCTCTCGCTCTCCTGGCCGTTGCACAGCCAATTTCGCCCTGAGTTGGTCTTTCAGGATATGGCGGACTGTTACTTGAAGTCCGGCGACTACGTGCAGGCGGCACGCCTCTACGACGGACTGGTTTGGGCCGGCTTTGCGCGCGGCGACTTGTCGAGTGTCGTTCGGGGATATTATTACGGCGCCCTGGCGCGTCGCAGGCTGCAGCGGGACGAGGAGGCCATGTGGTACCTGGAGCGGGCCCGACAGGCGCTGGCGGCGTCCGGGTTACAAATGCCCCTTGGGCTGAAAATCGACATGACACTCGCCAGGCTCTATCTCCAATACGGACCGATGGAGAGAGCAAAGGCATTGTACGAAGCCATTCTCGCCAGAGACGCAGAGCCCATGTCCACGGTCGATCGCGCCCATGTTCATCACGGGTTCGCGTGTTCCGCAGCGGCCGTCGGCGACTATGAATGTGCCATCACGCACGGCGAACACGCCGTCGAACTGCACGAAGCCGCTGGGAACCGAGCGCTCGCCATGCGCTGCCGAATCAATTTGGGCGCTTTTCTCCGGCTCGGCGGACATGCCGAACGCGCCTTGAACCACTTGCTCGAGCTCGAGGACAAATTCAGTCCCCGAGACGACATGCTTCGCGTTGCGCTCGATCACGAGCTCGCCCTCACCTATCAGGCGCTTGGACAGCTGGACTCCGCTTTGCGGCGCGTCACACAGGCGTTGCGCGCGGCGCAAATCGGTCCCGAGCTTTTGGGACAACTCCACCTGCTCGCTGCAGAACTCAGCATGGCGCTCGGCGATCTCGACCGGGCGGAAACCGAACTCCGCGCGCTCGACCGGCTTATCTCCGAGCGGCGAGACGTCGCGCCCCCGGGATACCTGCGATGGAAGGCTGAACTCGTTCTCCGGAACGGCAGTACCCCGGACATTCTCGAGCTCTGCGAACGGGCGGTGTCAAGTTCGCGACACACGGTGCCCCAACGCCCGTGGGCACCGCCGGAGCGGTTCTGGATATTTCCCCGCGAATAAGAAAAAGCGCGCCCAATCGACATCGTTCGCGCCGCCCTCGGCGGCGCGACCTGATGCTTCCGAACGCGCTCATCCCGCGTGTCCGAAGGTGATGACCTTCTTGAAAGTCTTCCCAAAACTTTGCAGAAACGTGGCCTTGGGGACATCCTCCTTGGCCACGAGCGGTACCTTCGCCACCACCTGCCCACCAGACTTGACCAGCAAATGGCCGACGACTTGACCGCGGGACACCGGAGCTTTCACCGTCATCCACTGGATTTCCGTCGTGTAAGCGCCTTGGCTCGCACGGTCGGTGACAAAAGCCGCGGGCTCGGCCGTCACCGCCTCGACGCGATCGCGCGTTCCTTTCTTCACCGCCACTTCGCCCACCACATGCCCACGCGGGTACACATGGACGGCTTTGTAATGTGCAAAGGCGTAATTCAGCATGCCGGAGATCTCCGCATTTCGAACTGTCGGCTTCGGTTCGCCCATCACCACGGCGATCACGCGAAAGCCATCTCGCTTCGCCGTGGCGGAGAGGCAGTACTTGGCCTCCTGCGTGTAGCCCGTCTTTAACCCGTCCACGCCGTCGTAGAAACGAACCAACTTGTTGGTGTTCACGAGCCAGAGCGGGCGATCGGTGTCTTTCCGCAAATAGTCGCTGTACACCGATGTGAATGCGGTCACTTCAGGGTGCATGAGGAGAGCTCTCGACATGACGGCGATGTCGTACGCGCTCGAATAATGGTTCGGCGCTGGCAGTCCGTTGCAGTTCGCGAAGTGTGTATCGGTCATGCCGAGCTCCTTGGCCCGCTGATTCATGCGTGCGACGAACGCCTCTTCGCTTCCGTCGAGATGTTCCGCCATGGCGACGCAAGCGTCGTTTGCGGAAGCGATGGCGATGCCCTTGACGAGATCGCGCACCGTCATGGTCTCGCCCGGTTCGAGGAAAATCTGCGATCCGCCCATGCTCGCGGCTCGCTCACTGGCCTGGATGCGGTCCGTCCACTTCAGCTTGCCGCTGTCGATGGCCTCAAAGATGAGAAGCAGCGTCATGATCTTCGTGATGCTTGCCATCGGCAGGCGCTCATGCGCATTTTTAGCGTAGAGCACCTTCCCCGTCGCAAAATCCATCAGGACCGCGGATTTCGCCTGTTTGGCGAGATCGACGCTCGAAGCAGGGGCAGTCTGCGGTTTGCCGGCGTCGGCCGCCTCGCGAATCTGGGCGATCCCTGGCCCCGAAGCCGCGCGAACGCTTTCGGGTGCGACGCTGGCCGCGGCCAAACAGAGGGCGCCGAACCCCAGAGCGAGCATGCGGGAATGCCGCTTCATCCTGCAACCTCCTCTCGGAGTCATCCGAATCGAAATCGGCGTTAGTGTGTGCAAGACGAAGCGGCGCTACGCATGAAACCGCGTCATTTCAGGCGGAGGCTTTCGAGAAACGACGTCCCGACGGATGGATGCTCCACATCGAAGTAGTCGGCCACGGTCGCGCCGAGATCGGCAAACGTCTCTCGCTCACCGAGGTCCACGGGATCATCCATTTGCAAGTGGTACGCGAGAATGGGGACGCGCTCGCGCGTGTGGTCCGTGCCAGGGACCGTGGGATCGCAACCGTGGTCGGCCGTGATGACCAGCAGATCGCCGGGGCGAAGCCGCGCGAGCACCTCTTCGAGATCGCGATCAAACGCCTCGATGGCGCGGGCGAAGCCGACCGGATCGTTGCGATGACCGTATTTCGAATCGAAGTCCACCAGGTTGGCGTAAATCAGCCCCGTGCGCTCCCGGTCCATGGCCGCCACCACGTTTCGCATCGCGTCCGCGTTGTCCACGGTGTGCACCGCGCGCGTGATCCCACGGTGATTGTAAATGTCCGCGATTTTCCCGATCCCCACGACTGGATATCCGGCGGCTTCCACGGCGTCAAGCACGGTCGGGCCAAAGTCGAGCGAAAAATCCCGCCTGCGATCCGTCCGCACAAACCGCCCGGGCTCGCCGAGAAACGGCCGCGCGATGACTCGGCCCACGGCGTGCGGCCCGACCAGGATGGACCTCGCGAACGCGCACCAGTCATACAGCGTATCGACGGGGACCACCTCTTCGTGTGCGGCGACCTGAAACACGCTGTCCGCGGAGGTGTAGACAATTGGCCTTCCCGTCTCCAGGTGCTCTCTCCCGTACGCTTCGATCACCCAGGTGCCGGATGCAGGGCGATTGCACAGCACCGGCTTGCCCACGTATCGCTCGAACGGTTCGATGATTTCGGGGGGAAAGCCGTTCGGGTAGGTGGGCATGGGCTGCGACAAGATGACACCCACAAACTCCAAGTGGCCATTGGTCGTGTCCTTGCCAGCGGATCGCTCCACCATGGTGCCGTAACCGCCCGCGCCGGAAGCCGCCACCCCTGCAATGGGCGCGATCCGCCCGAGCCCGAGGCGCTCAAGGTTAGGTACCCGCAAGCCACCCACCGCTTCGGCGACGTGCGCGATGGTGTTGCTCTGAACGTCAGCCTCGCCGTAATCGGCGGCATCCGGCGCCGCGCCAATGCCACAACTGTCCAGCACAATCCAGATCAGACGCTTGTCCAAACGGTATCCTCCATTCGTCATCAGGCCCGCGGATGCGCGTTGCGGTACACCTCGCGAAGCCTCTTTGGGGTGACGTGCGTGTAGCGCTCCGTCGTGGAAATATCGGCGTGCCCCAACAACTCCTGAACCACCCGGAGGTCCGCACCGCCCTCCAACAAGTGGGTAGCGAACGAATGCCGCAGCGTGTGCGGCGTGACCTGTTCCGCGACCCCCGCCTGTCGAGCGTAGCCTTTCAGGAGGTTCCAGAACCCCTGTCTTGTCATCCGCCGACCGAACCGATTGAGGAAGACCGCGTTCTCGTTCCGGTCTCGCGCCAAAAGGGGCCTGCCGTAGCGCAGATAGAGGGTGAGAGCGTCCTGGGCCACCTCGCCGAGCGGCACCACGCGCTCCTTGTTCCCTTTGCCGAACACGCGGATATAGCCCGCGGCGAGTTCCAGGTCTTCGAGCGACAGCGCGAGCAACTCGCTCACGCGCACCCCCGTCGCGTACAGGGTTTCCAGCATCGCGCGATCGCGCAATCCCATCGCATCGGGTCGTCGCACCGCGCCGATCAGCCGTTCGACGTCCTCCTCCGACACGACTCGAGGCAAGTGTTCCTCTGGCGCCGCGACCTCGATGCTCGCCGTAGGATCGGACGTCAATCCGCCTTCCCGCACCAGGAAGCGAAAGAATGCGCGAAGCGCCGACATTCGCCGGGCGATGGTCGCCGCTTTCATGCCGCGCCGCTTCAGGTCGGACAAATAGCGAAGCACGAGCGTCCTATCGGCGTCCGCCCATGTTCGCTCTTCGCGCGCGAGATACGCGGAGAAGTCGGCGAGATCTCGAGCGTAGCTGACGGCGGTGTTCTCCGAGAGACCGCGCTCCAACCGCACGTGTTCCAAAAACTTGCGAATCTCGGGCTGCATGAGCTTCATCTCCCTGCGCGCCGCTCAACCGTTCAGCGCGGATTCCGCATCAGTTCATACAGCCGCTCGCGATCGTCGGGTTGTACCGCGACGTCGATGAGCGCGATGTTTCGCGTTTCCTGCCCGCAGCGCGTGCAACGATGGACAATCTGATAGCCCTTCTTCGAGTGGTACTCCACCCGAACAGGTTCCATCAGTCCGCCGCATGGATTGGCGCGATCGCCCGGATCCACGTCGACGTGCATGGAATACAGACACCGCGGGCAGTGGTTCCGGCACGTGCGCTCGGCAGGTTCCACCTTCAAGCCGCAATGCGCACACGTGAACGGCTCGTTGCGGCGAATAAAGGCTGCCATGTTTATCCTCCCAGCAACCGAATCACCATAGGCGGCACGATGAACGCCTGCACGGCGGCCGCGAGCATCACACCTCCGAGGCACATCACGCTGCTCAAAGTATACCGCAGAAATTGCAACGACCACCGAGAGAGCGGCACCGATTGAGCGACGATTTGATAGGAAAACCGGATGGCGTTGACGCCAGCGATCAGGAGCGCGAACAAGAAGATCGCCTGATGCACGAAGATGCCGACGGAAGCCACAGCGAAACCCTTCCATCCAAATTGGAGGGCGGTGAATGCCACGGCGAAGCCGGTCTCGAAAGCGCGCGCAAACACCGCCGCCGCCACGATGGGAATCCCGACGGCGGACGAACCCGCCAGCCACACCAGCGCAAGCCATGACACGTCGGCGAGAAGTCGGCTCGCGAAAACCGAGCTGCCCGACGCGAGCTGGCCGTGCACGGTGGCCAGCAGGAACGCCTCCAACTGGTTGGCCAGCTCCAGCTTGTCCGCCGGCCGAAGTTCACCGGCCACGATGCCCCCGAAGACGACGCCGGACATCACCATTCCCATTAAAAACGCCACAATGTGGGCTTCCTGGGATAGGCGCCGCGCCATGGTCCGGCGAAATCGAAACCAGAAGAGCGAGAGAGAACGGGTGGAACGCCTCCGGGCGACCCACGCAGTTGCCTTCATGGACGTGCCTCCTCCCGCACAAGTGGGACGTAGACACGACCATGTCTATGACGCGATCGTGGATGATAGACTCGCCACGCCCAAGTCGCCTGCGTCAGGCCTCCAAGACGCGACCGTATCTCCCGGCCCCACCCGGCGAAATGGTCAAACGCCCATCGAGCGCCGCGGCGATCCGGGCTGCGAGCTTTTCACCCACCACCTCGGCCAGTTGGATTTCAGAAGGCGGATGGTACAACAGGCGGACCTCGCCCCCAAACGCGTCGAGAAGTTTCGCGTAGGTGCTCGGACCCACGCCTGGCACGTGATGCATCGGCAGAATGTAGCGGTATGGCGCTCGCCACGAAGGGTGAACGGGCACGTCGAAATCCGCGATGGCCTGAATGCGATCCCAGACCCCTTGAACCACGCCCCGCGGAGACCCGCACGGGCAACGACCCGAAGCGACCACCGCTCCGCAGGCGCGGCATCGCGAACGATAGTACTTCCCGACGGGAGGATACAAACCCAGATTGGCCACGATCCTCCTTCCAGCGCGGCCATGCAGCGCCTGACGGATCTCGGCGAACGAGCGTTGTTCCACAGCCAGCACGTTGAACTCACGGGCGATGGATGGCAGGCTGTGCGCGTCCGAGTTAGAGAGAAACGTCAGCTGACTCATTTCGATCAAGCGGTCCGCCATGTCGGCATCGGCCGACAGGCCGAGTTCCAGGGCGTCAATCGCATCGAGCGGCATCACGTCCGCGATGCGAGCCGTCGCGCACCCCAAGAGCCCCTTGAACGGCGTGAATGCGTGATGCACGACCAAGATGCCGCTTCTCTGGTGAACTTCGTCGGCAAGCCGAACCGGGTCCGTCCTCGCCACTTGGGACGATAGCGCGGTGTTCCTCTGCACCGTCTTCAACCACCGCTGAAAGTCGGCGGCCGCTTCAAGGCTCGGCAGCCAACAGCCGAAATGCGCCGCCCCCTCGGTGGAGATCCGAATTTCCACTTCTGCCCCGAGCACGACGAGAAGGGCATCCCGATACATCAAGCCTCCACCGGACACAGGGGCGAGATCGCCCGCCTGCCAGAGGGCGCGAAGTTCTTCGAGCACCGGATCGCACACCGCGTCGACGAGCCCCAGGACGTCGAGGCCTTTGACTCGCACGGCCCAGTCAAGGGCAGCCGCCACCGTCAACTGGTGGGACGCAGCCATTTTCACCGGGCGGCCTTTCGCCGCTCCCGTGTGAACGTGAAAGTCGGCGAACACCTCCATCACGGCCGAGCCATCCACCAATAGAGCGCCACGAGCGTCTTCGCGTCTTGAATCTCACCGGCCTTCATCATCTGGGCGATCTCGTCCTTTGAAAACACGCGCGATTCCACGAACTCGTCGCGATCGGGGTGTTCGGCGCCGCGCTTCACATCGCTCGTGTAGTACACGTGCAACTTTTCATTGCTGAAGCCCGGCGCCGTGTAGAACGCGTGCACAGGCGTGAGCGGCGATTCGCAGACGTAGCCCGTCTCTTCCGACAGCTCTCGCGCCGCCGCCCGCTCGGGTTCCTCGCCGGGCTCGAGCTTGCCTGCCGGAATTTCCCATAGCACTTGTTCGCACGGTTTTCGAAACTGGCGCACCAAGACCACGCGGCCGGACTCCACTTCCGCAAGCACCGCCACGGCTCCTGGATGCAGCACGACTTCGCGCGTGCTGGTGCGCCCGTCCGGCAATTTGACGGTGAGGCGCCTGACATCGATGATCCGGCCGCGAAACAGGTGTTCCTCTGCCACCGTCTGCTCAAACATGGGCTTCGCTCCCCTCTCTCTCAGGCTCTGCGAGCACGGCGATCAACAACCGGGAGAGCATCTCAAGGCTCTCTGCGTGAATTCGCTCGGCCCGCGAGTGCGCAAATTCGTAACCCACTCCGATATTCACAGGCAGGGCGCCCATCGCCGCGAGCCAGTTGGCGTCGCACCCATCGCGCATGCGCACGCAGGCCGGCGCGACGCGAACACGCTCGATCCGCCGCTTCACCACGTGCAGCCACGAACTCGCCCGGACGTCGTACGCCGGATAGACGATGTCCCATTTCACTTCTTGAGGCGCCGTGTTCCGCTCGACTTCCTTCAACCACGTCTGGCAGCGCGCGTTCGCGATGCGCCAGTCGATCTCCGGCGACACCCACACGGTGAACGCCGCTTCCCACTCCGAATCCCGTGAGTCGAATCGCACCAATTCGGCCGAAAGACCCGGGCCGATCTGCTTCGCGGCTTCCTGCAGCGCTCGCCACACGGCGTAACGGCGCGCTTCGCCTCCGGGCCGAAACCGCATCTGCGCCTGGGCTCGCCCGTAGCTGGATTCGACGAGCGTTCCAACCGGTCCATCCGCGTCCACCACAACAGCGCGCCGACCGCCAAAGCGAATCGGCTCGGACGCCCGGACGCCGATGCTCCCGACCTCCTCGCCGACCGTGAACAACACATGGATCGGCGGATGCCGCATGCCGCGGCGCAGGATGGTCGACACAGCGCTCATCACGGCGGCCACCCCAGCCTTGTCATCCGCTCCAAGCGGAACGGCGTTCCGGCTCTCGATCCAACCGTCCGCCCCACGCCGCACATCCGGAATCCCCGGCCAGCGCGTGTCCAGATGTGCACAGACCAACACCGGATCCAGTGCGGAATCCCCCGCCGTATACGCCCACACGTTGGTGGAACGCTCACCCATCACGTCCACCGGCTCCAGGTCCACCGAGAGGCCCTGGCTTCTCATCCAGTCCGCACAGGCGCGCGCAAGCCGCTGTTCTCCGCCCGAAGGACTGTCGATGCGGACGAGCTCCAGAAATAAAGCGAGGGCCGACTCGTCGTCGGCCGAATGCGATGCCACCTTCACGCGGTCTCCTCCGCCAGAACCGCGTCGCAGGCGAACACCTCGCAGAAGTGTCTGCGCAGGCGGTCTTCCCACGCTTTCATGTCCTGAGGCGCTCCCAGGACCGCCGCCACGCTTGTGACGCCGCGATCGCGAATTCCGCATGGCACGATGACCTCAAAGTCCTGGAGATCGGTGTTGACGTTCAGGGCGATCCCGTGGTACGTCACAAATTCTCCAGAAGGGCGCTTCTTCACTCGAGCGCCGACCGCGCAAATTTTGTCGTCACCCACCCACACCCCTGGGAGGTCGTCGACGCGGCGGCTTTCGATCCCGACCTCCGCGAGCGACCGAATGACAACCTCCTCCAAGTTCCGGACGAACTGCGCCACGTCGTTCCCCCACGGCGCGAGGTGCAGGACAGGATACAACACCCACTGGCCCGGGCCGTGATACGTGACATCCCCGCCACGATCGACCATGCGCACCTCGAACCCCCTGCGTACAAGCACGTCGATGGGAAGAAGGATGTTTGCCTCCGAACCGTTCCGGCCGATGGTAATGGTGCGGGGATGTTCAAGTGCGAACACCGTCTGCGCGTCGTCCTCGAGATGCAGAAGGCGCAGCGCCTGATTCACCTGGATATCCAGCGCGTCGTCGTACGGGACGACGCCCAGTGAGCGCCATACAAGTGGTGTGGCCATCCGTCTCACTCCCTGCTCCCGGCGGGTGACGCCTTTTGGCGCCAGGGAACCTGGTCCTTTGCGTGATAGGAACTCCGGACCATGGGACCCGATTCCACGTGTTTGAATCCCCGCTTCAATCCCTCGCCGCGCAGGCGCAAAAACTCGGTCGGCGTGTAGTAACGGACCACCGGCAGGTGCTTGGCCGTGGGCTGCAGATACTGGCCGATGGTCAGGATGTCCACGTCGACCGCGCGCAGATCGTCCATTGTCTCGTAGATCTCGTCGAACGTCTCGCCGAGGCCCACCATGATGCTCGACTTGGTCGGGATGTCGGGGGCCATCTCCTTCGACCGCCGGAGCAATTCCAGCGTGCGGTCGTACTTGGCCCTGGATCGAACCGAGTCCGATAGCCGGCGCACCGTCTCGACGTTGTGATTCAGCACGTCGGGATGCGCTTCGAGAACGGTGGCGAGAGCGTCCCAGTTGCCGTCGAAGTCCGGGATCAGGACCTCCACGCTGCAGGTCGGGACTTTCCGCCGCACCGCGCGGATCGTCTCCGCGAAGACGGAGGCGCCGCCGTCGGCGAGATCATCGCGGGCCACGCTGGTGATCACGACGTGTTCCAGCCCCATCGCGACCACGGCGTCCGCGACGCGCTCCGGCTCGCGCAGATCCAGTTCGTTCGGACGACCTGTGTGCACGGCGCAGAAGCGGCAGGCGCGCGTGCAGATCTCGCCCAAAATCATGAACGTGGCCGTGCGCATCTCCCAGCACTCAAACAGATTCGGACAGTGCGCCTCTTCGCAAACCGTGTGCAGCGACTGCGTGCGCATGATTTCCTTCAGCTGCCGATAATTTTCACCGGTCTTCGCGCGAATCTTGAGCCACTCCGGGCGGGCCGTCGTGGTTCCCGTCTCGATCACGCGAACGCTTGTCTCGGGTTTTGCCATCGATCATCATCCCTGTTCACAAGGTCGCTTGCCGAAGTCTATTGTAACGCTCAACCGCGGACGGAACCACCCGATGCACCCTGCTCATACCGGCCGCTTTCGCCCCCATCCTTGAACACGAGCCGGACGTTGGAAATCGAGATGCCGCGATCGCCCTTTTTGCACATGTCGTATACGGTGAGTGCGGCAATCGACGCCGCCGTCAACGCCTCCATCTCGACGCCGGTCTGATATGCGGTGCGCACCTCCGCCCGCACCCGAAAGACGGCCTCGTCCTCTCCCAGCGCTTGCTCCCCGATGCGAACCGACACATGGTGCAACGGAACTGGGTGGCACAGCGGAATGAGCTCGCTCGTCCGTTTGGCCGCCATGATACCCGCAATTTCGGCGACCTTGAGCACGTCGCCTTTGGCAACCGCGTGGTGTACAATAGCATCGCGCGTCGCCCGCGACATGTGAATGTCGGCTTCCGCGACGGCCACGCGCACCGTGACGGCCTTTTCGCTCACATCCACCATCTGCGGACGGCCGTCCGGCGAAAAATGGTGGAACACGTCTTCAGACTGCACGTCCATCGCTCCTCGTATTGGATTCGAATCAAGCTCGAGGTGAACGGATACCATGCGCGTCGACATCCGCCTATTCGCAAATGTAAAGGAGATCGCCGGCCGAGACAAACTCGAGCTGGACGTGCCAGACCACGCGACGGTGTCCGATGTCGTGCAGGCGCTGCGAGATGCATACCCGCAGCTTCGCGAAGCGCTGCAGCACGTGATGGTCGCCGTCAATCTGGAATTCGCCGATCCGTCTCGACGAGTGCAGGAAGGCGACGAGATCGCCCTCATCCCGCCCGTGGGGGGCGGCGAACGAGACGATCCCTTCGCGCGGCTCACGCGAGATCCCCTCGACGTCCAGCAGGCGGAGTCGCTGTTGTCCGATCCGCGCCACGGGGGTTGCGTCCTGTTTCTCGGAACCGTTCGCGCCTGGACAGGCCATCGGCAAACGCATCACATCGAATACGAGGCATACGAAGCCATGGTGCAAGTCCAACTCGAACAGCTCGTGGCGGAAGTCGAACAGGAGTTTTCGGGTGTCAAAGCGCTTGTGTGGCATCGGGTTGGAACGCTGTACCCAGAAGATATCGCGGTCATCTGTGGAGCGGCACATCCTCACCGCAGAGCTGCTTTCGAGGCCTGTCAGGCGCTCATCGACCGGCTCAAGGCTCGCGCGGCCATATGGAAGAAAGAGGTTTTTGCGGACGGATCGTCCGAATGGCGAGCGAATCCGTAGATCCGCGGTGGTTTACATAATCGGCGCGCTCCCGTCATAGACATGGGCCAGAGCCTTATCGGACGAGGAGCGTGCCTTGCGTGAACCGCAGCAAACCTTCCCGCCTCATCGCCGAACTGGTCGCAGCTGTATCTCTGCTCTTCCTCCTCGCGGCAGGCTGTGTGATCTCGATGGCCAACACGGTTGGACAACCCTTCACCGGCCGTATGGCCGAGACAGAGGCGCAAACGCTTGCCTCCATCGAGATCGGGGCCCTGTTTGGAAGCGGGGAAACCGCAGGCGGTGCACACGTCGCCGTCAATCCGTTTCGCGCCGTCGCGCAGCGCCTGCAGTCCCTGTTTCTCAATCCATCCGCGCTGCTTCGCAACATGCTTCCCCAGATCTCGCCGGACACCGAAAGCGGGGGCCTGCAGGCGTCGTTGCTCAACTCCATCGCCGCCATGGCCGAAAACCGCCACACGTTCGTCATGGGATGGCTCCCGTCCTCCGATGCGGAGACGTGCATTCGGTGGATAAGGGACAATCCCGGCGTCAACGTCGTCAGTCCCACATGGTTTCATCTCGCGGATGCCTCGGGGAACCTGTCCGGCCATGTTCTGCCGACGGTGGTGCAGTACGCCCGGGATCACCACATCCAGGTGTGGGTGCTCGTCGACAACCAGTTCTCGGCGACGCTCACACACGAGGTTCTCTCCAATCCGCGAGCGGAGGCCAACCTCATCGACGAGATCGCATACCAAGCCGGGACATATCATTTGGATGGCGTCAATCTCGACTTTGAGAATGTGGCCGCGGCGGATCGGAACCTCTTCACCCAATTCGTCTCGCAGCTGCACGCGCGTCTGCGCGCGCTCGGCGTCGACCTGTCGATCGACCTGACGCCGGATGTGGTGCAGCTCGACGACTCGGCGGCGTTCTTTCACGCGGCCCTGGCCGATGAGGTGGATCAAGTGGTCCTGATGGCGTATGACGAGCACTGGGCGAGCGATCCCGACCCGGGCCCGGTCGCGGACCTGCCGTGGGTGGAGCGAAGCGTCAACGATCTCCTGGACACCGGCGTGCCGGCCAACAAGCTGATTCTCGGCATCCCCCTTTACACGCGGTTCTGGTACGTGAACACGGACGGGAGCGTGCAGAGCGACGCGGTCAGCGCGGGCGCCGTGCAAACGATTCTCAATCAATACAGGCTTCCGCTCGGCACGTGGAACGCTTCACTCGATTTGATGGTCACCCAGTATCCGACCAAGACGGGTTATGCTGAGGTCTGGTACCCGACGTCCCAGACCTACGAGGACTGGCTCCAACTGGTGAGCGATGATGGACTGGCGGGCGTTGCGGTATGGTCCCTCGCGTGGTCCGACGCCACCACGTGGGCGTCTACGGTGAAGGCCCTCCGTTTGAATGGATCACCTTGAAACGGGGATGAGGACGTGGATCGCACGCTGGTTTGGATCGCTGCAGCCACAGGTGTGGCGTATATCGTGGCATATGCGCAGGAACCGAGTGACACACTCGCGGCCCTGCGGTCATCCGTGGGGATGTTGGCGCAATCGCTGCCGTGGATCGTCGTGTCGATGTTTCTGGCGGGGCTCGTCAGCCAATGGCTGGAACCGGACGTGGTAGCGCGCTGGTTGGGACGAGAAGCGGGAATCGTGGGCATCGCGTTCGGCGCGCTGTTGGGCATGCTCGGAACCGGATCGCGCTTTGCGGTGTACCCGCTCGCCGTGAGCCTGCTCGCCGCCGACGCGTCGCCCGGGGCCGTGGTGGCCTTCACCACGTCGTGGCAGTTGACGTCTCTGGCGCGCCTCCCCGCCGAGTTCCCGTTTTTCGGCGTCCCCTTCGCTCTGGTCCGGTTTGCGATCTCGCTCGTGATTTCCGTCGCGGGCGGTGTCCTGTTCGAATGGATCTGGAGGATTGGGTCGCGAATTCGATGAGACGTCAATGGACGGGCGAGTCCGCACCGCCTTCGACGTAATGGCCCTGTTGCCACACCACCTTCTCGATGGACGCCTGACCGACGTCGGTCTTCGCGAGAAGATAAAAGCCCTCCGGCAGACGGTACGAACCGATGTTCCAGGCCGCAAACCACGTCTGGTTCTTCCGAATGGGTACGGACGCAATCCGCTGCAGATGACTGTTGGACTTGAGGGTGTAATCGCCGTGATACGCGGTGACCAGCGCGGGAGAAGCGTAGTACAGATCCACGCGGCGGCCGTTCCAGCCGTGATCGTCCGACCAGATATTGAGGGTGGATCCGTGGCTCAGAACTTCGAAATGTGGATTTCGCATCTGATAATGCGCCAGTTCCACGCGCGTGGGTGGCTCGGCGATGGACGGCGGCAGCGACTGGCCGACGAGCGCCGAGGGGCGAACCTGAAACTCGTGCCCACAGCCGGCCAAGGTTCCCGTGAGCGATAGGGCAAAAAACGAAGCGACAAGTGCATGACGAGCGCGCATCCGTGAAACCCCCTTCGCGGACCGAAGCGTCTGGCCCTAGTATGCTGCTGCCTCGGTCGGGGTATGCGTGTGCGCGCTGCGGCCAAATGCGGTACAGTGGAGATATGAAACTGACAACCGTTCGAAGTCCGCAAGGCGATCTCCTGGCCTATGAGGTCGCTTGGGAAGATGACGTCGTCAGGATCCGCGTGCGTCCTGGCAGACGGACGCAGAAGCGAATTGTCCTCCGCGCCGATGAACGCGGATACTCGATCAGCGCGCCGCCCTGGGCGAGATCGCAAGACCTCGAGAACGTGATTTTGCAGAACGAGCATTGGTTGCGCGCCGTGCACGCGAAGTCGGTGATGGAGCGTTTCGAACGCCTCCAGTCGGGCAAGCACGTGCTCGTGCTTGGACAGCGGTATGTCATCGCCGTTGGCCCGAGAGGGGAGGACGGGATCGATCACGCCCGGCGCACGATATGGATCCCCGCTGGCGTGCGGGACGTGCACACCCACGTGTACCATCGGATGCGGTCCTTTGCAGACTCGCACCTGCTCCAGCGCACGGCGAAGTGGGCCCAAAGGACAGGCCTTCACCCCGACCGAGTGAGCATCAGGGACCAAAAGAGCCGGTGGGGAAGTTGCACGAGCAAACGGCACGTCTACCTCAATTGGAGACTCATTCAGGCGCCCCAAGAAGTGATGGACTACGTCATCGTGCACGAACTTGCGCACCTGCTGCACATGAACCATGGCCCGGCGTTTTGGCAATGCGTCGCGCAATGGATGCCTGAGTGGCAGGCGCAGCGGGATTGGCTGCGCCTGCATGGCCGCGATCTGTTTCGGCTGCGCCTCGATTCCGAGACGCAGGGATGAAGTCCTGGATCAAGCCTGGCTGAGATACCGCGTCGCGAGCGCGACGAGCGCCCTGCATCCCACCACCAGCGCGTTCTCGTCGATGTCGAAACGCGGGTGATGATGAGGGTAGGATTCGCGGTCGGCGCGTCGAATGCCTGTGAAGAAAAACACCCCGGGCGCCGCCGTTTGATAAGCCGAGAAATCCTCGCCGCCCATGGTGGGCTCGGCATCTGTGACGAGATCGCCGAATTCCTCCTCCAGGACGGTTCGAACAAACGCCGTGAGTTCCGGATCGTTCACCACGGGCCGATAGCCTCGCTCATAGCGGAATTCGTACGAGGCCCCATGGGCCTCGGCAATGCCTTTGATGACGGCCTCCATCGCCTGTTCGGCCCAGCCGCGCCGTTCCTCGCGGAACGTACGCACGGTGCCACACAGTTCCACTTCGTTTGGAATCACGTTGTCCGCGGTTCCGCCAACAAATTTGGTGACACTGAGGACGAACGGCTCAAACGGGTCGATCCTGCGGCTCGCGAGTTGCTGCAGACTGACCACGATCTGTGCGCCGATGACAATCGGATCCACGGTCAGATGCGGCTGCGCGGCATGGCCTCCGCGGCCGATGATGCGCAAGTGAAACGTGTCGGGGGACGCCATCAACTCACCCGCCCGTACCCCGATGCGGCAGCTCTCCATGCCCTGCCACAGGTGCTGGCCAATCACGGCGTCGACGCCCTCCAAAACGCCGGCGTCGACCAACTCCTGAGCCCCGCCAGGCGTCAGCTCCTCAGCGTGCTGAAAGATGAAGCGAAGCTCTCCCCGCAGCGCATCGCGATGCTCGGCGAGGACCTTGCACGCGCCGAGCAACATGGCGGTGTGTCCGTCGTGACCGCATGCGTGCATGACGCCCGGATTCTTGGACGCAAACGGAAGTCCCGTATCCTCGTCGATGGGCAACGCGTCGATGTCCGCGCGCAGCGCCAAGACACGACCCGGACGCCCGGTGGACAACCGGGCGACCACGCTCGTCTCCGTGGGACGAGTGATTTCAAAGACGCCCATTTTCGCCAGCTCTCGCTCGATGAACGCCGCCGTCTCCCGCTCCTGGAAGCTCAACTCCGGGTGTTCGTGCAAATATCGGCGCCAACCCACGAGCTGATCTCGGATGGCTTCCACTTCCCGCGCGATGTCCACCATCTTCTCAACCCCCTCTTATCCGTGCAGCGCCATCATCCATCGCGCCAGACCTTCGGCGTCGACCTGCTCTCCTACGTAGAACGGACCGAATTCGGCGAACCGAGCGCTCGATTCATCGAATCGCATCTCGTAAATCAACTTCTTGAAATGAATTGGATCGTCTGCGTACAACGTGACGCCCCATTCCCAGTCGTCCAATCCGACCGAACCGGAGATGACCTGTTTGACCTTTCCGGCGTACTGACGCCCGATTTGACCATGCGCCATCAGGTGTTTGCGGCGTTCTTCCTCGCCGAGCATATACCAGTTGTCCGGATGCGTCCGCCGCTTGTTCATGGGATAGAAGCAGACGTAACGCATGTCGGGCACCGGCGGTTTGAGGCGCATCTGGAGCGCTTCGTCCTTCTCCACATCGACGCCGGGCTTCGCCAGATACCCGCCGAGTTCCACCACGGACACATAGGAATACGCGCGATCCGTGAAGTCCGCAAACCGCGTGGCCTCAAACCTGGCCTTGACCTCGTTTAACTCGCGGATCGTAGGCCGCATGTACAGGAACAACAGGTCCGCTTTCGTTCCCGCAATCAGGAACTGGCCGAAGCTGCCCAATCTCGCCTGTTGCGCATCGATCTCGTCTTGAATGAACGCGCCAAAGTCGCGCAATACCGCCGCCGCCGTGTGAACATCCGCGGCTTTCCAGGCCTCACGGCGAACGGTGCGGAAGTCGTGGAACACGTACCACCCATCCAGCGTATGCGGTGCTGGCATGACGTCAACCTCCTTCTGCCGTACACATTACCACAACGGCAGAACGGACAAAAAAGTCGGCCATGGACATAACCGCTCCCCAGGCGCCATAGGATGTCCATGGGAAGCCTAGGTCTGCCGAGAGGTGATCCGATGCGCGCGTGGAAGTGGGCCCTCGCGTCCGCCTCGTGGTTGTTGGGCGCATACGCCGCATGGTCTTGCCTAGCCCTGGCTCGCGCCGGCGCAGCAGCGAACATTCCGCAGCTTGAAGCGGCTGGCGCGGCAGAGCTCACGGCGGCATGTGTCTGGATTTTGACAGGATTTCTGACCCTTTGGAACCTATGGGTCTCGGCTGCAGTGCAGATGGTGAACGCACTGTGGACGGCCTCGTTGGCCTGGTACTACCAGGACGACACCGTCTGGTTTTGGACGGGAGCTTGCGCGCTGTTGTTTGCCCTGTCGAGCCTAGCGGCGTATCGAGGCAGACGGCGAGCGCACACCGCGGCTTCGGCCTAGCCTACGCGATGCTCCATTCGCAATTTATCGGCGATCATCGCGATGAACTCGGAATTGGTGGGTTTGGTCTTGGAGGCCGACACGGTGTAGCCGAAGACGCGGCGAATGGCCTCCATGTTGCCCCTGCCCCACGCCACCTCAATGGAATGGCGAATGGCGCGTTCGACTCGCGAGGGCGTCGTCTTGAACCGCTGTGCGATTTTTGGATAGAGCACCTTCGTAATCGAACCCAGAATCTCGACATCCTCGTACACAATGCCAATCGCTTCGCGCAAGTAATGGTATCCCTTGATGTGCGCCGGTACGCCGATCTCGTGAATAATTTGGGTGATCTGCGCGTCGATAGACCTCCTCGACGGCTGCGTCGCCGTCATGGGTGCCATTCCGCTCGGCGCCACCACGCTTTGCGAAGCGGCGGCCACCGGCGCCGGCGCGTCAAACATCACTTGCCGGATTCGCTCGGCCAAGACCGGCATGTCGAACGGCTTGAGAATGAAGTAGGAAACGCCCAGCTCGGCAGCGCGGCGCGTCACGCTCTCCTGGCCAAAGGCGGTCAACATAATGACCTTCGGCGGATAGTCGGTGATTTCGGCGAGGCGCTCCAGTGCGCCAAGCCCGTCCAACACGGGCATGATGATGTCGAGAATCAGGACGTCGGGGCGAGTTTCGCGCACCAGATTCAGCACCTCCGTGCCGTTGTGCGCAATCCCGCAGACCTCCATATCCGGCTGCCCGGAAATGAATTCGCTCAACAACTCCGCGAATTCATGATGATCATCGGCCAATAAAACTTTCATGCGTGTGGACACGGCCATACCCCCTCTGCGTTCCTCCGGACATACGAATTCGACGAAAAGCCCAAGACTCCTGTCAAAACTATGTAAAAAATTTCGCCTTTATGTCACCTTTTTCGACATAAATCGACAAGGGCCACCTCCCTCACTCGGCGTGGCCCTTGCTCGTCACGCAGCCTCCGGGTGCGCCGCTTCCGCTGGCGCAAAGGTCAATTCGTGCCGATTGGGATGCAGCATCCAATAGGCATATACCCCATACCCCCGAACGGGATCGGACACGAACACGTGCGTCACCGCGCCGACCAGCCGTCCATCCTGTACAATGGGGCTTCCGCTCATCCCTTGGACGATCCCGCCCGCCTGTTCGAGCAGCCGGGGGTCCACGACGCGGATGATCATGCTTTTCGTGGATGGACTCATCTGCCGGGCCGTGTGCTCAATCACCACCTGAAACCCTTCGATCTTCTCGCCGTGTAGCACCGTGTAGAGCACCGCCGGTCCAGGATGCACCTGCCCCGGCAACGCGACCGCAATCGGCCCGGGCAGCGGAGAGGTGCGCGCCGCGAACGAGCCGTCCATCCTGCCGAACACGCCATAGGGCGTATTTTCGTCGATCTCGCCGACCTCGCGCTTCAGACCGCTGAATACCCCCTTCTTTTCACCCGGCTGCCCTGCTTTGCCGGGCTGAATGCCCGTGATGGCAGCTGGATACACCGTGCCGCGCCCGAGGATGGGCTGCCCCGTATCCGCGTCCGTGACCAAGTGGCCTAGCGCGGCAAACCTGCCCGTGGCCGGATCGTAAAACGTGAGGGTACCCACGCCGACGGCCCTATCGCGCACGTACACGCCGAGCTCGGGAGGGCCCGCCACGTCGCGGATCTCGATCTCGCGCAGCTTGCTGCCACGCGCGACAACCAGACGAAACGGCGCCCGTTTTTCCCGCAGCACCGCCTGCAACTCCTTCGCCGTGTGAACGGGCACGCCGTCCACGGAAAGGATGACGTCGCCGACCTCGATGTGGTTTGCCTCCGCCAGGCTGATGCCCTGCGCCGCGCGGCGGTAGCCAATCACCATGGGACCTTCCGACATCAGTCGGATGCCCACGGCTTGACCTCCCACAATAACGCGCTCGGCAGGTTGCACGTGAACGCGGGTCCGCCAAGGAATGAAGCCGAAGATGCGGTCCGCCACGTCAAAATCCCCAGCATCCGCTGTGACGGTGATCGCGGAGGGCGGATCGACAGGGCGGACAAAGGAACGGAGGGTGAAGGGATGGAACGATTGGATGGCGATCTCGTCGTCCGTGGACATTTCAACTGATGTGGGCAATTCCACCAAGTGGCGAACGGGCGGAATCCAAAGAAGCGTTGTAGCGGCGACGAGTACAGCGATCTTAAGCGCGCGCAGCCAACCCGCCATGGTGCATCCCCCTTCCCGTGAGTAACACCTCGTGTCGCGTGCATCTAAGGTGCCCCCGGCGGGTGGTCGTATGATCGCAAAAAGCTCCCCGAACCGCCGTCACGTGGACTGGCTTCGGAAGCTTTCCAAGAGCGCGCGCGCATGCACGCGGGCTGTCTCGTCGGACAAATCGGAACCGAGAAGCCGCGCGATCTCCTGGATGCGGCCGTTTTCATCCAGCCTTTCGAGGCGCGACAGGGCGCGGTTGGCGTTTGATTCTTTCGCGACCAGGTAGTGCACGTGACCGGCTGCGGCGACTTGCGGCGAATGCGTGACACAGAGGACCTGCTTCTCCTGACCGAGCTCGCGCAGCAACTCCGCCACGCGGAGCGCGGCCTCTCCGCTCACGCCCTGGTCGATCTCGTCAAAGACCAGCGTGTCGGTCCGTTCGAGGTTCGCGATCACGACCTTCACTGCGAGTAGCATGCGCGAAAGCTCGCCACCAGATGCAACTTTCTGCAAGGGCATCAAGGGTTGTCCGGGATTTGCGCGAAACAGAAAGCGGATGTCGTCCAAACCATGTTCGCTCGGCGCGTCCTCCCGCCGGCGCACGTCGATCTCACATTCCGCATGCACCATGGCGAGCCGACGCAGCGACCGCGTGATGGCCTCGGCGAGCGACCGAGCCGCTCGAACCCGCGCTTCGTGAAGCTGCTCCGCCAGCTCGCGATACGACGACTCCCGCTGCGCGACCTCGGCCTCCAGCTCGGCCAGGCGCTCCTCGTGGTTTGTCCAGGCTTGAAGCTGCGCGCGGGCGCGTTCCAGGTGTGCGAGCATTTCTTCGGTCGTCGATCCGTACTTCCGCGACAGTCGGCGGATGAGCGCCAGCCGTTCCTCGATTTGCTCCAGCCGCGCCGGATCGTGCGACACGCGAGATAAGAAGCGGTGGAGCGTGAAGGACGCCTCTTCAGCGTGCACGCGGGCTGTCTCGAGCAGGGAGGCGATTTCCGCGGCGCGATCGCTCGCTGAAGATAACGTGTCGGCGATGCGCTCGGCCGCCTGAAGGCGGCCGATGGCGCCGCCCGCTCCGTCGTCCAGCAAAGACGCGATTTGCGCCAAGGATTCGGCGACCTGTTGCTCGCGCTTCAGGCGATCGCGCTCGGCGCGCAACTGGTCTTCTTCCCCAGGCGTGATCCTTGCCTCTTCCAATTCGCGAACCTGGAGCGCGTACAGATCGACCTGTTGCGCGCGCTCGCGCTCTGACACCTGAGCCTCGCGCAAGCGGCGCAACGCGTCCTGCCACATGCGATACGCCTCGGCGCAAGATGCCGCGAGATCCGCGTGCTGACCGTAGAGATCGACCAGGCGGCGCTGATACGGCGACGTCATGAGCGCCATCGATTCGTGCTGATCTTGCAACTCCACCAACGTGTCTCCGAGTTCTCGAAGCATCTGGACCGTGACGGATCGGCCATTCACGCGGTTTTGCGCCCGGCCGTTCGCGTGAAACGTGCGCGAGATGACAATCTCGCCGGCGTGATCAATGCCCCAAGACTCGAGCAGAAGCTGGGCGGCATCGTTCTCCGCGATGTCGAACACCGCCTCCACGACGGCTGGCTCAGCGCCGCTGGCAGGCAGTGCCCCCGGAACTCGCCCGCCCAGGATGGCGCGCGTCGCATCCAGCACGAGAGACTTGCCCGCGCCCGTCTCACCGGTGAGCACGTGCAGCCCGCGATCCAGGTGCAGACGCAGCTCGTCAATGAGAACGAAATGGCGCACGTACAACTCCTGCAGCATGTTGCACGCCCCCTCAGTTCGACGATGGATCCCCGTGGAGCTTGCTGCGGAGCACGCCGAAAAACTCGCGGTCCGGCAAGCGCACGAGCGTCGCCTGAAACGGGGCCTTCCGAACCAAGACCTCGTCTCCAGCCAAGAGGCGCATGCCCTCCTGTCCGTCCACGGCGAGTTCCACATCTCCATGTCGAGCGTGCACGGACAGCCTCACCCACGAGGACGCGTCGATCACGCACGGCCTCGAAAACAGCGTGTGGGGACAAACGGGTGTCAGGACCATCACCTGCAGATGAGGGCTCACAATCGGCCCGCCGCACGACAAGGAGTATGCGGTCGAGCCCGTGGGCGTCGCGACGATCATTCCGTCCCCCGTGTACGTGTCCACGTACACGTCATCGACGTGGACGTCAAGGGTGACCATGCGCGCAAACGAGCCCTTACCCACCCCGATGTCGTTCAGGGCCGTGAAACGGGCAATCTCCCGGAGATCCCGGTACACAAACGCCTCGAGCATCAGACGCGTTTCCAGATTGTATTCCCCTGCCAAGATTCGTTCCAGCGCAATTTCCAGTTGCGAAGGTTCCGATTCCGTCAAAAACCCAAGGTGGCCGATGTTCACCCCGAACATCGGCACATGAAACGGGGACAGTTGACGAGCCACACCGAGCAGCGTGCCGTCCCCGCCGAGCACGATGACCAGCTCGCACGATTTGAGTTCCGGATGCGTTTCGACGATGGCGGTGTCGTGATCGATGGGCACGTCGATCACGCGAATCCCCGTGCGTTCCAGCTGGCGACAGATGTCGGTCCGGACCGAACACGCTTCCTGCTTGTGGACATTGTATAAGAGGCCTATTTGGCGCAACGTCCTCCCCCATCCTCACCCGTGCTTCCACGCGACAAGCGCCACAAGCGCGCCGCAAAGCGCCCACAGGACGCGTCGTGCCGCCTCCCGGCGCCGAACGTGACGCGGACGGTTCCATTCGTACACCGCGGTCTGAACGGACTCCTGCATCACGTCGATCACGACCGCGCCGCGCGCCCCGTGCAACAAGGCGGCCAGCGCGTAACGCTCATGCAGTTCCTCTTCGGATGCCGGCTCTGTGCGAACAAAAACAGCATACTCCCGCCCTTCCTTGCGCGCAATGAAATCCGGACGCACAGACCCGGACAATCGGACGGATGCCACCCGCGTCACATGCGTGACCCGTTCGCTCCCCTTGACAAGCTCGTACCCATTCGCTTCGAGCCACTTCCGCCCCATCGTCTTGAGACCTTCCACTGGGGTCTCTTCATCGCCACTCCAAAGCGCCCCGCCAAGCGACCGGAGAAACACTCCGATGGCCACAAGCGCACACACCAGCGCAAGTCCTGAAATCATGCCGAGCCCCCGTTCGGAGCGGTGCCACCCTTCAACGAGGCCCATGCGTCGCCGACGACGCGATCGATCTCGCCCATCCATCGCGCGGTCTCCTCGGGATCCGGGTGCATGCGAAACCACCCGAGAAATTCGAGGTTTCCGTCGCCACCGGCGATGGGCGAGTAATCCAGCCCCCGGCAGCACCATCCCATGGATTCGATACTCTTCAGGATGTCCAGGAGCACGGCTCGATGAACCTCGGCATCTCGGACAATGCCACCTTTGCCGACGCGATCGCGCCCAGCCTCGAACTGAGGCTTGATCAAAGACACGATGTCCGCGTCAGGGAGACATACCTCGGAAAACTTGGGAAACAAAATCCGAATGGAAATAAAAGAAACATCCATCACCGCGAGGTCGGGACGGGGATCGAATCCGGCGGGATCGACATAGCGAAAATTGGTGCGCTCCATCACGCGCACCCTCCCATCCTGGCGCAGTCGCCACGCAAGCTGGCCGTACCCCACGTCGACCGCGTACACCAAGCGAGCACCGCGCTGCAGCAGGCAGTCCGTGAATCCGCCTGTCGACGCCCCGACGTCGATGGCGACACGGCCATGAACCGGGATTTGAAACCGGTCGAGCGCGCGCTCCAGTTTGAACCCGCCTCGCGAAGCGTATTCGCGATCCCGCCGCTCCACATCGACTCGCACGTTCGGCGCGACCTTCAGCCCGGGCTTGTCAGCCCGCTCACCATCCACCCGCACGAGCCCAGCCATAATCGCGCGCCGGGCCGCTTCCCGGCTTGCAAACAACCCTCGCTCCAACAGCAAGACGTCAAGCCTCGTCTTGTTCAACCGTTCCGCCCCCGTTCCCCGCGACGAGGCTTGCGCTTGCGCGATCGCTCCGGCCGTCCGATCATCACCGAAAACGATTCCCACACGCGCGCCGCAAACAAGATGATGGGCGTCGGCGAATGAATGGCCACCGTCTTCCCGATGGCCTTGCCGCCAACCGTGAGCGAGGTGATGACCGCCGTGATGCCGATGCGCAACGCCTCGGGCGCCCAACCGTGCGCCTGAATCGCCTGGATCACTTGAACGCTGACAGCCAGCGCCCCCGCGCCGCTCAGAACGCCGGCGATATCCCCAATCACATCGCTGCAGACGCTCGAGACCTTTTCGGCGTTTCGAACAATCATGATGGCCCGACGGGCGCCAAACACGCGCTCGGCCGCCATGGCGTGAAACGGGGTCTCGCGCGCAGCCGCGGCCGCCATCCCCAGCATGTCGAACAGGGCTCCCACCAGCACGATCACGACCACGATGGACGCACCCACGTACCAGCGCGCGGCATTCAAAAAAATGGTCGAGGTATCGAAAACCGCACTGATGGGCAAAGTCAGTGCGGCAATCGTCAACGCGAACGCGTAATTTGCGGTTTTGGACGTCGTCTTTCTCACGCGAACTCCCTTGGCGCCGCCGCGCAGAGCGGCGCCCATGATGGTGTGTATGTATTCCTACCCGGGTGGCAACTCCCTGAGTAAACGCTGTGGCTTAGGTCCAGTAGGTTTTCCCAAGCGCTCACCGAGACGTCGCCGTCCCGGCGGTTTCCCTTTCAGAGCGCCTCGGCCGCGTCGCCGACGGCCGGACTGGATTACCACTTAGTCCACACTATAATCCTCAGGGAGCCTCGCCTCGTGGCGAACAGTCTAGGCGTTTTCCGCGACAACCGCTCCCGCGCCCTAGCCTCTTTTGCAGTACGGATTTCACCCAGCACCGGTGATCGCGCCGTGGCCGCGGCCGACCACCTGAATTCCTGGGATCCTTCAGTACCACTCAAGGCAGGCTACGCTGCACACAGATTGCCTCCGCATGCAGGTTCATACCCCAAGCCATAGCAAAAAACCATGGTTCCAGCTACGAACTTGGGCCTCCGCGAAGGCTGGGTCGCGTCCCGCATGCCATTGCGGGCTGCCCAACCTTCTTAACTCCCAGCATGAGCCCAGGGCTGGGCGCCCCAAGCCCACACCAGGAACTTCATCGATGTGCCCTTTGACGGATTTTTAGCCCCGTCTTCAGGCGCGGACGGTTGACTAGAATACTGCGCCACCCGCAGGGACGTTTCGTCGGACTCCGTCACTTGCCATTATACCACAGCCGCTCCCGTCCTCGCAGAGGGAGACACTGGGATCCCGTCCGCTCACGCGAAGCCCGAAGGTCACCGATCCCGATCGACGATAAGCGCCTGCAAGGCCGCGAGGGGCTCCGACCGCACGCCCACCTGATCAAGCGCCCGCTCGCCGCGGCGAATGACCTCGCGAGCCAAGTTGCGCGTGTGTTCCACACCCACAAAGCGCGGATAGGTGAGCTTGCCTTCTTCGACGTCCTTGCCCGCGGTCTTCCCCAGTTGCTCCGTGGAAGCGGTCACGTCCAACACGTCGTCAATCATTTGAAACGCGAGGCCAAGGCATTCCCCATAGGTCGACAGGGCCTCGCGCACGGCCTCGTCGAGATCGACAAAATAGCCCCCCATCTCGACGCACGCCTGAATCAGGCGCGCCGTCTTGTGCAAATGGATGAATTCGACGTCCTGAAGCGTCCCCTGGCCCCCCGTTCGCTCGATGTCGACGGCCTGTCCGCCGACCATGCCGTCCACCCCCGCGCGCCATGCGAGCGTGCGGATCATCGCCAACTGGCGTTCTGCAGGAACGCCCTCGATCGGCCGAGCAAGCAGGTGGAAGGCCTCGGTCAGGAGTGCGTCTCCGGCCAAGAGGGCCATCGCTTCGCCGAATACGACGTGATTGGTCGGTTGACCGCGCCGGAGGTCGTCGTCATCCATGCAGGGAAGATCGTCGTGAATGAGCGAATAACAATGAATGAGTTCCACGGCGGCAGCGGCCGGCAAGACGCGATCCCTGGGCACCCCAAACGTCTCGGCCGTCGCGATGACGAGCGTGGGCCGAAGGCGTTTGCCGTCCGCCATCAGGCTGTAGTTCATCGCTTCCTTCAACCGGGCATGAAGGCCCGTCGGTTTAAACAGGCGCGCGAGGAAGGCGTTCACCGTCTCTTTGCACGCCTCGAGGTACGTCTGCAACGCACTCACCTCCGGCTTGGCCAGCGTCGATTACGGAGTCACCGAGTCCTCCCCCAGTTCCTGACCGAGCTTCTCGAGCTGGAACTCCGCTTTGTCCAGCTGCTCGCGGCAAAACTTCACGAGCCTCATGGACTCCTCATAAGCCCGGATGGACGCGTCGAGCGGCAGATCGCCCGACTCCAGTTGGCGCACGATTTCCTCCAGCCGCCGCATGGCCTGTTCAAAGGTCCAGCCGGAGTTGTTCGCCTCGACCTCCCGAATCTCCTCCACGGCTCTTCACCTCCGCTTCGACCGTGCCATCGTGCATACGAATCCCGATGCGCCTGCCAGGGGCGAGCGCTCGGACCGACGTGATGACCCCGCCGTCTTCGTCGAGAATCACGCCGTACCCACGGCGCAGCACAGCGAGTGGGTTCAGCGCCTCCAATTTGCCGATCACGCCCTCCAGTCTGCGGCTTTGGAAATGCACTTGACGGCCGACGAGCGAGCGCACCTGGTGTTCGAACCGCATCAACGCTTGCCTTCGCGCCTGGATCGAACCCCCCACCTGAACGCGCTGAAGCCTTCGCTCCAAATCGGCCAAGGCGCGGCGCCGCACCCCTATCGGACGGCGCTGCGCTTCGCGCACCCGAGCTTCGAGGTAGTCGATGAGCTGTCGCCTCACGGCGATGGTCCTCGCCGGCTCGCGAAGAACCGGCCGCCTCGCCATCTCCATGAGTCGATCCCGGCCCCAAGCGACTTTCACCAGAACCGCGTTGCGCGCCCTGGCCGACGCTTGATCGACATAGGCCCGAAGTTCCGTCTGATGCGGGCACACGAGTTCCGCCGCTGCTGTTGGCGTTGCCGCCCGGACATCGGCCGCGAAATCGCACAGCGTGACATCGGTCTCATGTCCGACCGCCGAGACCACGGGCACGGGCGATCGCGCCACGGCTCTCACGACCATCTCCTCGTTGAACGGCCACAATTCCTCGAGCGATCCTCCGCCTCGGCCCACGATAATGACATCCACCTTGGGGTCCAAGGCGTACAGGACCTCGAGCGCGCGCACAATGGTGGGCGCCGCCTCCGGGCCTTGAACCTGGGCCGGGGAGAGAACGACCCGAGCCAGCGGATATCGGCGTGCGATGGTCGTGCAAATATCTCGAATGACCGCACCGGTCGGGCTCGTGACGACGCCGACGCGCGCTGGAAAACGCGGCAGCGGCCGCTTTCGTTCTTGCGCAAAGAGTCCCTCATCGGCAAGTTTCCGCCGCAATTGCTCGAACCGAACAAACAGCGCGCCGACGCCGTCAGGCTCAAGATCCTCGACGTACAGCTGATACTGGCCATCTCGCTCGAAGACGCCGACCGCGCCGAACGCGATGACCCGCATCCCGTCTTCCGGCCGAAACGGCAGGCGTCGGTTCCGGCTGCTGAACATCACCGCGCGGATGCGACTGGTCTCATCCTTGAGCGTGAAGTACATGTGGCCGCTCGGATGATGCTTAAAATTTGAGATTTCCCCGGCCACGCGGCACTGAACGAGCCGAGGATCCGACTCCAATCGCTCCTTGATCCGCCGATTGAGTTCCGTGACGGTAAGCACGACCTCCGTCTGATCCGCGGCGCGCGTCAGCGCGTTCATCCTGATCATCCCCCTCGCCGCATCGCGCAGAGATCTACGGTGTTCTGCGCAACCATCGCAATGGTCATCGGACCCACGCCCCCCGGGACCGGTGTGAGCCATGCCGCGCGCTCTGCCACACTTGGGTCGACATCGCCCCTGGGTCCGTCCGCAGCGTACGTGAGGCCCACGTCCACGACGACGGCGCCTGGCCGGATGTCGTCTGCCCGAATCAGACCAGGCACCCCCGCGGCGCTCACGACAATGTCCGCTTGGCGCGTCCAATGGGCGACGGACGGCGTCTGCCGATGACATTGTACCACGGTCGCCCCGTGCGCCATGAACCATTGGGCGATGGGCCATCCGACGAGCGCACTTCTCCCCACGACGCACGCCGCCTTTCCGCGCACGGGAAGATCATACCGCCGGAGCAATTCTCCGACGCCGCGCGCCGTGCAGGGCCAGATGCGCGGCCTGCCGAATGCGGCCTGGCCGAGATTTTCCGGATGGAGGCCGTCGACGTCCTTGTCCGGTCGAATCCGCCCCACAATCTCCACTTCATCCCAGCCTGGCGGCAGGGGCAACTGAACCAACACAGCATCCACCGCATCATCCCCGTTCAGGTGGTCAATCGCGGAGCGAAGCGCCTCGGGGCCGCCGCCCGCCGAGAACGTGCGGATCTCGGCCGCGATTCCCGCCGCACGCGCAAAGCGAGCCTTCCGCCGCACGTGTCCAAGCGACACTTCGTCCTCCTCGACAACCAGCATCACGAGCTTGGGCACGACGCCAAGGGCGGTCAGCTCTTCGACTCTCCGTTTCAAATCCGCCTGCACACATCCCGCGGCCCACTTGCCGTCCAGCCGCTGCGCGATGGCCATCTGTTTGCCGTCCCTCCTCGACATTCCACAGAGAAAGCGACAGGCTGTCCGACCCATGGAGCCGAACAGCCTGCCCGAGCCTCAGTGCCCCAGGTTCGTCATGCTCGTGCTGTGTCCTGGGAACAACTTCGCCTTGGGATCGATATACGTCTTGGCATTGTTGACCGCTGTCGGCGCTTCGCCGAAGCCCGTCGCGATGAGCTTCAGTTTGCCCGGATACGTGACGATGTCGCCGGCCGCATACACACCTGGGATATTGGTTTCCATCTTTGAGTTGACCACGATGTCGTTCTTCTCGATCTCAAGTCCCCACTCCTTGATGGGTCCGAGCGAAGCGTGAAACCCAAGACCGCTGACGATGGCGTCGACCTCGAGCTCCTCCTGCTGTTTCGTCTGATTGTTGACGATCACGGCCTTTTCGACCCAGTTTCCGCCTTGCACGTCGACCAACTCGTAGAACGTCTTCACGTGCACGCGGGACTCGAACAGCTTGCGGACACTGTCCTCATGCGCCCGGAATCCGTCGCGGCGGTGGATGAGCGTGACGGATTCAGCGACCTCCTCCAACATGAGCGCGTAATCCACAGCTGTGTCGCCGCCTCCGATGACGAGCACACGCTTGCCTCGATATTGGTCGATTTTGTCGATGTAGTAAGCCACACCCCGGCCCTCAAAGTGTTTGGCAGATTCTGCCGGCAGAGGCCTCGGCGTGAACGCGCCGATACCGGCGCAGATAATGACCGCTTTCCCCACGTGGACCGACTGATTGGTGTGCAATTCGAACAACCCGTCTTCGCGCCTGACGAGCCGCTCGACGGACTCATTCAGATGCACGCCGGGTTTAAAGGTCATGGCCTGCTCGATCAGCTGATCGACCAGCTCGCGAGCGCGAATTTTCGGAAATCCAGCGACGTCGTAAATATACTTTTCGGGGTACAACATCGCAAGCTGTCCACCCAGTTGTGGGAGGCTATCAATAATTTTACAAGAACAATTGCGCAACCCCGCGTAGAACGCCGCGAATAGACCGGTGGGCCCTCCGCCGATAATCAGCATGTCTGTGACATTCTCTTGAACCTGCACGTTCTCCGACAACGCAGAACCTCCTTTATTTGCGACACTACGGGCCCCATTATAGCAAGATAGGTCCGAAAAGACTATCAATGCCCATGTGCTTTGTCGACAATTTTCTGTTTGGGATTTTGCATCAAAGGCTACAGCCCGCTCTCGCGCCAATAGCCGATGCTCGCCACGCCAAGCGCGTTATCCCGCGCAAACTCAGCTGGCGCGAAGGCGACCGCGGCGCCGGGCACCCTTCGCTCGAGGCGAGATCGAACGGCAGACTGGATGAACCGATTGGACGCCACCCCGCCCGCAATGAGGACGTGGCGAGAGGTTTCAAAACGGCGGAGCGCATATTCCACCGCCTTCGAGACGGCTCGCGCGACGCACGCCTCCACGGCCCGCGCCACCTCGTGGGGTGGGACGCCCGCCTCCGCCGCCCGCAGTGCGGCCGTCAAAGGCCCCGAAAAGCTCATGCTGGCGCCGCGGACCGGCGCCTTCAGCACCAACTCGCCCGTGGCATCGCCGCAACGTCGGGCCAAATCCTCGAGATGGGGCCCGGCCGGAAACGGAAGGCCGAGCGCAACGCCGACGCGATCGACAAACTGACCCGGATGAAGATCCAGGGATTCGCCGAGCCGCACGATGGCGTAACCAAAGGACGTCCGCCGCGCGATCACGACGTCACACGTGCCGCCCGACAGATGGACGGCAACAAATGGGGCGCTCGGCATCGGCGCAAAGTACTCGGCTGCCGCGAGGTGTCCTTCTTGATGAGAGGTCCGGGTGAGAGGAATGCCCAAACTTTGTGCCATCGACGCCGCCACTGCGAGGCCGCTTTGGAATACCGGCATGTAGGAGGACGCCCACGGCCTCGGGCGGACCGACACGGCAATGCGCCGCCATACGGGGCGGACGCCTTGGGAAACGATCTTGTCGACGAGATCGGCCATCACCGAGGGAAAATTCCGCACATGTTGAAACGCGGCCTCGCTTTGGCGCAGACCGCGTTCTCCATGGGGCACCTGCAGCAGTTGGCGGGACTCGGCCATCAATCGCCCGTCCTCTGCGCTCACGGCGCACACCGAGGTGGTGTAGTTACTCGTATCCACGCCCAGCACCAAAGGCACGTCATGCGCCATCTTCGACGCCCTCCTCCGCCGGCTCGGCCGAAGCGGCCGCGGGCCCGTCGTGAGGGACCTGCTCGCGCTTTCGCTCGGCCACAGCCGGCAACAGTTTGGCGAGAACGCCGTTGACGAATCGGCCGGATTGCTCGGTCGCAAACGTCTTGGCAAGCCGCACAGCTTCGTCGATGGCGCTCGCAATGGGCAACTCCGGCTCATACAACAGCTCATACGTCGCCAGGCGCAACACATTGCGCTCCACGCGCCCGATGCGCTCGGGCGACCAGCGTTCCATGTGCTGGGCCAGCAAGGCGTCGATCTCGCCAAGATGTCCGCGCGTCCCGCTCACAAGCTTCTCAATGTACGTCGAGTCTTCCCCGGCGACGGCGCCGCGCTCAGCCAGCACCGACGCTATCGCTTCGTGAGAGCCGAGATCGCTCTGAACATCGAGCACGCAGAGCGCCTGCAACGCGCATTCTCTCGCTTCATGTCGAGTCAAGCGGCTTCACTCCGTAAATCGATCTGACAACAGCCGTTCCAGGATCCGTCGCCAGCTCTGATTCTCTTCCCAGACGCGCCCTCCCGCGTAACCGACCAAAGCGAGCACGAACAGGAGAACGACGCGCCAAAACCCGAAAATCATCCAAAGAATCCAGAACAAAACGCCCGCGACGGCGCCGTGATATCGACGGGGAAGGCCCCGGAACCAAAACCAGACTCTGCGGACGGCGTTCATGCCCCGGTCCACGCCTTGCCGACACGGCCGTTCGGAGCCAGTTCGGTCACATGGACGATCACGCGCTCCACCTTCACACCGGCCGTGCGCTCGACATATTCCTTCACCGCTGCCTGCGCTTCACGGCTGAGCGCTGCAATGTCGACGTCCGGCAACACCTGCATGCGGCACGCGATCAGAATGCCGTCATGTCCTTGGCGCACGCGCGAGTCGAACGACTCAGCCCCCTTCAACTGGGAGCCCCGTCGGTTCGCCAGCTGACGGAGCGTTTCGTAGGAGATGCGAATTTGGCCGTGATCGCCGGGCAAAAGGACGGCCTCCGCAGGACCGCCCGACCCGCGGCGGGAACGATAGAACAGGAAGCGGATGGACAGCAGAGCTCCCACCGCGCCCACGACGAGACAGACGACGTTCCAAGGCTCCGCGGTTATGGCGCTCGCAGCCCACGTCACCGAGATGACGCCCGCGCCAAGGAGCGCCAACAGGACGCCGAGCACGAGACCTACGAGCGACAACAGGAACAAGAGGAATCGATCGCCGAAGTTCATGCAATCCCCCCTGTGGAGCGATCCTCCCCGGCGGCGGCGCCGATCTGATCCGCATCCTGCGCGCGCTCTGTATCCGTCTGAAAGGCGACGCCGACGACGTGGACATGCACCGCATCGACGCGCAGTCCCGTCATGGTCTCGACAGACGATTTGACGTGTTCCTGAATCTGATACCCGACCTCCGGAATGCTGACCCCAAAGCGGAGCTGAACCCAGACTTCGATGGTACAGGCGCGGGCAGCTTCATCAAACTGAACCTTGATCCCTCGCGCCAGGTTCTTGCGCCCCGTGATGGACTCGGTCAGACCTCCGGCCAGCGAGCCGCTCGTCCCGATGACGCCGTCCACCTCGTTCGCCGCGACACCCGCGATGATCTGGACGACCTCGTCCGAAATGCGAACCGAACCGCGCTCGGTCAACGGGTACTCCATGTCGGCCATGTCCATCTTCCTCCTCGGCCCTCGCCGGGCTCTTCGTGAGAATGGAACGGAATGCTAACGTTCTTTCGTCTAGAGTATTGGATTTTCCTCCAAAAATCGAGTCGATACGTCGCCTTTTCGAAAACGCTCATGCTGAAGAAGCGCCATGTGAAACGGAATCGTCGTCTGGATGCCCTCGATCTCGTATTCGCTAAGCGCCGACAGCATCCTGGCGATGGCCTGATCGCGCGTCGGCGCCCAGACAATGAGCTTTGCCACCATGGAGTCGTAGTACGGCGGGATGGTGTAGCCCGGATAACAGGCCGAATCCACGCGCACACCGGGGCCGGAAGGCGCCAAATACGAACGAATGGTTCCGGGAGACGGCGCGAACTGGCGGAACGGGTCTTCAGCGTTGATCCGGCATTCGATGGCATGGCCCCGCAGCACGATATCCTCCTGTTTGACCGAGAGAGGTTCGCCTGCCGCGGCCAGGATCATCTCGCGGACGAGATCCACCCCGGTGACCCATTCGGTGACCGGGTGCTCAACCTGAATGCGCGTATTCATCTCCATGAAATAGAAGTCGCCGTCCGGCGTGTAGATGAACTCCACGGTGCCCGCTCCGACGTAGTCCACGGCTCGAGCCGCCCGAACCGCAGCAGCCCCCATCTCCTGGCGCTTTTCTTCCGTCATGACCGGGCACGGCGATTCCTCGACCAGCTTCTGAAGACGTCGCTGAACGGAGCAATCGCGCTCCCCGAGGTGAATCACATGGCCATAGCGATCCGCCAGGACCTGAATCTCCACGTGGCGCATCCGTTCAATATATTTTTCAATGTAAATGCCAGAATTGCCAAACGACGCTTCCGCCTCTCGCCGCGCCGCATCGTAGGCCTTGCGAAGCTCCGCTTCGTCGCGCACGACGCGGATCCCGCGCCCGCCGCCTCCCGCCGTGGCCTTGATAATGAGCGGATACCCGATCGCATTCGCGATGGCCAGCGCTTCTTCCAGAGACTCCACGAGGCCCTCGCTGCCCGGAACGGTCGGCACCCCCGCCTTGCGCATGGTCATCTTCGCCGTCGATTTGTCGCCCATAAGTTCAATGGCCTTCGGGCTTGGTCCGATGAACGTGATGCCACACGCCTCGCACGCTTCGGCGAAATCGCTGTTCTCCGAGAGAAATCCGTACCCCGGATGCACCGCATCCACGCCGCACAGCGTCGCCACCGACATCACGCTGGGGATGTTGAGGTAGCTCATCTTGGCCGGTGGCGGCCCAATGCAGTAGGCCTCGTCCGCCATGCGCACGTGCAGCGCATCCCGATCCGCCGTGGAATACACGGCGACCGTCTCAATCCCCAGTTCGCGACATGCTCGGATCACGCGCACCGCGATCTCGCCGCGATTCGCGATCAACACGCGCTTGAACATCCACGGCTCTCCTTCACCCAGACAGATTTCGAACGAATGCCGCCCTCAGGTGCGGCGCACCTTAAACAGCGGCTGACCGTACTCGACCAGTTGTCCATTCTCGGCCAGGATCTCGACGATCTCGCCCGAGACCTCAGCCTCGATCTCGTTCATCAGCTTCATCGCCTCGATGATGCAGACCACCGTCTTGGGCCCGACCTGCGAACCCACATCGACGAACGGAGGCGCGTCGGGCGCGGGCGCGCGATAGAACGTCCCCACCATAGGCGACGTGATCACGTGCAACGCAGGATCCTCCGCCGCAGCAGGAGTGGAAGCCCCAGCAGCAGGCGCGGCCGCAGGAGCCGGAGCGGTCTGAACCACAGGCATCGCGGGCTGAGGCACGTTGTACGAAACCCATTCGGCCCGCTTGGCCAACCTCACCTTCCCATCCTCAAACTCGAGTTCCAGCTCGGTCAACGAGCTGTCGTCCAGCAAGCGAATGAGTTCTCGAATTTCCTCCATCGTCAGCAACCCATCGTCTCTCCCCGATCCGGATCTCCAAGTCCATCTGACAAGGTCCTCACGAGTATACCACAGGGACGCCTGCGGTTCTAGGGAATGGAAGAACGTAGAAAGCCGCCACCCTGCGGTGACGGCTCCTCTGCGGCGAAGATTCACGCGTGCGGCTTGACGGAAATGTTGAAGATGGAGGTATCCAACTGCTGGCTGACGATGTTCATGATTTTCACGGCGTCCGCTTTCGAGAGGTGGTTCGTCTCCACGTACACCGTGAAGGTCGTCTGATTCTTGTCCGGTGCAATCACGGCGTTCTTGTATCCCTCCGCGATCACGGCCTGCGTGGCCTGCTGCAAACTGTTGTAGAGGGCCTCCTCCTCGCCGAGTTGCTTCTGGGCCTCGGCGATCTGCGCCTGGGACGCGTTGTTGTTCGCGATGATCGCCTGGTCATTGCTGATTCTCTGGCTGATCTCGTTGTTCACCGAAGCTTGGAGCGCGTTGTACCAGTTGTCCGCGCTCGACACGTTCGACCCGGTCGAAGATTGCGTCTGGTTTGAAACCTGCGTCGCATTCGTCGGGCTGGTCGTCACCGTGGGTGTCGTCGCGTTCGACGGGTTCGTGGACGTCGTGCTGGTCTGGTTGTTCATCGTGTAGTAGCCAATCAGCATCAGGCTCAGCACCATCATCGTCGACAACCACACCGTCTGCCGTTTCACCATCGCATGCATCCTCCTAATCTCCGTCTAGTCACCCTTTTGAGGTTCGACAGTAATCTTATATGCGGGCACGTCCAACACATTCGTAATGACGTCCACGATTTCTGTTTTCGCTTGCACAAAGTCGTCGGCGTCCACCGTCACCAACACGCCCAGGACACCGACCCCATTCGAACCTCCGCTCGCCAACTGGCCGTTCTGCGCGAGCGTCACGAGCACCGAGACCGCATTCACCCCTGGCAGTTTGTCCAGCATCGATTGCAGCTCGTTCTCGTAAAACGAAGCAATCGATACGAGCTCCTCAGGCCCCTGCGATCCGCTCGCCGCGTTCGCCTGCCAGAGGGAACCCGTGCCATTGAGAACCGTCGACGTGCTCGCGGGCTGGGATCGCGACCCAGGCCATACCCAGCTGAAGGCCAACAGGACGACACCGAGCGCTCCCAGGGCTACGAGCCCTCGCTGTTTGAGAAGCAGATTCCAGTTCATCCGGGCGAATCTCCCTTGTCCTGCACCTCGACCTGCGCCGGTTCAAGGCCAAGTTGCGACGCGATGATCTCTCGGATCTCCACTGCGTCCACCATTCCTGCGGGCCGAACCCAGACGTCCACCGTCATCCGATCGGCGCTCGTGGGATGCGCGACGGTCACCTTGACCACCTCCGAACGAATCGGCTCGGGCAGAGACGCCTCCGCCCATTCGGCGAGATACAGGGCGGCATCCTGCGTCTCTGCCTGGTGAAGCGCCTCGGCATAACGTTGCGCGTCGCGATCCTCGGCCTGCGAAGCCTGTGCGGCCGAGTTGCCAAATAAAAGAGCCGACGCCCGAGTCGTCGCATTCTCCGCCCATGCACCGTGAAGCGCCGGGACGATGGGACTCAAAATCGCCGCCAAGAGCGCCACGCCCACCGTCATCCGGACGTAGCGCACCAGCGCGCCGGACGGCAGCATCATTTCCGCGATCCCGCCGATGAGAGCGATGGCCACGACCTGCCTCAGCCAGTCTCCGACCCCTGTCATGCCGTGATCACCGCCAAATTGGCCGCCGCCAAAAGAATACAGATGGCGAAGAAGAACATGAGCGCCACCGTCGCCACCGATGCAAACACGAGCAGCATGGTCCGCCCGAGCGCCCCGAGACACGCGATGATGGGCGTCTCGCCGACAGGCTGCATCACCGCCGCGCTCGCCGAATACATCGCGGAGACCGCGAGGATTTTCACCGCGGGAAACGCCGCGAGGAGTGCGATCACGACAAGCCCCGCGATTCCGACTGCGTTTTTGACCAGAAGGGATGCGCCAAGCACCGTTTCCGCCGCATCCGAGATGGCCTTGCCCACGACAGGGACAAACGTTCCAACCCCGAATTTCATGGTCCTAAGCGCCAGGCCGTCCGCGATTCCGCGCCCCGTCCCCTGCACCGTGGTCACGCCCACGAAGATCACGAGGGCAAAGCTCAGAACCGCAAGCCCCGCGGTGCGCGCCAGGGAAGCGAGCCGCGTCAAAGGATAGCGCGGAGCCATGGAAGACGCCAGATCCAGGACGGCGGCCAAAAACACCATCGGAAAGACGACGAGAAAGACGACATTGGAGACGAAGTGCACGCAAAAGATCAGCATCGGTTGAAAGAAGGCCGCGGACGCGAACGATCCCGACCCCGCCAATAGCGCGATGGACACGGGCATCGTCGCGAGCATGAAATGGTTCATCGACTCGATGGCCTGCCGCGCCGATCCAAAGGTTTCGACGAGCGATCTCGCCACCAGCGCCGCAAGCACGAACGACACCACCATCTGCGCCACTTCGCCCACGGACTCCTCGGCAAAGGACGCCTGCATCATGCGGAGGAGCGCCGCCGCGACGCAGAGGATGAGAATCCCCCCGAACAGGCCGAGATCGTCGACGACCTCCTGAAAGAAATAGTGCAGCACCCCCGACACGATGCCGTGAAACGACGGCCCCCCGTGCTCAAGGACCGACTGGATCAGCGACTGGCCCCGGGCGTGGGGCAGAAAGCCCCCGTATTGGGCCTCAAGCTGTTGCCAGTAGGCGTCGATGGAGTGCGTATCGACGTGATCGAGCTCGCTCTCAGCGGTCTTCTGGAGGATTTGCTCGGCGGACTGTTCTGCGGACTGCGCCGGTTCACCGCCGGCCGAGTCGCCCCAAATCCAAGCCGGGAGCACGACGAGGCTCACCAGCGATGTGCCGAGCGCGACGAACCATCGCCACCGCTTCCACACAAGCCTCGCTCCTTCACGGAATCATGTGGACGATCACGTCGAGCACGTCCTTGAAGATGGGCAGCGCCAGGAGGACGATGCCGATCTTCCCGGCGAGCTCGATCCTCCCGCCAAGGGCGGATTCGCCGGCATCGCGGGCGATGTCGGCCGCAAATTCGACGACGTAGGCAATGCCGAGAATGCGGATCAGCGTCTGAAGGAACACCTGGTTCATCTTCGCCGCGGACGTCAACTGCTGAAAGGTATCGAGCGCGCCCGAGATGGATCGCACCAACAGAAGCAGAATGATCACGCCCGCGAACAAACTGACGAGCGTCGCAAAGGATGGCATCTGTTGGCGAAGAAGCGTCGCGAGAATCGTGGCCGTCAGCCCAATGCCAATGATCTGAACGATGTGCACGCCATTCACCTACTGCAGCAGGAACACGCTGGTAATTTCGTGATACAGGTGATCGACGTATCCAATCACGATCACGAACACGGCCACCAACCCAGCCAGCGTGGCCCAGTGCGCGAAGTCCTCTTTGCCGCTCTGTTTCAGCACGGTGTGAAAGATGGCCGCAATAAAGCCGACGGCGAAAATTCGAAACAGATCCCGAATCTCGGGCGACATCACGCATCCCCTCTTTTCGCGCACCTTTGCGCCGTGCATCGGCCGGGGCCTACAGGAGTAAAAGGACAATGAATGCGCCGGCGAGGGCCCCGAAGGACTGCCAGAGACGGGCCCCTCGCTCCGCCTCGTCCTGCGCCGCCTGAATGGCCAATTCCAGATCCGCGCGCGCCGCGAGAAATGGCTGCTGCAGGTGGTCGCGATCCGCGACCGCGATCGAGCGCAACAGGCGATAGAACGGCTCTGCGTCGCCGTCCTGCAGCGCCCCTCCTGACGTCGACGCGAGTGACACGCCCTCGACGGCGCGCCCAGGCCATTCGTCGGAGCGGCCCAGCGCGTCCGCCAGCGCCATCAGCCACGCCCCGCACCATCCTTCGAGCCTAGCGCCCACGGCCTTCAGCGCTTCCGGAATGGGCGCCGCGTGATATTCGACCTCGCTCTGCAGTTCCATCACCGCCTGCAACAACTGCCGTAAGGCCCTTGGACGATCCCGGTAACCCTGGGCCATTCGAAGCCCAATCAGCGTGCATGCGATCAACACCAGCGCGGCACCCGCGAGCTTCATCTCCCGTCATCGCCCTCCGCGGCCGAGCGGTTTCCCTTCGGCGTCGAGAACAGCCTCAATCGTGCCCGGGCCATGCCGGCGGCTCAGCACGATGTAGCGATCGAATGCGCGCGCGTCAAACAGCGGCTCCATGCCCGGCCTGCGCCGCCACGCCTCGAGCGAAGCCGCGTGCGCCGTGGCCACCACCGCCACCCCCGCCAGCGATGCCTCCAGCACGGCCTCCGCGTCCTCGACCCGGCCGATCTCGTCCGTCACCACCACGCGCGGAGACAGGCTGCGAATCGCCATCATCATGCCCTCCGCCTTCGGGCATCCGTCGAGCACGTCCACGCGGGGGCCGAGATCGAACTGGGGAATGCCGTCGACACTGCCGGCGATCTCGGAGCGCTCGTCGATCACGGCCACCTTCAAGCCGGCTTCACCGGGCGCGAAGTCGCCGTAACTGAACCGGCGCGCCACGTCTCGCACGAGGGTGGTCTTCCCGCATTGCGGCGGCGAGAGCACGAGCGACGAGAGCGGCCGATGCGAGCCGCGATCGTACACGTAAGGCAGAAGGGCCCTGGCGGCGCCTGGGTGATCGCGCGAAAGTCGAATATTGAGCGAGGTGACATGGCGGAAGGCGCGCACCCGACCGCTTTCCACCACGGCGCGTCCCGCGATACCCACTCGATGTCCACCGGGCAGGGTGACGAATCCCTGGCGCATGTCTTCTTCGACCGCATATCGAGAAAACTGCGTCAGGCGGTGCAACACATGGGACAACTCGCCGGCCGACACGCGCAACGAGCGGTCAGGGGACGTCGTCAGGCCGCCGTCTGGCGCCAAGAAGGTCGACCGCTGGCGCCAGCACAGTTCCAGCGGCTGTCCGACGCGAAGGCGAATTTCCTCAAGCTGTTCCAGCACGCCTTCGCCCAAGCTGGCAATGGCAAGCCCCATGTCCCGCGGCAACAAGTCGATTGCCTGCGCCAACGCGGAATTGGAAGGGCCCGATCGCGCCACCGACATGCCGTCCACCCCCTGCCTAGTCCATGTATATGGACGGGCGTGCGCCTGTATGCGAAGGGACGGTGAGCCGGAACCCCAAATGAGGTCACTGCATTGAATGAGGAGAAGAGCGGGGAGGGTCGATGGTGGATCTGTCCTTGATCGTCCGATGGATCGTGGTCTTTCTGGTGATTTTTTTGCTCCTCATGGTGCTCGTGTTCAGCCTGATGCGCAAAAAGGCGTGAAAAGGCCCGTGCGGAAGGCGACTCCCACCTGCCGCACGGGCCTTTTCCTCGTGAAGCCCGATGTCACGCGCGCGAAACGTATTCGCCCGAACGCGTGTCGATGATCACCTTGTCGCCCACGTTGATGAAGAACGGAACCTGGAGCGTGTAACCCGTCTCCACCGTCGCGGACTTGCTGCCGCCCGTGGCCGTATCGCCGCGGATCCCCGGCTCGGTGTCCGTCACCTCAAGCTCCACCGTATTGGGCAGATCGATGCCGATGATCTCGCCCTGGTACTGCACGACAAAGCAGTTCATGTTCTCCTTCAGGAAGTTCAGCTCGTACTCGAGCTGGGAACGAGGGATATTGATTTGCTCGTACGTCTCCGTATCCATGAACGTGTAGTTTTCGCCGTCGTTGTACAGGTACTGCATCTCGCGCGTTTCAATGCGGGCCCGCGGCACCTTCTCACCGGCGCGGAAGGTGGTCTCCCGAATCGCGCCCGTCTTCACATTCTTCAACTTCGTCCGCACGAACGCCGAGCCCTTGCCCGGTTTCACGTGCATGAACTCGATCACGCGCCAGACCGATCCATCGTATTCAATGGTCGTCCCGTTGCGAAAATCGTTGCTCGAAATCATGCGTCAAGCCCTCCAACCTTGTCATCTCACGGCTTCGGCTGGCAGAGAGCGAGCGTCGCCAACCGGTAGCCCTCGAGGCCAAGCCCCACGATCTGGCCCGTGACGACGTCACTCAGGACCAGTTGGTGCCGAAACGGCTCGCGGCGGTGCACATTCGAGATATGCACTTCGACCGTAGGCCGATCGATGTCTTCCAGACAATCGCGCAGCGCGTAGCTGTAATGCCCGAACGCGCCGGGATTGATGATGATGCCGTGCGCCCCGGGCCCGTACTGCTGCAGGAAGTCGATGAGCTCGCCTTCGTGGTTCGACTGTCGGTCGATCACGTCAAAGCCGAAGGGGGAGGCCGTGCTTCGAACCAACTCCACCACGTCCGCCAAGGTGCGCTGGCCGTACACTTCAGGCTTCCGGACACCCAACCGGTTCAAATTGGGGCCGTGCACGAGCAGAATGTAGCGATCCGCCACAGCATTCCCCCCCCTTGTCCCAACCGTTCCAGCCAGAAAACCGCTCCCATTGTAACACAGCTGCGCAAAGGCTTGCTATACTGGCTGTGAAGGAGGCCACAGGATGGAAATCTGGCTCGTTCGTCACGGAGAAACCGACTGGAACGTCGAAGGGCGCGTTCAGGGATGGACCGACGTGCCCCTCAACGAAGTCGGCAAGCGCCAGGCGGATCGTCTTGCCGCGTGGCTCAAGTCCGTGCACTTTGACCATATCTATTCAAGCGATCTCGGCCGCGCCCTGGAGACCGCAGAGCGAGTAAGCCGCACCACCGGGGCGCCTGTGACCGTGCGGCCGTGCCTGAGGGAACACTATTTCGGCCAAGCCGAAGGGTTGCTCCGCACCGAGAGTCTTCGGCGGTTTCCGAACGGCGCCCCAGACCGCGAGCCGCCCGAGCAAGCCACCGAACGGATTCTGAAGTGCTTACGGGAGATCGCGCGCCAGCACCCGCACGGCCGTGTGCTCGTCGCCACCCACGGAGGCGTCGTTCGCTCCGTCCTTCGCTTTATGGGCGTCGAATTTGCGACCATCGACAACACGAGCGTGACGCGCATCTCCGTCATCGGCGATACGTTCCATGCCCTCGGCGTCAACGAGACGCCGCATCTGGCAGACCTTCCCGCACTGCGTCAATCCAACGGATGACGCAGTCGCGGCTGCCTGGCCGCCTTGACCTCGTCGAGCCTGCCCACAATCGTCCGATGCGGAGCCGTGCGCACCACATCGGGTTCTTCTTCCGCCTCGCGCGCAATCTCGCGCATGATCTCGACAAACCGATCCAAGGTTTCCTTGCTCTCCGACTCGGTGGGCTCGATCATCAACCCTTCCTCCACGATGAGCGGGAAGTAAATGGTGGGAGGATGCACGCCGAAGTCGATGAGCCTTTTCGCCATATCGAGCGTGCGCACGCCAAGAGCCTTCTGCCGCTTCCCCGACAATACAAACTCGTGTTTACAGGGGCCCTCATACGGCGCCTCGAAGTACGGTTTCAGCTGTTGCAACAGATAGTTGGCATTGAGCACGGCCGCTTCCGAGACCTGCTTCAGTCCCTCGGCGCCAAGCGTGCGAATGTATGCGTACGCGCGCAACAACACGCCGAAATTGCCAAAGAAGCCCTTCACCTTGCCGATGGATTTCGGCCGATCCCAGTTCCACACATATTGCTCGCCGCGTTTCTCAAGGACAGGCGCAGGGAGATACGGCTCCAAGAACGCCTTCACGCCCACCGGTCCAGCCCCCGGCCCGCCGCCGCCATGCGGCGTGGAGAAGGTCTTGTGAAGGTTGAGGTGGACCACGTCAAAGCCCATGTCCCCCGGGCGCGCGTAGCCCAGGATGGCGTTCATGTTGGCACCGTCGTAATACAGGAGCCCGCCAGCCTCGTGCACCACCTGGGCGATCTCGACGATTTCGCTCTCGAACAGCCCGAGCGTATTCGGATTCGTCAACATGAGCGCAGCCGTGCGCTCGCTGACCACCTGGCGCAGCGCTTCCAGGTCCACGCGGCCGTCGGGCCGGGAGGGAATGGTCACCGCGCGAAGCCCCGCCATGCTCACGCTGGCCGGGTTGGTGCCGTGCGCAGAATCGGGAACGATCACCTGATCGCGGTCGATTTCGCCGCGATCGGCGTGGTACTTTCGAATCATCATGAGCCCGGTCCACTCGCCGTGCGCGCCCGCGGCCGGCTGCAGGCTCACCGCGTCCATCCCTGTGATGGCGGCGAGATGTTGTGCAAGCTCGTGCAATAAGGCGAGCGCCCCCTGCACGAGCTCCTCGGGCATCAGCGGATGGAGTCTCGCAAACCCGTCCAAGCGGGTCCAACGCTCATTCCGCTTCGGATTGTACTTCATCGTGCAGGAGCCCAGGGGATAGAAGCCACTGTCTACGCCGTGGTTCTTTTGCGAGAGTGCCGTGAAGTGTCGCACGACATCGACTTCGCTCACCTCGGGCAGGCGAGCCGGTTTTTCACGCAGATACGGCTCGATCTCGGCCATATCTGCCTCCGGCACATCCAATTCAGGCAACTCGTACGCCCGCCGTCCGGGCCGGCTCAGCTCGAAGATGAGAGGCTCCAGCCCTTCCCGCTGAATCGTCATTGCGAGAGCACCTCCTTGAGCGCCGCCACCGCTCCATCCATCTCCTCGCGAGTTCTCACTTCCGTCGCCGCGATCAAGAGTCCCCCGTCAAGCGCCGAATCGTCCTTTCCGAGGTCGTAGCCAAACAGGTATCCCCGTTCCAACATGGCGCGCTGAACCTCAGGAACGGAGCGAGGCACGCGGATCGCGAACTCGTTGAAAAACGGCGCGTCGACGAGCGGCTCCACGCCGGGAACGGTAAGCAAGCGAGATCGGAAGTAGTGAGCCTTGTGGTAGTTCTGTCGAGCCAACTCCTGCAGACCTTCCTTCCCCAGATACGAAAGGAAGACGGTCGCCGCAATGGCGCAGAGCGATTGGTTCGTGCAGATGTTCGACGTCGCCTTTTCCCGTCGAATATGCTGTTCCCGCGCCTGCAGGGTCAGCACATAACCTCGCCGTCCCTCGGCATCCGTGGTCTCGCCCACCAACCGCCCTGGAATTCGCCTCATCAGGAACTCCTGCACAGCCATCACGCCGAGATACGGGCCGCCGTACGAGAGACTGATGCCGAGCGGTTGGCCCTCCGCCACCACGATGTCCGCGCCCAATTTCCCTGGAGCTTCCAGAAGACCGAGTGCGATAGGATACGTCTGCACCACAAGCAGCGCTCCGCGCGCGTGGGCCATCTCGGCGATGGCGCGCACATCCTCGATAGCGCCGAAAAAGTTCGGGTACTGCACACAGACACACGCCGTGTCCTCATCCAAGGAAGCCGCCAACAATTCCATGTCGACACGGCCCTCGTGATGGCCTACCGTTTGCAACCGGATGGACTGACCGTTCGCGTAGGTCTCAAGCACCCTGCGTGCGTCCGGATGCAAGGTGGCCGATACCACCACCTTCTCGCGCCGTGTGTGTTGGCAAGCGACCAGCGCCGCCTCCGCCAGGGCAGTGACCCCGTCGTACATGCTCGCGTTTGCGATGTCCGTTCCCGTCAATTCCGCGATCATCGTCTGGTACTCGAAGATGGCCTGCAACAGCCCCTGACTCATCTCGGGCTGATACGGCGTGTACGACGTGTAGAACTCGGACCGCGAGATGATGGCGTCCACGACACTGGGCTGATAATGCTCGTAGGCCCCTGCCCCCAGGAAGGACACCAGCTGACCCAGGTGCGTATTCTTCGCCGCAAGGCCTTCCATGTGTTTGGCCAGTTCGAGCTCCGGCATCGGCCGGGGCAGATCGAGCTCGGACGCCAGACGAACAGAGGCCGGAATGTCCCGGAACAAGTCCTCCACGCTCCCGATGCCGAGAGCGCGCAGCATCTCCTCGCGATCCTCTTCTGTGTGAGGAAGATAGCCAAAACGCGACAACGAATCCTCACTCCTTCTTGGCGGATGCGGATGCGGCCTTCGGCCGTCGGTAAAAGGGAGTCGACACGGTCTTGGCAACGTGACGTTTGCCGCGGATTTCGACCTCAAGCGCTTCCCCCAACTTCGCCGCCGAAGCATCAACAAGTGCCAGTCCGATGGGCCGCTCAAGCGTTGGCGACAGCGTCCCCGAGGTGATCTCGCCAACCCTTTGCCCTTCCCGGAACACCGGATATCCCGTGCGAGGAATGGCGCGATCGCCCATCAAGAGTCCCACGAGGCTGCGCGGAGGCCCAGCTTTCGCCTGCGCGGCGAGCGCTTCGCGCCCGATAAACTCCCCCTTGTCCAACTTGACAAACGGTACGAGACCCGCTTCGAGCGGCGTGATATCCCGGCGAAGCTCCTGCCCGTACAGGGGCAGACACGCCTCCAAGCGCAGGGTATCCCGGGCCCCGAGGCCGCAAGGGGTGACGCCCAATGATTGAAGCGCCTCAAACAGCCTGCAGGCCGTCTCCCCATCTGTGTACAGCTCGAATCCGTCCTCGCCCGTGTATCCCGTGCGGGAGACCATGATCTCTCCCGTGTGAAAACGAGCGCTCGTAAACGAAAAGGGACGCAAAAATTGGACCTCAAGCCCTAGCTTTTCAAGGTATTCGGCCGAGCGAGGTCCCTGCACGGCGAGGAGCGCCACCTCGTCCGAGCGATCCGCCAACATCACCTTCGCCGACTGTCGATGATCTTGGAGCCAGGCAAGATCGGCCTCTCGATTCGCAGCGTTCACAACCAGCCAGTAACGCTCGCTGTCCAACTGATAGACCAGCAGATCGTCGAGCGTACCGCCGCGCTCGTCCGTCATCAGCGTGTAGAGCGCCCTGCCCGGCCGGAGCCGACCCAGGTCGTTCGTCAGCACGTGCTGCAAAAATGTGAAGCTGTCCGGCCCCGATACCTCGATCTCGCCCATGTGGGATACGTCGAACATTCCCACGCTTGTTCGCACGGCGCGGTGCTCGTCCAAAATGCTCGAATATTGGACTGGCATCTCCCATCCGTGAAACTCCACCATGCGGGCCCCAGCGCGCAGGTGGAGATCGAAGAGCGGCGTTCGCTTCGCCAACATGGCCACCGTCCTTGCGCGCAAGAATCGATATCACCTGTCACATACTACATGACGACGACGAGCAGAACAAGACGAGGAGGGATGTGCGTGCGCGAACTCGCCGATGAGACCATCCGCACCGGAGAGCGCCCCTGGTCATTTTCCGTGCGCGGGTTGGACGTGGAATCCGAGCTCGAGGCGCTCCTGCACATGGGCCGGGAAAGCCGCGATGCGGATTGGGAATTGTTCCGTCTCGCGGCCATCGCCCATCACGCGTGGATGTCGCCGTCCTTCGATCAGCTGCTCGCGCTGGAACACGTCCAGTTCACGCCTCTTCCTCATCAGGTGGAGACGGCCCTGCGCGTCGTACGCGATCTGCGCGGAAGAGCCATCCTTGCGGACGAGGTCGGCCTGGGCAAAACCATCGAGGCAGGACTCGTGCTCAAGGAATACCTCGTGCGCGGACTCGTGCGAAAAGCCCTCGTGCTTGTGCCCGCGTCCCTCGTCTCGCAGTGGACGAAGGAATTGAATCAAAAGTTTCGGATTCAGGCCATCCCCCAACGCGACGAGTGGACATGGACGACGGACGGGGTCATCGTGGCCTCCATCGACACCGCCAAGCGTCCCCCTCATGCCGATCTCGTCCGCGATCAGTGGTGGGACATGGTGATTGTCGACGAAGCCCACAAGCTGAAAAACCCAAGGACGAAGAACTGGCAGATACTGAATCAACTTCAGCACAAATACATGTTGCTTCTCACAGCAACGCCTGTCCAGAATCAGCTGAAGGAACTCCACACGTTGATCACCCTGCTCAAACCCGGACAACTCGGCAACCCCGCAGAGTTCGCCGAGCGATTCGTCGCCAATCCGAGAACACCCAAAGATCCCGCCGCATTGCGCCAGACCATCAGCCGCGTGATGATCCGGAATCGCCGTGAAGACGGAGCGCTCGAATTGCCCAAGCGACACGTTCGCATCGTTCCTGTGGAACTCACCCCGGAAGAACGCGCCTTCTACGATGCTGTTCAGGCGTTCTTACGCAGCGAGTTTGAGCGCTCCCGGATGGCCCGAACATCGATTCTCCCACTCATCACGTTGCAGCGGGAGATCTGCAGCTCAGCGTACGCCGCGCTTCTCTCGCTGGAAAAGATGCTGAAAAAAACGACCGACCCCGATCGCGCCCGGCGACTTCAGTCGCTCATCGAACAAGGAGCTTCCATTCCTTCGTACGCCAAGGTGGAGTCCGTGCTCAAGATGTTGGACGACGCACCGGACAAAATCATCATCTTTACAGAGTACCGCGCCTCCCAGGATTTCCTCATGTACACACTGAAACGCCGCAGTATCAGTGCCGTGCCGTTTCGCGGTGGTTTCCGCCGCGGCAAGAAGGACTGGATGCGCGAGCTGTTTTCGAAGAAAATCCGCGTGCTTGTCGCCACCGAATCTGGAGGAGAAGGAATCAACCTTCAATTTTGCCATCACATGATCAACTACGACCTTCCATGGAACCCGATGCGGCTTGAACAGCGCATCGGTCGAATCCATCGGCTCGGTCAAACCGAAGCGTGCCATATCGCTCATCTCGTGACGAAGGACACCATCGAGGAACATATTATGGAAGTGTTGCAGGACAAAGTCCGCATGTTCGAAGCCGTGATCGGGCGGCTTGATGATATCGTGAGCGACATCCGACTGGACCTGTGGGAACGGCGCATATTTGAGGCGGCGATGACCAGCCGGGATGAACGAGAATTTGTGAACCGCCTGAAGTCCGTGCAGATGGAAGACCTCATGCTGCAAAAGGGAGGTAGGCATCCCCGTTGAACGAACAAAGCCGAGCACCGTTAAGGACAGCCGAAGAGAGACTGGCGTTTTGCGACCGTTACTTCGCGTCCGTCGGAGCCCGCACGCTCGTCGCGAGATCCATGTACCGGGAGTACGAAGTCCCTATCGACGTCGACAAAGAGTTGATTGAGCGCCCATTTTACTGGATGTGGGTCGAAGCCTCCCGACAACCCGTCGAACCCACGGTTCTTCGCCTCGCGTTCGACGATGCGGCACTCTCCCGCGAGGAAGCGCGGCTCAACGCCGAACTGCCCGCCGTGGGAATTCCCGGATTTGCCAAACGGCGCATCGAACGAATCGACTTTGGCAGCCACCTGTTCGACCGCATTCTGGCAAGTGCGGCGCAGCGAGGCCGCGCGGTCTGCGTGCGAGAAGGCGGCGAGGGCAGCGAACTGGTGCCATGGCTGATGGTCAACGGGATTGTTTCTTACTCTGCCGACATCAACCGTGAAGAGTGGTTTTCCTATGCCGTTTGTCTGGAAAATCTCCAAATCGTCGACCGCTTCTACGAACGCATTCGGCACCGGGACCTGTCGGGTGCTCGTGCATCCGAAATCCTGAATCACGGCCGACACACGCTTCGCGAAGCGTGGATCACGCTTCAAGAAGCGCTCAGAAACCACGTTGCAGCGCAAGACGATCGATGGGCTGAAGAAGCGATGATTCGGCTCCGCGACGATCTCGCCCAGTTATCCGCCTACTACGAGAGCTTGTTGGACGATCTCTCGGAAGAAGAGCGCGCATCCCTTGTGCAAGAGAGAGAGCGCAAGCAGGCTGCCCTCATCGAGAAGAGTACCCCTCGGGTGGTATGTCACATCCACCAGACGGCGTTGGTAGGCCTTCGACTTCAACGAGGCCGCCTGGCAGGCACGTGATGCGTCAAAGCAAGGTTCGCAGATTGCGCTGCCGGGCGTCAGGCCCGTCCATTTTCACCAGAATGCACATGCTCATGACGCGGGAACGGAGTGGGGCGACGGTTTCGAGCAGATCCTCACCCCCGCGCCGATATGCGTCAGGAGGACTGAAGTTGCTGGTAAACCAGGTCGACAGCTTGTGATGAAACCGGTAATTGATGATGCGAAAGAGCTTCTCCATGCTGAACTCGTTCGCGCGCTCTTGCGCAAATTCGTCGATCCCAAGCACCGGAACCGTGGACAACGTCTCGAGAAACGGTTCGAGGTCCTCGCCAGCCGCAATCACGTGGCGCATGTGGTCAAACAGCGAATCCGAGCGAACCACGAGCGATGGCACGCCGCGCCGCTGCAACTCGCGAAACACGGCAAACATCAGATGCGTCTTTCCTACGCCGGGAGGCCCGAACAAGTAGAGCCCTGCTCTAGGGGCGTCGTCAGGGTTCCAAGTTCGGGCGAATTCCTGGGCGTAGCGAACAACCTTGGGATACTTTCGAGCCTGTTCCTCGGGGAAATTTTCAAAGCGAAATTCGTCCCCGATTTCCGTGACGCCCGCCAGATGAGCGTACTTCCGGACGCGCTCCTTGATGACATACTCCTTGAACGGCGTACAACGGCGGACGCTTGTCGACAAGCCACGGGGGCTCACTTCAAGCACCTGTTCAAATCCGCGCATATCGCCCGGCTTAGCGCAGCGCTCGAAGCCCGTGCAGCGATCGCACATGCGCTTTTGGCGCAGATACTCGTAGAGCAAAGCCCTGTGGCGCAGAATCGTCTCTTCCGACAGCGATGCTTCCGCGAGCTCGGGAATCTCCTGAAGGAAGAACGAAACATCGTAGCGCTCGGCCGACGCTTTCGAATGCGGGAGAATTCCTCCGATGTGTTGCACGCAGCTCTCGCCCCTTCAGGTCGAATTCAGGCCACAGGCGATTTCTTCAGCAATGGTTTCGGGCGACTTTCCATCCACATCGACAATCTGTGACGCAACTTCATCGTAAAAGGCGCTGCGCTCGCTCATGAGCGAACGAATCCGCTCTTCAAGGGGATGCCCTCGCAACAGAGGTCGATGTTCAGCCTCTTCACGAAGCCGGGCGGCGATCGTTTGCGGCCGCGCCCGTAGGTAGACGGCATGAAACGCGCCTCGCAAAAGGCGCCGGTTTTCTTGCGCGATCACGACGCCTCCTCCCGGGGCCACAACGATCTCAGACAATTGGGCGCATCTTGCCAAGCATTCCGCCTCCATAACGCGAAAAGCTTGTTCACCATCCTGCTCAAAGATCTCGGGAATGGTTCTCCCCGCTGTCCTTTGAATGTCCAAGTCGAGATCGATAAACTCGTAGCCCAAAAGACCCGCAAGGACCGGACCCACGGTCGACTTCCCGCACCCCATGAAACCTATCAAAGCCACTCGCAAGTCTCGCATCACTCCATCACGACCGAGGTCCATTGTCTTGCCACGATGTCACACCGTGCACACTCGTGTCATACACAAAGGACATTGTATCCGACACCGTACCTGCTGTCACTCGGATCGCAACCGTCACTTGTTTGCCCGAGATCGAACTCGTGAGAGAAACAGGGTGGCCAGCGAGATGAGTTTGGTAGAACGCAGGGGGCCGCCCGCCTTGTCCCAAGACATCTTCCGCCGCTCGAGCCACCGAAAAGGCGATCGTCCGGCATTGAAGAAAGGCCAAGTTGCGCAATTCTGAACGCAGCGCGAGTGAACCAGTCGCCATTGTGGCGAGAGCGATGAGCACAAGCCCTGAAGTACAGGCTAAGACGTACCACAAGGCGAAGCCGGCTTCCCTTCGAAGCGCCGGATCGTACCTCTCGTACCTCATCATGCTCAGCCCCCGTTTCCCACGTCCCAGGATAGGGTTTGACCGTCCATCGTCTGTACCCCAACCGTGATGACCCACCCGCTCGAAAGAGACCTGACCGATGTGGAAAAGGACTGCACGCCCGTCGCAACGACGGTCGTGCCGCCTCCCACTTTGACACGGACCAGCTGATGATTCGAATTGAGATAGTAGGTGTAAATGGCACCACTCAACTCCCGAAGCACAAGGCTCCCTCCGGATAGGCTCGCGCTGCTTGCTCCGTGCGCATCTTCAACCGTCACGCGGCGCACGCTGTCGAGGATGGCCCAGTCCTCCACGATCCGACTGACACGGTTGACCCCGCGGAGTGCCGCGACGGTCGCCATGCAACAGACGAGAACTACGAGAGAGGCTACAGCTAAGGAGACGAGCGTTTCAAGAAGCGAAAATCCCCGTGCCACACTTTGGGATGATGATCGACTGCACAGGCTGACCCGCAGCTTGGAGCGCGACCGATTGATCTTGACAAGCCGCGGATTGTGAGTCAGGCCCTTGCGTGAGGTGGACCTCGAACAGTCGTCCCGCTTCCTGGACGGTTTGTGGAATGGCAACGCCATGGGTGACATCCTCCACCACGCGTAGTTCGGCGGCCTCGACCTCCTGCATCCAAGCGGTCTTTGCGAGGACAAGATACGCATGCGTCTGAGACAGCCAAATGGCCGGGATGAGCATGATCAAGAGCAAGACGGAAAACAGATTCTCCCACAAAGTCACGCGATCCATCCCCCTGTCTGCCATCCTGCGCCCATGTACAGGCGAAGGTCGTCCTCATGCACGCCGTCGGTCAAACGGATCACGCCCGCCACTTGGGCGTTCCCGAGGTTATCGTAGGAAATCACGTGCACGGGCAACGAAAGGTACCCGTCGACATAGTTGACGCCGATCGCGAACGCATCGGATTCGAGGGTCTGAGTGCCCTGGATCAGCCGATAGCCCGTATCATAGGGATCTAGCCATACCTCCGCGTACGTGTCACTCGTGGCCGCAAGATTCTGCATTTCTCGCATCTGCGCCAACAGATTCAAGGCAGTGGCTCGCAATGCCATGCCACGCTCCAGGGCAACGAGAGGGACGATGAGCAGCGCCATGGAAACGGACGTGATCGCAACAACCATCATCGTCTCGAGCAGGGAAAATCCCTCTTGACACATAGAAGCGTGCTGTGACCGGCGTACCTCTACACGCATGTCACACGCCTCCGGGAGACAGGCACGTAACGGAGATGTTGTTCGCGTCTGTATCTTGAATCGCGTAATTGCCGGACAAAGCGTCGTTGGAGAGCAATCCATCGGACACGAGGGCCTGAAGCTGCTGAACCGAGTTGCCCGTTGGCAACTGTCCATGGATCAACTGATACTCGGCCAGAGCCGCCGAAATCGTGCGCACATTGCCCGCACAGGCGGTATTTTGGGCTCTTCCAGATGCCCGCAGCAGTTGCGGCGTGATCATGACGATCAGAATGCCCATGATCACGACAGCGATCATGATTTCAAGTAGGCTAAACCCTGACTTTTTAGCGTTTTGGGACCGAACACGCGCCACTTCCATACACCTCCACGCTTTCAGGACAAGCGAGCAATCGCCTGGTATAGGGGTGCCATAAGGCTGTACACCAACACGCCGACCATGGTGCCCATGATGCAGACAGCCACGGGTTCGGCCATTTGCACCATCGCCTCCAATCGATGCGCAATGTCGAGCTGCATGATGCGCTGTCCTTCCCGAAGGCAGTCCGCGACTTCACCGGTGATCTCACCGACTTCGATGAGCGTAAGAAACAGAGGATCAAACGCGCGCCTTTCAGCAGCGAAAGCGCGATGAAGGGACGTCCCCTGCCTAAGCTCTTCATGTACCCGGTGCATGGGGCGAGCAAGCGCTCCCTCTCGCTCCGCAATCCACGCGACCGCTTCCCATGCTCCGATGCCCGCCTCCAGTTGGGACGCCAACTGATCGGCCAGCCGTTCCGTGCGAATTCTACGGAGCAGTCGTTCGAACGGAGGTCGAATCGGCGCGCCTGGCCAGCGCTTCTTCACAAGATGGGATAGCGGGACGGCCGCCAGGGAAGCAGATAGAATGAACAGGCAAGCGCCCGCGATGATCACGGGATTGACAGGTTGATCCGAGGCGGCTCGTCCGGGAGTCAAGCGAGACAATTGATGGATGGTCGGCAAGACAGAGACGACCATAAACGCAAACATTCCGTACGTTCCGCACAGCAAGATCAACGGATATGTCATTTGCTTCAAGAGAGCTTGGCGCCACCGAACGCGATCGAGCATCCGTTGTCCAACGCGGTCCATTCCATCGACGAAGCTGCCCGCGCGCTCAGCGGACTCAAGGGTGAGCCAATCTAACTCTCGAATCCATCCTGAAAAGGCCTGCGCAAGGGGTTGTCCATGTTCGACTTGTACTTCGACAGCTCGAGACAGAACCTCAGTGATTCGGCTCCCGCCAGAACGAAGAGCTGACGTCGCGAGACGAACGTCGACGCCTGAGCGGAGCATGCGCGAAAATTCCATCATCCATAAGGCAATTTCGCGCTCCATGCGGGGGAGTCGAGATAACCGGGCGATCAACGCCCGGCGCCATCGAAGTCTAGTGCGCCGACGCAATGCGGCTTCCCGCCTTTGTCTTCCGAGTCACGCGGGCCGAAACGCTCTGTGACGGTCGTTCAGAGTGAATCAACCGATCTGCGCCGACCGCACGATAGGTTCGTTGTCCCTCATTCCCAGGCTCGACAAACAGCACCCCGCTCAGGACTTCTTCGAGCATCGACATGGGTACACCCAGATCAACAAAGCGAGTTGGGACTCCCATCGGCTTGCGCGCGTGCACCGTGGCAATGACCAGTCGTCCCGTCATGGCGGCGCGACAGGCCGCGGATGCCGAGGCGTGATCACGCACCTCACCGATGAAAATCACGTCGGGATCCTGACGAACCATGGCGCGAAGCGCTACATCAAAGGTGAGTCCGTGCTTTTCCTGGATTTCAATCTGCCGACATCCAGCCAAGCGAACCTCGACAGGGTCTTCGATGGTGAACACCGTCCGGCCCTGTCGAAGAAGGTGATCGAGCATGGCGTAGGCAGCGGTGGACTTTCCGGCACCTGTTCGGCCCGCGAGCGCGATTAACCCGCTTTCTTGCTGCAACCACTCCCGCATCCTCGACATCGATGGTCCGACAAGCCCCAGATCCTCCAGCAGGTGACTTGCGACTCCTGAATGAAACAGTCTTAGCACGAGCGACTCGCCGCCGAAAATCGGCACGCAAGATGCTCGAATGTGCGCCGCTCGGCCGTCGGCCATCCACTCGAAACTGCCTTCTTGAGGTAGGTGCCGAACCGTCACGTCCATACGCCCCAACGCCTTCATACGGCGCACCGTTTCTTCGCCGTGTGCGATGCCCGTCATAAAGGGCACCATACTGCCCCGGACACGAAACGAAACGTGCAATTGACGATTCACGAGGTGCAGATGCACGTCGCTCGCGCCCGTGCGGATGGCGGAGGTGAGAATGGCATCCACGACTTGGGCAGTGACAAATCGGTCCATCGACCATCACGCTCCCTTCGCCTCGAAAATTCGAGAAGGGAACGCGATATCCTGTTTTCTGGAATTCGTTTTTGATATGATTTTGTAAAACTGACGATGCATCAACAGGATGTGTTGTCCAGGCCATCCATCCATTCGTATGGTTCAATGGCGATGCGCTCGCCGCGAGGGACAAGAATGAGGAGTCGCTTGGAGGTCCAACGAAGAGGGTGATCTCGAGTACTCGGATGCGGTCGTCCGCCTGGGTGGCTGTGATAGCTTGCCCAAATATCCATTCGCTCTCGATCTAAGCTCGAAAGGATTTCCACCCAAACGCGAGGTTCGACGGAAAACCCGGTTGAGCTAGCTGCGACAGGCAATGGCATCGCCCACAGATGTCCGCGACGAAGCACGATGAGTCCTGCGCACTCCTGCGGGAACGATTGCTTCGCGTGGACTTCCAGCGCAGTCCGCAATTCTTCCGGAAGGGTGACGTGAACCTTGACCCACAAAGGTCATGAACTCCTTTTCATGCTGATCATGGATTGTCCGATACCCGATGGACTGTCCAGCCATCGGTGAGACTGGTCAAAAGTCCAATTTCCGCACGGTTGCCGTGAGGAAAGCGCGCAAGATGGCTTCCCGGGAGATGGGCTTGGCCCTTGCGGTGTCGAACTTCTCAACCTCGCCTACGGACCCAGATCGACCGCGGAGAAAAACGTCGACGCGGCTGTGAAGCGTCCATTTTCCATCCATTCCCCGAAGGAAAAGAGCGACATGCCTCGCACCTATCGATTGGACTTCGCCCCCGGTGATACCACTCTCCTTCTCTCCAGGGGTGAAGTCCTTCTCGATCGTCGACAAACCCATGCCGCACGAGGGCTCGTGGTTCTGCAAAACGCCCCATCGATGTCAACCATCAGTGCCGCTTTCGCGGGCCGGTGTCAAAGGATGTAGCTCGATTCCCTCACTCCACAAAGTCGAACACCATGTCTCCTATGCGGATGACGTCGCCGTCCTTCGCGCCCTGAGCGCGGAGAGCGTCATCAACGCCCCGCGCCTGCATGATCCGCTGGAATCGCTTGACCGCATCGTATTGGTCAAAGTTCGTCATCCGTACGAGCTTCTCGATTTCAGGGTGTTCGACGACAAACACGCCATCTTCTTTGCGTATTCGTATCGGCTCCTCCGCCTCAAGGCGGTAGACCTTATGCTCCGACTCGTCGCGCGATGTCGACTCCGACGCAGGTACGGGCGTGCTCTGCACCAACTGGTACAGTCGCTCCGCGAAGGGCTGTAGCCCCTGGTGAGTCGCACCGGAGATCGGGAACACCTCAAGTTCAGGATATGCCACCCGAAAGCGCGCCAGATTCTCGCTCGCTTCAGGCAAGTCCATCTTATTGGCCGCTACCACGCGGGGCCTGTCCGCGAGTTCGGCGCGGTACCGCGCAAGCTCGTCCTCGATGATGCGATAATCCTCGACAGGATCGCGCCCGTCGACAGCGGCCATGTCGATCACGTGGACAAGCACCCTTGTCCGCTCGACGTGACGCAAGAACTGGTGGCCAAGCCCTCGCCCCTCGTGCGCGCCTTCGATGAGACCCGGTAAATCGGCCATCACGAACGAGCGACCGTCCGACAGTTCCACAACCCCGAGTTCTGGATGCAGGGTCGTGAACGGATATGCCCCGACTTTTGGCTCGGCGCGCGTCATGGCGCGGAGCAATGTCGATTTTCCGACCGACGGATAGCCGACGAGCCCGACATCGGCCAACACGCGGAGTTCGAGCTCAATGACACGCTCTTCTCCGGGTTCTCCTTTCTCCGCGATCTCGGGGGCCTTTCGCACCGAATTCGCAAAGTGCGCGTTTCCGCGGCCGCCTCGACCTCCCCGGGCCACCACGAGCCGATCCCCAGGATGAACGAGATCGCCCAAAAATTCACCGGTGTCGCGATCGCGCACAAGGGTCCCAGGGGGGACCTTGATCAGGAGGTCCTCTCCATCTGCGCCGTGCCGATTCGCCGGACCTCCCGGTTCGCCGGATTTGGCCTTGAAGTGGCGCTGATACCGAAAGTCCACGAGCGTGCGCAACCCCTCGTCCACGACAAGGACCACATCGCCGCCTCGCCCTCCGTCTCCGCCGGCCGGACCGCCCCGCGGGACGTATTTTTCGCGCCGCCACGCAACAATGCCATTGCCACCGTTGCCGCCTTTGACGTAGATCACTGCGTGATCGACAAACATCGCGTCACCCCCTTGAGAAGCGAATGCGTGGATAACGTATCTGCCAGGCTTCCACATTCAGATGAGCGTCGCCCAGCTCGACCTGAAGCGTATCTCCCGCGAGTACGAGCTTCAGCCGCAGCGATTTGGCATCCAGCGCACATTGCTCTTCAAGCTCCGACAAGAACGAGGCCCACTGCGCGGTCGCTTCTTCTGCAGGTGGTTCCTCCACGCGGATGTCGTCCACCCACACATGGGGACAGCTCGCGAGCGTCCACAGCATGGCCTCGGCGGTTCGGGGCAGAACTTGTTGCACGCGCCCGAGCGACTGGAGCCACTCGGCAAGGCGATCGAGGGCCGCGATCGCTCGATCCGTCCGATTCATTTGAATCAGGGCACGCACAATTTGCAATTGGTTCAGAACATCATGCCGGTGGCGCCGAAATTCCTCCAGGCCGATGCCTCGATCCGAGGCGCTGGACATGGGCCTTCCTCCTCAACATAAAAGAGGCAATCTGGCACGCTGCTGCGCACAGACTGCCTCGTTGCAGACACCCTTACTTGCCGACGACTTCCGCCTCGCTCGCGACTGGATAGACGCTCACGCGCTTCTTGCCTTTGCCGAACCGTTCGAAGCGCACCTGACCCGTGATCTTGGCAAACAGCGTGTCATCCTTACCGATACCCACGTTGCGACCGGGGTGGATCCGAGTACCGCGCTGGCGGACCAGGATGCTGCCCGCGTGCACGACCTTTCCGTCGGGCTCCTTCACGCCCAGCCGCTTCGAGATGCTGTCGCGGCCGTTCCGCGTGGAGGAAGCGCCCTTCTTGTGCGCAAAACGTTGCAAGTCGAGTCGCAACATCATCGATCATCCTTTCCGTCGTCCTGATGTCTCATGCGGCAATCGTGCGAGCGCCGTCAACCGTCGCGGTCAGTGCCCACGCACGCGCCGGATTTGCACGTGTTCCGGATACTGCTCTGCGACCTGCTCGATGCCGAACAGCATGCTGTCAAACAACAGCCTTGCACGAGCATTCAACGCGGCCGGAAAGCGGCAGGACAACTCGTCGCCGCGATCTCGCACGTCGAACACCGTATCCGCAAACCGTTCCGCTGAGTTGATAAAATTGTAAACCAATACACTCACAGCCGCACAGACGATATCGCGCCCAGCCTCCGCGTAGCCCGCGTGTCCTTGAACGCGAAAGCCAACCGCCTGGTCTCCGCGCTGGAAGACCGTGAACTCGATCATGCGAGCTGAATCGACTCCACGGTCAGCTTCGTGTACGGCTGCCGATGACCCTGCTTTTTGTGATAGTTCTTCTTCGGCTTGTACTTGAACACGACGATCTTTTTGCCCCGGCCGTGCTCAACGACTTTAGCGACGACTTTGGCTCCCGCGAGATAGGGAGAGCCCACCTGAACCTTGCCCTCATTCTGCACGAGAAGCACTTTGTCCAGGACGATATCCGTTCCGACCTCACCGTCGAGTTTTTCCACGACGATGGTGTCTCCTTGACTTACCTTGTACTGCTTACCACCGGTTTCGATAATCGCGTACATCCTGCAACGCTCCTTCACTCAGACTCGCTGCGCCGGCAGGCCACACAACAGCGGCCTTTGAAAGCCGGTGACATGCGGTTACAGTGATACACTCGTGGCATTCTATCACAAGTGAGCGGTCTCGGCAACTGCAGGTTCCGACAGCTTCCCCACCGGAACGTCCCACTTCCCAGAAAACACGGCGTCTACGATCTCACGCTCTTCGACAATATCGACGACCCGCCCGTGCCCATCGAGGACATACACGAGATGGACGCGATCCGGCGCGAACTCGCGGACGACATCGCGCACCCGCGTGTCGACGTTGGCCACGAGCGAGCGAGCGCGGACGACCTGATGGGACCGCCGGCGTTTCCCATCCAAAAAACGCACCGTGTCGACCGAGAGTTCCCGCAGACCTTGCCACGCCCCGACAGCGAGGAACAGCCCCAGAACGAGCGCCCCCACGTGCGGCCTTCCCGCCAAGAAAGCGAGGATGCCAAGGGCCATCAACAGCGCCGAGATCGCAAAGCCCATCCTGTACGCTCCTTCCGTGGCGCGCACGTAACCAACGCCGCGGCTCCGGCTCGATCGCCATAACCGGCCGCCGTCCAAGGGCAGGCAGGGAAGAAGATTGAATACCGCGAGCCACAAATTCAGAGTCACCCACGTCCGATAGGCGTCGGAAGACGCCACACCGCCAGCGGCAAGCGCCAACCCCGCCCAGCCGAGCACCAGATTCACCACCGGGCCTGCGATCGCGACGAGCGCTTCGTGGCGCGGAACACAGCCGAGATCGCCACTCGCCAGTTTCGCCACGCCGCCGAAGGGAAGAAGCTCCACCTCTTTCACCTGGTACCCCAGGCGGCGGGCCATGATGGCGTGTCCCAGTTCGTGCAGGAGGACACACGCGAACAGCACCGCCACCTGCAGGGCCATATGCAGGAAGCACGCGACCGCAGCGGACACCAAGAACAAGGGATGGAGCTTCACCCGCACCCCGGCGAGCCCCGCGCGTGCCCTCCGCCCATTCATGCCTTACCCCCGGCGAACGACAAGAATTGCTCAGGATTTTCGTATTTTCCGTCTTTCTCTACGGCAAATCGGAACACCGGGTGCGCGGGACGAGTAGGCAAGGTCCCGATTTCTTGCCCCGACAATACCACTTCGTCAGGATGAACAGAAACCGTCCCGAGACCGCCGTACAGGGCGATCCCGTCGGAGCCGTGATCGATCTTGACCAGATACGTGCTGCCTGTCCGATACACGCCCAGCACGGTTCCCCCAGCCGCAGCCTGAACCGTGTCCCCGGCATCTCCCTCCACCCACACTTCCGGGTGTTGAGGGCCATAGCCTTGCAACACGCGACCGAAGACGGGTGCCCGCAGCGTTCCTGCCTGCACCACACCGAGGGAGATCGAGCGGACGTGCCAGGAAGTCAACAGGCGATTCAGAGCTGGTTGCAACCGGGAGGTATAATCCTCGTCGAACGCGCCGACGGCATGCGCGGCGATGGGCGAAGGAATGCGCGGATCGTGTTCCACAGCGTAACCTGAAGCCACAAGCACGAGCGCGCCAAACAACTGCCAGGTAAGCCGGGAAGCGTTGCGCGCAGTCTCTCGCCTCGCTCCGGAACGAGGCTGAAACCGGCGGGGCGACGGCTTAACGCGCGACGGAACCGGGCGAAGCCAGGCCGCGCTCTCGACCTGCCGAATGCCCCCATCGTCATCCGCATACCCATACGGCGACAGCGGCGACTCCGGCGTCCATTCAGCCTCCGGCGGTTCATCGCCGGACGTCCACCGGCTTGGCGCCTCACGCGCGTCGGGCGACGCATCGCTCGCTCCGTCGGAAGCACGCGACTCCTGTCGTTTCCATGGCCAGGCTCGGAGATTTCTAGGCATACCCGTCCTCCTCTCCACCACATCTCTACGCCATGAGGAGGACAGGTATGCAAAGGAACCTAGCGGCCTCCCACCCACTTGCGAAGCCGCCCCCAGAGCCCGGCTTTCTCTTCGAGATGCATGAGAGGAACGGACTCACCCAGAATGCGGCGCGCGATATTTCGGTACGCGGTCGCGGCGGGAACCGACGTATCGAGCACGACCGGCTCGCCTCGATTGCTGTTGCCGATCACCCGCTCGTCATCCGGGATGACCCCGAGGAGATCACAACCTAACACCTGCACGATCTCGTCGATGTCCAACATGTCTCCGCGCTTCACCATGTCAGGCCGGATACGGTTGACGACGAGCCTGGGTTCTCCCACCTTGTCCCGCTCCAAGAGCCCAAGGACGCGATCGGCATCTCGCACTGCCGTATGTTCCGGCGTGGTGACGACGATAGCCATATCCGCTGGCGCAACCGCCACCCGAAAGCCTTCTTCAATGCCGGCAGGGCAATCGATCATCACAAAATCGAACGAGTGCTTGAGTTCGCCCACCAATTCAACCATCTTTTCCGCAGAAAGCGCCCGCTTGTCCTTGGTCTGCGCAGCAGGCAACAGGACAAGATGTTCAAACCGCTTGTCGCGAATGAGCGCCTGTTCGAGCCGGCAGTCGCCGTTGGCCACGTCCACGATGTCATAGATGATGCGGTTCTCGAGCCCCATGACCACGTCGAGGTTCCGCAGCCCGATGTCCGCGTCGACCATACAAACCTTTTTGCCAAGCAGGGCGAGCGCCGTCGACACGTTCGCAGTGGTCGTCGTCTTACCGACCCCGCCCTTGCCGGATGTCATCACGATTGCGGTGCCCACTCACATCACCTTCGTTCCTCACGCCCGGAGCGTTTCCGGAGTTTGTGCCATGGGAGGAAGTACTTCATTTCGGCCACTCGCATCTCTCGCCCCTCGAGATACGCGTACTCCATCGTCGCGCGCATTTGCGGAGCGCGGCTCACCACGTCCGCGATTCGGATTTGCATCGGGGCGAACTCTGCCGCTGCGACGACGGCCGTCTCATCGCCATCCACGCCGGCGTGCGCAATGCCAAGGAGGCGGCCAAACACGTAGATGTCACCCGTTGCCTCCACCACAGCGCTCGGATTCACGTCTCCGATGATCACGACGTCCCCGTCAAAGGACAGAGGTTGTCCTGAGCGCACCAAGCCGTGATAGATATGTTGAGGGCGCATCCCGTGAGGACGGCGGGCCATCTCCCGCGCCTCGGGGGCGCTACCCCAAGCCCTCACCAGAAAATTGTCTCGCTTTCGAAAAACGTCGAGGATGCGCCACGTCTCCTGGGGTGTCAGTGCTCGCTTGCCGTAGTCGACATACACATCCACAGTGGGGCCTTCGAAAAGCTTGCCGGTTTCACCCGTGATGAGGGTTTCCAGATACCCGCACACGCGCTCCACATCCGCGCGTTCGTCCAGCAAGAAGGTCAGTCCCTCACGCGTTCCCTTCACGGTCACCGGAGGCCTATGGTCCATCAGCGGCTCACTCTCTAAAATCAACGGCTGCTCCCTCCAGGGTGGCGCGATCGCCCAACAGGCAATATTCGCCCTGAACTCGCCGATTTCCTTCCGTGCGGCGAAATCAGCGAGTTCAGGGCGAATCGGCGTTGTGCAGAGAATGGTACCGACGCCTTCGGGGGCGATTGAATAAGGCACGGTAAACGGGATACAACGCGAGCGCCACGACACCGTTGACGATCATCGACTGAAGCGACGCAGACAGCGCGTATTGAACGGAATCGCTGGTCACTTCAAACAGGCGCATAAAACCGTACGTCAACCATGAATGCACGAAACTGAGACCCATCGTCGTCAAAAAGGCGATGGCGAGGTTCTTCTGCATGAACTGGCCGAAGACAGCCGCCGCGACATAAGCCGTCACGCCATACGCGAACGCATTGAGCCCAATGAAAGGGCCGTAGCAGACGTCCTGGATCAGGCCGATGGCGATGCCAAACATCATTGCGAGGTTCGCCCCTCGAAAGAGCGCGAGAAGGACCAGGATCACGAGCACAAAGTCCGGATGGATGGCGTCCATCGGCGGAATTTCGAAGAGCGTTGCCTGTAAGATCAATCCCATCCAGAGCGACGCGAACGCAATCGACGCCTTCACGATGAACTCCCCTGTTCGCGCACGACGAACACATCCTGCAAAAAATCCATCTGCGCAGCAGGCTGGACAATCGCCGACTTGGCGGTATTGTGCGCTCCGTACACCACCTTGGTGATGGTGCCGATGACCAGCCCGCGAGGAAACACGTCACCAAGGCCCGACGTGACGACTTCGTCGCCCACGAGTTGCGAAGAAGGCAACTGAATGATCTGGCCAAGAAAATCCAGATTCAACTGACCCGGATTCGTCGTGGAACCCGTGACGACGCCAAACGGCTGCATGTGACTCGCCTCCACCAGAGCGGACACGCCGTCACCCAGCTCGGTGTCGGTGATGAGAACAACGCGGGCGCTATGCCCACTCACGGTATCCACGCGCCCAACGAGACTTCCATCCGGGGCCACGACCGCCATGTTCGGCTGCACGCCGTCCGCACTGCCCACATTGATGGTGAGCGCCGAATTCCACTCCGACGGCTCTCGCCCAACCACCATGGCCGGAATCTCGTGCAGCTGATTGACCGTGCGATTGTAAAAGTGAAGCATCGTCTCCAGGCGCTGATTCGCCGCCTGCGCATCCGCGAGCTGAGCGCGAAGCGCCTGATAATTCTCCATCTCCTGCTTGAGCGCGGCATTCTCCTCATACATCTGACGGAGGTTGGACAGACCCGCGAAAAATCCCGTCAGTTTGCTGACCGGTTTGTATACGATCCCCGAGACGACGCTCTGCACGTCCATCAAAATGCGCTCGGGAAACGTCGCTCGGCGGCCGGTCTGAGACAGCGTCAGGCCTGCGATGATCATGAGGACGATGAGGCTGCCGAGAAAGAGAAACAGCCGGCGACTCGTCAAATACCGGGACACGGGTATCCCTCTTCTCCGGCCGCTTACGCCCGGCCTTGGGCACGCCGCATGGCGGCCGAGCGCTTGCGGTACACGTCGTAGTTATCGAGCGCCTTCCCCGTCCCAATGGCCACGCAATCGAGCGGATTCTCGGCCACAAGGACGGGCATTCCGGTCTCTCTTGCCAAACGCTTGTCGAGATTGCGCAACAACGCTCCTCCGCCCGTCAAAACGATGCCGCGATCCATGATGTCGGCGGCCAATTCGGGAGGCGACTTCTCCAACGTAACCTTCACGGCGTCCACAATGGCGAGGACCGTGTCCGACAGCGCTTCGCTGATCTCCTTCGAGGTAATGGTCACGTTGCGCGGGAGACCGGTCAGGAGGTCGCGCCCGCGGATCTCCATGGAACGTTCTTCGTCGAGATCGTCCGCCGCCCCAATTTGAATTTTGAGGTCTTCGGCTGTTCGCTCGCCGATCATGAGATTGTACGTTTTCTTCACGTACTGGATGATGGCTTCGTCCATCTCGTCGCCCGCCACGCGAATCGACCGCGATGTGACGATCCCGCCGAGCGAAATGATGGCCACTTCGGTCGTGCCGCCGCCGATATCGACGACCATGGAACCCGTCGGCTCACCGACCGGCAGACCTGCACCGATGGCGGCCGCCATCGGCTCTTCGATCACCTGCGCGTCCTTGGCGCCGGCCTCCAGGGCCGCATCCTCGACAGCGCGGCGCTCCACGGCGGTGATGCCTGACGGGACGCTGATCATCACCCGCGGCTTCCCGGACCACGACGACTTGGTCTTCATCGCCTGGCGGATAAAGTGGCGCAACATCGCGGATGTGGTCTGAAAGTCGGCGATCACGCCGTCCTTCATCGGGCGCACGGCGACAATGTTGCCGGGGGTGCGCCCGATCATCTGCTTCGCCTCGGCGCCGACCGCCTCAATGCTCCCCGTGTCCGTGCGAATCGCGACGACCGAAGGCTCCCGGACGACAATGCCTTTCCCCTTCACGTAGACCAGCGTGTTCGCCGTACCCAAATCAACACCCATGTCCCTGACGGAAAACATTCACTGTGACTCCTCTCATGAAATAGAATCGAAATACCCTTCCGCGCGCAAGCTGACAAACCGCCCGTCGCCAATCACAATATGGTCCAGCACCTCAATGCCGAGCACCCGCCCCGCCTCAACGAGGCGCCTTGTGACCGCGATATCTTCCGGACTAGGAGATGGGTCGCCACTGGGGTGATTATGTATGCACAAGATGCTCGAAGCGCTGATGCGGATCGCGCGGCGAAAGATCTCGCGCGGATGAACGATGGAAGCGTCCAGGCTCCCTACAGACGACGTGTCCTCAGCGAGCACACGATGCTTCGTGTCCAAGAGAAGGGTTACAAAATGTTCCTTTTTAAGATACCTCAGTCGGTCCATCACATACTTGGCCGCGTCTTCGGCCGTGCGGATCTGCCGTTTATCTCCCGGCGGCTTGCGAACGACACGGCGTCCCAGTTCGACGGCGGCCGCAATCTGGACCGCCTTCGCCGGTCCAATTCCCGGCACGCTCAGCAACTCCGCCACTTCGAGATCCGCGAGCCGGTCGAGATCGCCCAAATGACGGCAAAGCGACTGCGCGATCTCGTACACGTTCTGCTTCCCGTTGCCTGACTGCATGATGCACGCCAAAAGCTCGTCCATGCGCAACGCGCTGGGCCCAAGGCGCATCAAGCGCTCGCGCGGCCCATCCTCGAGCTCCGACGCCAGGCAGACATCCCATTCCATGACCATCCCACCCTCGTCTCCGGCTGATGCCCTGAGCATACGGAAACGAGCGGGATGCGACAAACGGATGCAGGAAAAATCGTTATACGGGTGACGAATGACCAAAAAAAGGGTCCGGTGCATCCGGACGGATCTCAACTACAACAACACCTTGCGGCCAACTCGCCACATGCCATTGGCCTCGCGAATGAGCATATCGCGACGGTACTATTGTGAACATGTTCGACACCATTCGTCAATGGCTCATTTTCGACAACTCGATCACGTCCGGGAGCCCGCACAACCGCAGCCAGTCGTTCAGGGCCCGCACCGCCGACGTCTCCGAGCTTCGCGCTTGACCTGCTTCTATCGAGCGAAGCAGAGTTTCCATCGCTTCGTGAAGATCCACGGCGACCTTCGCGTCGCCATTCGGCCAACTGGACCACGTGCTTGGGGCTACGGCGAGCGCATTCCGCACCGCTTGCTCCGCATCTGTTCGCCTCCCCCCATCGGCCGCCCACGATATGGCCGCCAACAGCGCGCTTTCCGCCAGTGCGAGGGCGTTTTCCTGCTGAGCCAGCGAGCGCTGGGACACGACGCCCGGGATCAGGGTGTTGCCCGCTCGCACCCGGATGGCGCGGACATCGTAGTCGGCGGCACGGAGACGGGCCTCTTGGAACCAGTGCCGCATGCCGATGGGCGTGAGCGCAAGCCAGGGTACCATCCCGCTGGATTCGCGAGGCACCGCGACTTCAAGGGATAGCCCAGGATACGAAAGCGCGGCGGACGGACTCTGGGTCATTCGCACCGGGGCTGAACGGGCGCCCGACGCGACAGATGTGACAGGGTCGACAGGCGCGGCGAGCTGATGAAATAAAGCCAGCGCAAGACAACCGAACATCATGCCGCTTGCCAGGCCCGTCTTCAGCCCTGCGCGAAACCGGCCCTCGCCAACCGGCAGGATCCAATCGCGAATCGCCCGGACCGCTTGATTCCACCGCGAGTCGCGGGCAGACGGCGAGCGAGCCTGTTCGATGCGGGCCCGCATGGCATTGAGGGTCACGTGCGAGCGGCGGCGCTCGATGCGCAACACCGGCTCCTCGGCGTTCAGCGGCACCCCGGAAGGGGGAATCGTCCAGCTTTCCGTCCCCATCCGGACGCGCACCGTGTGCGTCGGCGGTTTGCGATTTTCAGGGCTGTCAGCCGGATTCGATGCGTTCAAGATGACCGCCTCCTGGTTCGCGTCGTCATCACGCCTAGTCTATGAACCGGAGGCGGGGCGTATGCAAGGGTTGATAGAACGCAGCCCCTCGCGTAACCGCTCGATTGAAGAGACGCGCGCGAGGGGCAAGCGGTTCACTCTGCATCTTGGGGCGAGAAGAGGTAGAACGTGAGGTTCCCTGAAGTATACGTGTGCAGATCCGCACCGATCAGCCGGTCGATCTCGTCCACCGGGATCATCCACACACCGTTTGAGCGAATGAGCGGCGCCTTCAGCTGAACCTGTTGACCATCCAGGTAGATGCGGCCGGACCGCTCGTCGATCATCACGTCGTGGCCCTGATACGAGAACCGGGCGAGCCCCTGACTGACGCGGAGCATGACGTCCAGGTCTTGCGCGTAGTGGTTCAGGCTCAAGTACGTCACTCCGCGAATGACCTCGGGCTGTTGGTCCGGGGTGACTGGTTCGCCGGTCGTCGGATCGAGAAAGACGGGCGGATTGTTCAGATGCCAGTCGAACATGTTCATGATCGAACCTGCCAACGTGTCGTAGGAGGCCGGGCCCAGTGAACCAAGGTCCCAGTTGTCCTCGATGAACTTGAGCACCGACGTCTGATCGATCAGGGTGTGGTCCACGAAATTGTGCTTCGCGTAGGGCGAAATGAGCAGGAACGGCACGCGAGGACCGTACCCAGCGCGATCCGTCCCGTTTTGCAACACGGGCTTGCCGCCGATCACGTCCACGGCCGGATCGTTCGAACCGTTCACGAGCGGAGGCATCACGTGATCGTACCAGCCGTCGGAATCGTCGTAGGTGATGACAATCGCGGTGGAAGACCACTCAGGCGACGCCTCGATCTGATTGATGGTCTGGACCAGCCAGCGCTGTTCGTCGAGCGGATCGGAATAACCCGCGTGACCGTCCTCATATTCCGGCGCTTTCAGAAAGCTGACGGCCGGCATGTTTCCGTTGTGAAGCGCCGTGAAGAAGTCCGTGATGTCATACTGGTGATTCGCCTGATCGGTCCGGCCAATCATCGAGGGGCTCGACGGAGGCAGGTGGTTGGGATTAGCTGTCGATGCGTAATATTGGAACGGCTCGTGGTGCGCGCTGTAATCGGTCGTCTCGTCGGTGCCCGCGATGTTGTTGTCCTTTGCATTGGGATTGGCGAACCCGCCTTGGAACCAGCCCCAGGTGATTCCCTTGGCGTTCAACAAGTCGCCGATGTTCTTGCCCGACATGGCCAAGGTCACGCCCTTGGAGGCGCTGTCATAGTACGGGTCGAGATCGCCGATGTCCACGCCGTTTTGGGTCACGGCGCTCGGGAAGTTTTTGCTGCCGGGCTGTAACACCTGGGCGTTCCCCGACGTCACATTGGATGAGTAGACCGTGGCCCCGGCCGTGTCACCGGAAATCAGGTTGAGGGCGCCCGGCGTGGACGGGCCGTATTGGGTGCAATAGGCGTTGTCGTTCAACGCGAAATGTTGCGCGTAATACCACAGCGCAGTGACGGTGTTGCCGTCGTAATAGTCGAGATCGATAGGATTGCCGCGGCCAACCGTGTTGATAAAATTGTCCATGCGGCCTCCGTCCACCGACTGTTGCTCGGGGGTGTAGTTGTGGTTCATGTCCGGCGTCACGGCCTGGCTGCGATCCAATCGCTCGGGATTCGCGCCATTCGGGTTGTGGGTCAGCAAACTGCCTGAGAGCCCGTTCACGGTGGGCGTGTCAGGCGCCGCGTAGAAAGGCGGCTCTCCGGAAGGATTGGCGGCTTTGGGGTACGTGGCGAAATAGTGGTCGAAGGAGACGTTTTCGTCGAAGATCACGACCAAGTGGTGAATGGGCGTCGCCGTGCTCACAGATGCATTGGCGGAGTCGCCGGCAAGCGCCTGCGGCGCGAGCGCCGTCATCATGGCGATGGCCGTCGCCAAGACTGAAGACCATCGACTGGATTTCATCGCGGTAACCCTCCCCTTTTGGTTCTACGAGGAGAAGGTAACCAGCTATTGTTGAACTCTTGTGAATTCGCGGTGAAGGCGGAGATAAGATTTTGTATCCCGAGCGGATGAGCGAGGCTGTGCATCAGAGCCTGTGCATAAAAGAGGGGGCCAGAAGCCCCCTTGCCACCCTTACCCCTATACCGCTTGTGGTTTATCCAAGCACGTAAATCGTGATGGTGCGAGCTCCCCACGCATCCGCCTGCGAGAGCGAGCCCATGCAGATGTCGATCCGATCGCCAACGATGGCCGATCCCGTGTCCGCGGCGATGCAAACGCCGATGCCAGGAATGTACACGCGCGAGCCGAGTGGAATGACACGCGGATCAACCGCGATCACGCCCGGTTCAGCGGGCACGCCCGTGGCGGTGGTCCCGCCGGCCACGTATGCGGTGGCCACGACCGTCAACGACTCGCGGATGAGCCCTGGATTCGGATTCGCGGATCTCGTGGCGAGCGCCGTCTGCACCGGCTTTGGTTCAGCCGTGCCAACCTCGACCACCGCATCGACGGGTTCCCTGACGACCCGCTTCACCACCCGTGTCGAAATGCACTTGCCATCCCGATAGACGCGCGTCGTCTGAACTTGCAGCAACCCTTTCACACCGTGCGTCACGTACTGGACATGCCCTCGAAGAAGTTCACTGGTGGTGCGACGTATGGTCTGAAACGGTATTTCCTGCGCCTCGGTGATGGTTTCCGTCACGTAGCGGTGGATCTCGATGGTCTCGCCTTGTCGAATCGCGTCGGTCGCCTTGACGTTCATCCGATCGTGCGGCGTGAGTTCGATGTGCTGGCCCTTCAACAACGCTCCTACCGTTTTCGCGAAGGTCCACACCGTCTCCGTCTTGCCCTCGAAATCCAAGGTCACTTCCTTGGGGCTCTCGATGGTCACGATCTCGCCATTGACGACAGAGCTATCGAGTGCCGGGCTCACGCGGTCCCGCTTGCCTACGTGGACTCCGTGCTGCTCCAGGAATTCGTCCAGTGTTCCGGTCGAAAACCCACGCAACACTTTGCGCTGCCCATTGTCTGACACCGTGATGGTCTTGTAGGTGCTTGCGACTGCGGTTCCCGCTCCGCCAAAGCCCACCGCCGCCGCCGTCACCGCCGCCACCACGGCTTTCGACTTAGGTAGACGCACTCCCTCACCTCTTTCCGTATTTTCCCTTACGGATAGGGGGTCGGGCTGCGGACAGTATAACGGGATCGCGGCGGGATTGCAAACCACGTTTTGTAAGCGCATTCGCCGCCGCTCACCCGGCAGCCTGAATGGGTTTTCTCTGATTCTATAGGAAAGGGTATGGCAGATGAACGGGAAACATGTCGAGCGAGCCTGAGAGATTTTCGAGCATGTTCGACACACGGCGGGCGGCGCGATCGGTTCCTCCCGACCCCGCCGCCCGTTTCGCAAGAGCGCCACGGTTATACGAGCGCCTGTCGCTCCGGTACCTGCAGGATGTCCGCCAGCCCTCTGGCCACTTTCCACACATCTCCTGCGCCCATCGTCAACACGAGATCTCCCGGGCGAACACGCTGAACCAGGTAGTCGATCACGTCGTCATGCGTCGGGATGTACAGCGTGTGGGGATTGCTCAGCCGCGCAATTTCGTTCGCCAGACTCGCTGCGGACACGCCGTCGATCTTGCGTTCCCCCGCGGGCGAGTAGATATCGCACAGGATGACCTCGTCCGCCTCGCCAAACGCCTTCGCGAATTCTTCAAACAGGAAAAAGGTGCGCGTGTACCGCTGTGGCTGAAACACCGCGAGAATGCGCCTGCCCGTCGACTTCGCCGCAGCGATGGTGGCGCGGATTTCCGTCGGGTGATGAGCGTAGTCGTCGACGATCAGCACGTCGTCCACCTCCGCCACCACCTGAAAGCGGCGCTTGGCCCCGTGGAAGCGAGACAGCGCTTCAGCGGCGGCGTCGAACGAGAGTCCCGCTTCCATGCAGACCGCGATGGCCGCAAGGGCGTTTAACACGTTGTGTTTGCCCGGCAAGGCGAGACAGAGCGTGCCAACGAACTCGCCGTTCACATACACATCGGACCGTGAGGCGCGATCGCGAAGCTCCACACGGCGCGCGGTCAGATCCGCGTCCTCCGCAAACCCGTACGTCACGACGCGGCAGCGTGCGGCGGAGCGAAGTTCACGAAGGTTGGGATCGTCGGCGGACATCACCAGGAGCCCCTCCGGCGGGATCTGGCGGATGAACGTCGCATATGCGCGCTTCAGATTCTCGAACTTCCCGTCGTAATGCTCGAGATGATCCGCTTCCACATTGGTCACCACCGCGATGGCGGGCCGATAGTGAAGAAACGATCCGTCCGACTCATCGGCCTCGGCGACCAGAAACCGCCCCTTTCCGGCCTTCGCATTGTCCCCGAGATCCGCGACGACGCCCCCGACGACGAAGGTCGGATCCAGGCCGTTTTGCTCCATGGCGAACGCGATCATCGAAGTCGTAGTCGTCTTGCCGTGCGCTCCCGTCACCGCAATGCCCATGCGATCGTCCATCAATCGCGCCAGCATTTCGCTCCGGTGAATCACGGGAATGTTGCGGGCCCTCGCAGCTTCCAGTTCCACGTTATCCGGCTTGACCGCAGTGCTGTGGACGACAAGATCCGCTCCTTCCACATGTTCCGGCCGATGCCCGTAATAGACCGTGGCCCCGCGCGCCGCCAACTTTTCCGTCAACTCGTGCCGGGAAACATCCGATCCCGACACTCGATATCCCAGGTCCAACATCACCCTCGCGATGGCGCTCATTCCATAGCCGCCGATCCCGACGAAGTGCACATGTTCCGAACCGCGCACGCGCCTCACCGTCCTTTACTGCCATTCCTCTGCTCCAAGTGCAATGATAGTGTTCCGCGCCAACTCCGCCATATACAAATTTCCCCAAATGACGATCGGTTCGGGGTGTTCCAGAGCCTCTTGAACCGCGGCCTCGACGGATGGCATCACGCGGATCGAAAGATCAGGCCGGATCTCGCGAGCCGCCTCCGCCAACGATTCCGGATCCGCCCCGCGCGGATGGGGAGAACGTAACACCAAAACGTCGCGCGCCAAGGGAAGCATCTGCGCGAGCATCCCCCGCACGTCTTTGTCGGCGAACGCCCCAAACACCATGTGCCACCCGCTCGCCCCAAGCGCCTTCCCCAGGCGCCGAAGGGTCCGGGCGAGGGCGCGCGCGCCCTCTTCGTTGTGTGCCCCGTCGATCACGGCAAGGCGACCGCGAACGCGAAACACCTCGCACCGAAGCGGCCAACGCACACCCTCGAGCGCCTTCAGGGCGCGCTCCCAGTTCGCTTCGGACAATCGTCCCTCCCCTAGCTCCACCATCGCGAGGCTGACGGCGGCGTTCTGCGCCTGATGCTCACCGCGCAAGCCAAGGCGAACACAAGGCGCATCTCGGAAGAGTCCCCGGTACGCGCCCCGGAGCCAGAAGCTCGAACTGGTGGGCGTGAACTGCACGTCGCGCCCGACGCGCACGAGCCTCGATCCGCGTTCCGCCGCCGTGCGCCCTATGACACGGTACGCGCCATCGGCACACGCGGTGACTACGGGCACGCCGGGCTTCACGATCCCGGCCTTCTCCCGGGCGATGTCGACGAGCGTCGGACCGAGGATCTCGACGTGATCGTAGGACACGTTCGTGATGGCCGTCACGCGCGGCACCACGACGTTCGTCGCGTCGAGACGGCCGCCGAGGCCCGTCTCCCAGACCACGCGCTCCACGCCCGCTGACCGAAACGCGAGCAGTGCGACCGCCGTCAGGACCTCGAACTCTGTCGGCGGATCGGAGGGGCTTGAGGCGCGGCGCACGGCCTCCACGTGATCCGCGAACGACGGCTCTGGGATGGGCAGCCCGTCGATGACAACGCGCCCGTTGAAGCCGCCAAGGCCAGGCGACGTGTACAGACCCGTGCGGTACCCTAGGGCTTTCAGCATCGCCGCCAGCATCGCGCAAACCGAGCCTTTCCCGTTGGTTCCCGCGACGTGATAAAACCACAAACCTTCCTCAGGGTGGCCCAAATTCGACAAAATCCGACGCATCCGGTCGAGACCGGGCTTCATCCCGAACCGCCGGAGCGAACTGATGTAGCGGACCGCTTCCTCGTATTGCATGGTTCCCCGCCTTCTAGCCTTCGAGCGACGCCAGCCGCTCCTCGACGGCGAGGAGCTTCGCGCGGTAGTCCGCGAGTTTCTCCCGCTCCTGGGCCACGACCTCCTGCGGCGCGCGGCGAACGAAGTTGTCATTCGCGAGTTTCTTCTCCAGTCGCTCGACCTCGGCCTTCAGGCGATTCACTTCCTTCTTCAGGCGCTCGCGCTCGGCATCCATATCGATGAGGCCGGCGAGCGGGATGTAGATCTTCGCCCCTGTCACCACCTGCACCGCCGCCTGTTTCGGAGCTTCGATTCCTGCCCCCACTTCCACCCGCTCCGCGTTGCAGAAGCGCACAATCATATCCCGGACGCGATGGACCACGTCGCGGACGCGCTCTGAATCACACGCGATCACGACCGGTACAGCAGTTCTCGGCGGAATCTGAAGCTCCGAGCGCACATTCCGCACGGCACGGATGACGTCCATAGCCAGGCGCATCTGCTCCACGGCGGCCTCGTCCTGCGGCAGATCTGCCGCCTCGGGCCACTCGGCGTCGATCAACATACCTGTAGTGTTCGGCAGCGCCTGCCAGATCTCCTCCGTCACAAACGGAATGTACGGATGGAGTAGCGCGAGCACGCGCGAGAGCACCGTGAGAAGGACCGCCTGCGTCTGCCGCTTCTTGTCCTCGCGATCGCCATACAGGTTGATCTTGGCGAATTCGATGTACCAGTCGCAGAACTCGTCCCAAGTGAACTCGTACACCGCGCGGGCCGCCTCGCCCACATCGTACACCTCGAGCGCCGACGTGACCCGGCGGATGGTCTCGCCCAGCCGATGTAGAATGAATCGGTCGGCGAGATCGAGCGATTGCGGGTCGAGCGCCTGAGGCGAAGATTCCTCGTCCACATTCATCAGCACGAACCGAGCCGCATTCCAGAGTTTGTTCAGGAAGTTCCGGGCGCCCTCGACCTTCTCCCAGGAGAACCTCAGGTCATTGCCGAGCACGGTGTTCGACGCGAGCATGAACCGGAGCGCGTCCGCGCCGTACTTGTCGATCACGTCCATCGGATCGATGCCGTTGCCCTTCGACTTGGACATCTTTTGGCCCTTCGCGTCGCGCAGGAGGCCGTGCAACAGCACCGTTCCAAATGGCATCCTCCCCGTGAAGTGCACGCCCATGAACACCATGCGGGCCACCCAGAAAAACAGGATGTCATAGCCGGTGACCAAGAGACTCGTCGGATAAAAACGGGCGAGATCGGGCGTATCCTCCGGCCACCCCATCGTCGAGAACGGCCAGAGCGCGGAAGAGAACCAGGTGTCGAGCACGTCCTCGTCCTGTGTCACGTCCGCCGATCCGCAGTGGAGGCAGTGATCGAGATCGTCCCGGGACACGGACACTTGACCGCACGATGCGCAGTACCACGCCGGAATCCGATGGCCCCACCACAGTTGGCGCGAGATACACCAATCGCGCACGTTCGTGAGCCACTGTTCGAACACTTTCATGAACCGATCCGGCAAAAAGCGAAGTTCTCCTCTGCGCGCACGCTCCAGCGCGTCTCGCGCCAACGGCTCCATTCGAACAAACCACTGCTCGGACAGATACGGCTCGATGACGGTGCCACAGCGCTCGCAATGGCCGACGGCGTGATCGAGCGGCTCTTCCTTCACCAGAAAGCCCTCTTCGCGTAGCGCCGCGACCACCCGCTCGCGCGCCTCCTCGCGGGAGAGACCGGCGAAGCGCCCCGCGAGATCGGTGAGGCGGCCCTCTTGATCGAGGCAGACGAGTGCAGGAAGCCCGTGGCGCTCGCCGACCTCGAAGTCGTTCGGATCGTGCGCAGGGGTGATCTTGAGGCATCCGGTTCCGAAATCCCGCTCGACGTAGCTGTCCGCGATGACGGGAATGGCGCGGTTCGCGAGCGGCAGCCGGAGGGTCTTCCCGACCATCGCGGCGTAACGGTGATCGTCCGGATGTACGGCGACGGCCACGTCGGCGAACATGGTCTCCGGCCGGGTGGTGGCGATGACGAGGTGGCCGGAGCCGTCCTCGAGCGGATACCGGACGTGATACAGCACGCCAGGCTCTTCGATGTGTTCCACTTCGATATCGGACAGCGCGGTGCGGCAGCGGGGGCACCAATTGATGATGCGATTGCCGCGGTAGATGAGACCCTCTTCGTACAGGCGCACAAACACCTCGCGCACGGCGCGCGACAGGCCGGGATCCATCGTGAACCGCTCCCGCGACCAGTCGCAGGAGGCGCCGAGCGAACGGATCTGACTCGTGATGGTGCCGCCGTACTGCGCCTTCCAGGCCCAGACGCGCTGCACGAACGCGTCCCGGCCGAGATCGTACCGCGACTTTCCCTCCTCCTCGCGCAGAGCCTGTTCCACGCGCGCCTGGGTCGCGATGCCTGCGTGATCTGTGCCTGGGATCCAGAGCGTCGAATATCCTTGCATCCGGCGGAAACGGGTGGCGATGTCCTGCAACGTGGTGTCGAGCGCGTGGCCGAGGTGGAGAACGCCCGTCACGTTCGGCGGAGGCATGACGATGGAAAACGTCCCGCGACCGCCGTCGCGAGGCGCAAAATGGCCGCCCCGCTCCCACACCTCGTAGATACGCGATTCGACGGATTTGGGATCATACACCGTGGACAGCGTTCGTTGCGACATGTGAATCCTCCTCGTCTCATGGAAAAGAGCCCTCAGTCCTTCAGGACGGAGGGCTCCGCGATACCACCTGAATTCCCCAGGGCGCCATGAAGCGGCGCGGGGCACTCGAACATCGATAACGGGATGACCGGCACGGCTCCAGGACGACCTTCAAGCGACCGGAAGGGGCGCGGTTTCAGCACTAGCCCGCCCTCTCTGGACAACCGGCGACGCCCTACTCCTTCCCTTCTTCGCCTTCGCGTATCCGATTGGATCTGGTACGTATAGTACGCAACCCGGGAATTGGTTGTCAAGATTTTGGCCGCCTGCCGCGACCGCGGCGCTTCTTCTTGCGGTGAATGCGCACGCGCGGCCTTTCATCCCCGGCCGCTCGCCGCTCCTCGGCCTCCTTCCGCGCACGCTCGGCCATGACCTGAGCTCTCCGGCGCTCCGACCAGTCCGTGCTCCAGCCGTACACCCAGGCGAACACCAGGGCGATGACGAACGTCATCGCATTTTGCAGCAAGAGCGCCCGCTCGCCCCCGTGAACGATGATCTCACGGGTCTCGGCGTACCCAAGCGTGTACTGAAATAAAAAGCCGAGCAGATAGCTCACCGCGGCGACCGCGAGTCCGTTCAGGCTCCGCCTCTCTTTGGCGCGCTGAACCACCATCACCACGGCGATGAGCGTGCCGAGTTCTGCGGAGAAGAAGAACGAGTACTTGCCTCCGGACGCGTAGTACACGATGCACTCCAACGCGGCCACGGCAGCCACCGTCAACAAGTCGAACCGCCAGTACCAGCCGCGCCACACGCCCGTCTTCCAAGCGTTTGTTGTGGACTCCAACCGACTTCCTCCAGACCTGCCGCAAGTGTGGACGACCCTATGTTATCAGATCCAGCGGCGTCTGCATACTCGAAGACCACTCCGTCCAACGGACGCATATACATGTATCGGCTCAGTGAGGAGGTCGGCCCCGTGGGGTTGTTTCAAAACTTGCTCAGGTTCGTCAAGTTGTTGCTCGCACTCGCCATCCTGCTGCTGTTTTTTCGCGCCATCTTCTGGCCAAGCGCGCTCGATCTGCTCATCCTCATGCTGCTGTTTCTTGTCTTCTTCCTCATGTTCCTCGGCGCCCCTTGACGGCAAAGGCGCGCACAAAAATGCGGGAACCGCGACTTCGGCCACGATTCCCGCCGATTCCTGTTTTTCTTTCGGCCGTCTGGTCAGTTGAGCGTCACGACCTTCTGGATGGTGACGCGCCGCTCAGGGACCAAAAGCGCCGTACCGGGCTCAGGTTGACCTTGGAGCCAGGGATTCGCGCGCTCGAGCTCGCTCGGCAGACAGCCACAGCGCTCCGCCACGGCCTCCAAAGTCTCGTGTTCCAGAACAATGACGAATCGCAAGGTGTGGCGCGGTTCCGGCGCGTTGAAATCGACAAACGACCAGAGCTTCTTGTTCTGCGGCTTCGGCGCTTCGCTCTCGTGTCGCGCTGCGTCTTCGTCTCGCGGCGAAGCGGGAACCTCGTCCAGCGCCTGCTCCTCGACCTTCGATTCCTGCTGGACAACGGCCTCGGTTCGCTCATCCGCACCGGACGCGAAAAACGAGATCTTGGGCTCCGCGCTGTTGGGCTCCGCGCTGTTGGGCTCCGCGCTGTTGGGCTCCGCGCTGTTGGGCTCCGCGCTGTTGGGCTCCGCGCTGTTGGGCTCCGCGACGATACTCGATTCCTCTTCCACAACGCCCTCGTCCTGCGCCTCGGCGCGCACCTGCTCGACGATTTCGGGCTCTTCCACGGCTCTCGGCGCTTCGTCAGAGGACCCAGGCGCCCCCGCGCGATCCTCGGCATCGAAGACCACATCGTCCGCCTGATGCACGAATTCAAACGACGCCACGGGCACCACGTGCGATCCGGCCACAGAAGCCCAATTCGACCCATCCACTGCCGGACTCGTCGTCTCTGCTTCAACTGGCGTGTCCGCGGGCGTCGTGTCCGGCAGGAGCCGATCGAAGGCGGCGAGATCGCGCTGAAGCGAGGAGGGCCCCTCCTCCTCACCCTCGCCCGACGGCTGCAAAGGTTCGGCCCCGCCGCGCGCCTCACTCACCGCCTCGAGCGCAGACTTAGGAGGCGTCGTCTCCCCGGAGACCTCCGCTTCCTCTCCGCGAAGCGCGGCCTCGAATGCAGCCTCGGTCTCCACCGTGTCAACCGGAAGGCCCGCCGAGCCCAATCCGGCCTCTGAGCCGTAAGCCTCCTGAACCTCCTGGCCGCCGCAGCGGAACAGGTACCCCTTCGACCCGTTCAGCCCGTGCACCTCCAGCCAACCGCCCAGATGGAGCCAAGCGTCGCCCGAGACGGTCAGTTCCACCCCGGCAAGGCGGCTCTTCACGTTCAGCACGCCGGCCTGCTGTGCGGATGTGGGCACCCGCAGCAAAAACGGCAGCCGTTGATGAACATGTACCACCTCACCGCTTGACGCCTTCTGCACGTAGGCTGCGAAGACGATCGCGCCCTCGAGTTGGTAGGTGTCCCGGTCCTGATCGAACGCGACGATTTCCGTCGCGACGGTCGCATCTTGAACCACATCGCCGGAGGCGACTTGTTCGGCGTAGACTTCTTGATCGACCGGCAGCCGAATCAAGAGTTCGCGCGAAACTTCGGACATTCGAGCCCCTCCTCAAAACCGCAGGATTCCACCACCAATCTATGTCCCGCCATCGCGAGATATGTCGATGGAGCCGCGGTTTGAGGGCGGATCTCCTTGTGGCAGCGCCTCACTTCCTGGCCTTCGCGATCCGCCGGAAGGCGCGATCCATGGCCTCGATGGTCTTGTCGATCTCGGCCTCGCCGTGAACCATCGACATGAAGCCGCTCTCCAACTGCGCGGGCGCGAACGCGACGCCTTCGTCCAACATGGCGTGGAAGAACTCGGCATAGAGCGCCTGATCGCAGGCCTTGGCCGTCTCAAAGTCGACGATGGGACCTTCGTGGAAAAACAAGCCGAACATGCCGCCGATGGCGTGCCCCGTTGCGGGGAGGCCGTATTGGGCGGCAAACTGGCAGAAGGCCTCCGCCAATCGCCGGCCATAGGACTCCAACCGCTCGTACGCGCCCTCGGCAGCTGCGCGCTTCAACATGCGCAGCGACGTCAACCCCGCGGCCATGGCGAGCGGATTTCCGGAGAGCGTGCCCGCCTGGTACACCGGCCCTTCGGGTGCCACGAGGGCCATGAGATCGCGCCGCCCGCCGTAAGCGCCGACGGGCAGACCTGCGCCGATGACCTTGCCGAACGTCGTGAGATCCGGCATGACGCCAAATCGCGCCTGCGCGCCGCCGATTCCGACGCGAAAGCCCGTAATGACCTCGTCGAAGATGAGGAGCGCACCATGGCGGCGGGTGATCTCGCGCACGGCCTCCAAATACCCAGGCCGAGGCAGAATACATCCCATGTTGCCCGCCACCGGCTCGAGGATCACCGCCGCGATCTCGTCGCCGCGATCGGCAAACAGCTTCTCCATGGCCTCCGCGTCGTTGTATGGCACCGTGAGCGTCCGCTCAGCCACCGTGGCCGGAACGCCCGGAGAGTCCGGCAGGCCGAGGGCCGCCACGCCCGATCCGGCCTTGACGAGAAAGGAGTCGGCATGCCCGTGATAACACCCAATGCACTTGACGATCGCCGTTCGGCCCGTGGCGGCGCGGGCCAGGCGGATCGCGCTCATCGTCGCCTCCGTGCCGCTCGAGACCATCCTCACCTTTTCGACGGAGGGCACGAGCTCCACAATCGCCTCCGCCATCTCCGTCTCCAATTCGGTGGGCACGCCAAAGCTCGTACCGCGCGCGGCCGTTTCCGCAATCGCTCGCACGATCTCCGGGTGCGCATGCCCCCAGATGAGCGGCCCCCAGCTCATCAGATAGTCGATGTAACGGTGCCCGTCGATGTCGTAAAGATAGGGCCCTTCGCCTCGATCGGCGAAATAGGGCGTGCCTCCGACCGCGCGAAATGCCCGCACGGGAGAATTCACGCCGCCCACCAGCACCCTCTGCGCTCTGGCGAACGCCTGCTTGGATCGCTCCCCGATCATGTTCAACCTCCTCAGCGCTCTTCTTCCCGCAGCCACCGAAGCACGTCCGGCGCGTGATAGGTGAGAATGAGATCCGCCCCTGCCCGCTTGAACGAGGTCATCATTTCCATCACGACCGCTCGCTCGTCGATCCATCCCTGCAAAGCCGCGGCCTTGACCATGCTGTATTCGCCGCTCACGTTGTACGTCGCGATGGGCACGTCGAACGAGGCGCGCAGGCGGGCGGTGACGTCCATGTAGGCGAGCGCGGGTTTCACCATCAGCATGTCGGCCCCTTCTTCGAGGTCCGATCTCGCCTCTCGCATCGCTTCGCGGCCGTTGGCAGGATCCATCTGATAGCTCTTCCGATCGCCAAACTGCGGCGCCGAGTCGGCGGCCTCCCGGAACGGGCCGTAGAACGACGACGCGTATTTGACCGCGTACGACAGGACGATCACGTCCTCATACCCGTGCGCATCGAGCGCCTCGCGAATGGCCGCGACGCGGCCGTCCATCATGTCGGAGGGCGCCACGACGTCCGCGCCGGCCTGCGCGTGCGACACAGCGGTTTTCGCCAACAGTTCCAGGGTCGGATCGTTGACGATCTTGCCGTCCCTCACAAGGCCGCACTGGCCCAGGGGGTTGTACTCGCACAGGCACACGTCCGTCATCACGACGAGATCCGGGTTCTCGGCTTTGATGGCGCGAATGGCCTCCTGCACGACGCCGTGCTCGTGATACGCGGAGGACGAGAGTTCGTCCTTCTCGCGCGGGATGCCGAAGAGGATGACCGACTTCAGCCCCAACTCCGACAGCGAGGCGATCTCCTTGCGCAGCGCGTCCAGCCCGTAGCGGGACACGCCGGGCATGGAGGAGATGGGAGATATCCCTTGCAGTCCCTCTTCGACGAACATGGGGTACACGAGATCGTCCGCGTGGACGCGATGTTCGCGGACGAGATCGCGCAGATAGGGTGTGCGGCGAAGGCGACGATGGCGGCGGAACTGGCTCATGTCGATCACGCTCCCGAAGGGTACAAAGTTTCAAGGTATTGGATCAAGGCGCCGTGTGAGGGCTCGGGCGGGGGAGCGAGATGCCTCACGCCCCGCGCTTCGAGCGCGCTGGCGGTGGTGGTGCCGAAAGGCAACCATGTGAATCTCCCAGGCGCGAACAAGTCGCCGCTCGACGGATGGGCGGCAAGGGCGGAGACGGCGGATGGGCTGAAAAGCGCGACAACATCGCCCTCGCGCGCCGCCAATCGATCCGCCGCCTCCGGCCGGAGGACGGTGTCGTACACGGTCCACTCCGTGACGTGCCGACCCGCGCGGCGCAGCACCTCCGGCAGCACCTCGAGCGCCAGCCGTCCGCGCGGAAAGAGGAAGCTCTTCGGAGCCGGGCACACCTCGACGAGGCGCCGAGCAAATTCTTCCGCGCCGCGCACGCCCGGAAAGTGAACGGCTCGAGGCGCTAGAGCGCGAAGTTCCCGCCAGGTCGCAGCTCCCAGCGCGAACACGGCAGGCGCCGCCCGGAGCCGATCGACGACTTGCTGGTGTTGCGACACCGCGCGCACCGCGGCCATGGAGGTGAAAACCCACGCCTCGTGCCCTTCCACGGCTTTTGCGAGCTCCGATACGGCGTCCGCAAGCACCACCGTATCCACGAGGGGCACGTGTTCGGCGACAAAGCCTCGGTCGCGGAGGGCTAAGGTGAGGGCGAGGCCGCGATCGCCGGACTGAGTCACCATCACGGCCGGTCGGGACATGTCAATCACCTCGCGCTGCGGAAAGCCAGTCCTCGGCACCCTGGCGCAGCGCCTCTTCGGCGGCGGCGGCGCCGAGCGCCCGCGCGTCAGGCCCTGTCCGTTCCAGTCGAACATGACCGTCGCCTGCCGGATGGGCGACAAACGCAAGCAGGCGCAAGTCGCGACCCGCGGGCTCGGCGTAGGCGCCGATTGGAACCTGACAGCTGCCCTGAAGCCTTGAGAGAAATGCCCGCTCCGCCTCCACCGCGCGCGTGGTCTCGGCATCTGCGATGGCAGACAGGTACCGCAACACCTCCGCGTCGTCGGCGCGGCACTCGACGGCCAGAGCGCCCTGTCCGACGGCCGGAATAAACTGCTCGACCGGGAGATACTCCGTGATCCTCGCGGCCAGCCCCAAACGCTTGAGCCCGCTCGCCGCGAGGACGATGGCGTCGAATTGCCCCTCCTCGAGCCGTCTCAAGCGCGTGTCCACGTTGCCGCGAAGCGTGTCCACGCGGAGATCCGGCCTGAGGTGGCGGATGGCCGCCTGTCGACGCAGGCTGCTCGTTCCTACGCGGGCCCCGGCGGGAAGCTCGAAAAGCCCTTGGCCCGTTCGGCTGACGAGCGCGTCGCGCGGGTCCTCTCGGCGCGGGACAGCGCCGATGACCAGGCCATCGCGCAGTTCGAACGGAACGTCCTTGAGGCTGTGCACCGCGAGATCGGCCTGTCCGCTGGCGAGGGCGTCCTCGATGTCGGCGACAAAGAGCCCCTTCCCCCCCACCTCGGACAGCGCGCGATCGACGATCTCGTCCCCGCGCGTCCGGATGGGCACAATCTCAAAGGCCGCATCGCGCGCCACCTGGCGCAAAAGATCCACGACGTATTGGGTTTGGGTGAGCGCAAGCGCGCTCCGCCTCGTGGCGACTCGTAGGGTGCGCAACCTTCATCCTCCCTTGGGTCACGGCACTCTCCCGCCGACGAACAGGAGGTTCGTCAGCACCGCGACAAAACAAATGACCTGAAACACCATCATGGCGCGCGTCGCAGCCTTCCGGCTCACGCGCCAAATCAGGTAACTGATGTACAGCATGAGACAAAAGGCTGTCACCATAAACTTCGGCCATGTGAGCAGCCAGTGGTGCAGCACGATTTCGCCCCACCAACACCCGGTGACAATGGCCAAAAACAGCAAACCTGCCCCCGTCGCGCTCGTGAACAGCGCCAGGCTGTCGAGCGTGGCGAGCGAAGGCAGGTGCAAGTACCATCGATCGAACAGGCGCCGGCGCAGGCGCGCCTCAAGCACCAGGTGCATCAGCGCGAACGAAAAACTGAAGGCGAACGCCGCGTCGCCAAGCACAGCCAGGGCGACGTGAAGCGCGAGAAGGCTGGACGCAGGGAGAAACGGGGCACTGGCCTGCGCCTGCAAGCCACCCGCGACGAGCGCGAGGCCGAATCCCACGGCGTTCAGCAACAAGACCACGGGGCTTGAGACAAAGCCGCGCCCCATCGCCACCGTGATGACGATCATCAGCCAGGCGATAAACAGGGCGAGATCGCCCCGAGAATAGTCGGCCGCTTCATGCAGCGAAGCCAGCCGAGCGAGGAACACGACCGTGACCAGCGCACATGCGGCGACAAACAGCCCATACCCCGTCCGCGACGACCCCGGCCGCGCGTGCGCGAATGACCAACCGGACCACACGAGCGCCAGCGCATACGCGACCATGCTCAGGACATACCACGCACCCATGACAATCTCGCACCTCAGGAGAGCGCCGGTTGCCGACCCGCATCGGCGACGCTCGCAGAGCCTCGCCTCCACTCGATGCGGACCCGGTCGTGAAGCTCACCCGCCTCCAGGCCGAACAACGCGGCGAGCGTCTCCGCATAGCCAGGATCGCCCGACTGCAGCGCCAGCTCCTTGACATTTCGCACCGGTTCCCGCAACAACTGATGGACGATGCTCATCATGTGCTTGTGAATCACCTTTTGCTCGCGCTCAGTCAAATGAGGCAACTTTCGCAGGAGGCTCGCCATCACCTCTCGCTCAATGGCCTCTCCCCGCTGATGCAGCGCGGCAATGACGGGGACGACCTCCTGCTCTGCCAACCACTGCGAGAAGGCGCGCACGCCGTCGTCGATCACGGCCTCCACCAGCGACTCCTGGCGAGCCCGCTCCTCCAGGTTGGCCGCCACCACGCCCTCGAGATCGTCCACATCGTAAAGATACACGGACGCGGACTTTGCCGCCTCGGGCTCGACGTCGCGCGGAACGGCGATATCCAGGATGACAAGGGGGCGACCGCGACGCGCGGCAAGGGCCTGCGCGACCATCTCCGCAGTCAAGACGTACGATCCGCGGCCGATGGCACTGAGCACCACATCCGCTTCCCGCAAAGCCCGAATGAGCCCCGCCCGTTCGAGGGGGAAGGCATCTCCTCCGACTTCCTTGGCGAGGGCCCGCGCCCGCTCAAGCGTTCGGTTGACGATGACAAGCGACTGTGGCTGTTGTGAAGCGAAATGGCGAGCCGCCAGCCCAGCCATGTGACCGGCGCCGATCACGACGACACGCTTGTCGCGAAGTTCCCCAAGCACCTTGCGCGCCAACTGAACGGCCGCATAGCTGACGGACACCGCCTCTCGACCAATCGACGTCTCCGTCTGCGCCCGTTTGCCCACGTGGATGATTTCCCGGAACATCCGGTTGAACACGGAGCCCGTGGCGCCTTCTTCCAAAGCCAACTGATACGCATCCCGCATTTGACCGAGGATCTGCGTCTCGCCGAACACCACCGAGTCCATTCCGCACGCCACTCGCATGGCATGGCGAACCGCATCCTCGCCCTCGCGCACGTAGGCGTAGTGCCAGAGCACATCGCGCTCCACACCGGTCGTTTTCGCCACAACGGCCAGCGCAAAATCCGAACCCGCGCGCGCGCTCGGGCCGAGCCCATAGACTTCGAGGCGGTTGCACGTCGAGACCACGACGCTCTCCAGCACCGTCCGCGATTCGCGGAGCTGCGTCAATACGTGACGAACCTCGGCTTCGCCGAGGCTCACGCGCTCACGCAGTTCCACGGGCGCCGTCTTGTGGCTCAAACCCACGACGAAGATGTTCACGCGCCTCACCCCCATGTCCTATCACATTATATAGCAGGGGGAGCGCCAACCCAAGCGCTGAAGCGAAAGCCGTGTGACGCTCCCTTGAACGTTTGGAGATCGCACGAACCGGCGAGCATCCCACGCTTCATGCCTCGCCTTCCGTTTGCCCCGTCCGCGTGGGGGACGTGTCGGCCGCCTCCAGGGACGCATCCGCGTTCGCTGAACTGGGCGATGCCAGGTCCTCTTCGATGATCCGCCAGATGTCCTCGAGCCCCACCCGCTTCTCGGCCGACACGGGCCAAACGTGGGCGGAAGTCCGAAGTGTCTCGCGGATCACCTTGACATGCTTCGGGATGTGGCTTCGTCCAATTTTATCCGCCTTGGTGGCCACGACGGTCACCGGCACGCCGAGATCAAGGAGCGCCTCGTGCACCGCCACGTCGTCCTTGGTTGGCTCGTGCCGAATGTCGATGAGATGAAAGATGCGCATCAGATCTTCGCGGTCATTCAAATACCGGTCGATCATCGCCGCAAAACGCTGCCGCTCCTGCTTACTCACCGCCGCGTATCCGTATCCCGGCAGATCGACAAAGCGAAAGACCTGATTGATGAGGTAGAAGTTGATCTGGCGCGTCTTGCCCGGTTGAGCGGAGACGCGAGCGAGTTGTTTTCGGTTCAACAGACGGTTGAGCAACGTGGACTTGCCCACGTTGCTCCGACCGAGAAAGGCAAATTCGGGCAACCTCTCTTTCGGCCACTGATCGGGCCGAACCGCGGTCGCCTCCAGTTCCGCACTCCGAATGATCACTGGTGCGCTTCGCCTCCTCCGAATCGACTGTCGGACCAGATGTCGGTCCACCATGGTTCGTCGGCCAACGAACCTGCGGCGTGATCGAGCGGATTGTCGACCAACGCGAGGCGCAGGACCTCGTCCATGTGCGAGACGGGGACGAACTCGACCTCCGCTTTGACGAGATCCGGCACGTCGTCGAGGTCCTTGACGTTGCCCTTGGGAATGAGGATGGTTCGAATGCCCGCGCGATGCGCCGCAAGACTTTTTTCCTTCAGTCCTCCAATCGGCAACACCCTCCCCCGCAGCGTCACCTCGCCGGTCATGGCCACGTCGTGGCGGACCTTGACGTTGGTGAGCGCGGAGACGAGCGCGGTGGCCATCGTGATGCCGGCCGAAGGCCCGTCCTTCGGAATGGCGCCTTCCGGAACGTGAATGTGAATGTCAACCTTTTCGTGGAAGTCGGGCGGCAGCCGAAGCGCGCGGCTGCGGGATCGCACGTACGACAGGGCCGTCTGCGCGCTTTCCTTCATGACATCGCCGAGCTGACCCGTGAGCACGAGCTTGCCGGAGCCTGGTACAATGGAGACCTCGACGAGCAGCAGATCTCCGCCCATTTCGGTCCACGCGAGTCCCGCGACGACGCCGACCTGATCCTCCTTCTCCATCTCCCCGAACTCGTACTTGTGAGGACCCAGATACGAACGCAGCACGGAGCTCGTCACCGTCACGCGCTTCGCCTCGCCCGCCGCCACCGCGCGAGCGGCCTTGCGGCAAATGGCCGCCAACTGACGATCGAGCTGGCGAACGCCCGCCTCGCGCGTGTAGTGCCGAATGACCTCCAGCAACACCTCGTCGGAGATGCGCAGGCGGTCACCCTTGAGCGCATGCGCCGCCCTCTGCTTCGGCAACAGATGGTCTCTCGCGATGTGAAGCTTCTCGAGCTCCGTGTAGCCGGAAAGTTGAATGACCTCCATGCGATCTCGGAGTGGCGCAGGGATCTGGTACACGTTGTTGGCGGTTGTGATGAACAGGACGTTCGACAGGTCATACGGGATCTCGATGTAGTGATCCGAAAAGGCGTGGTTCTGCTCCGGATCGAGCACCTCCAGCATGGCTGAGGCCGGATCGCCGCGAAAATCGCTTGCCATTTTGTCGATCTCGTCGAGCAGAAACACGGGATTCACCACGCCTGCCTGGCGCATGCCCTGCAGGATTCGCCCCGGCATCGACCCAATGTACGTCCGGCGATGACCGCGGATCTCGGCCTCATCGCGGACCCCGCCGAGCGAAACCCGCACGAACGGCCGTTTGAGCGATTTGGCGATGGATCGCGCGAGTGAAGTCTTGCCCACGCCCGGCGGCCCTGCCAAACAGATGATGGGGCCGGTCTGCTTGTCGGTGAGCGCCTGCACCGCAATGAATTCCAAAATGCGCTCCTTGACTTTCTCCAGCCCGTAGTGCTCCTCGTTGAGGATGCGCTCTGCCCGCGCTACGTCGGCCGTGGATTTCGCCGTTTCCATCCAGGGCAAAGCGAGCAGCCAGTCGATATAATTGCGAACCACGGTACCCTCGGCCGAAGCCGGCGGAATCCGCTCGAGCCGGGCGATTTCCTTTTCTACCCGATCCCGCACGTCCTCCGGCATCCGCTTGGCCGCGAGTTTCTCTCGCAGTTCGTCGACCTCCGCCTGCCGGCCCTCCTTGTCGCCGAGTTCGCGCTGAATGGCCTTCATCTGCTCGCGCAGATAGTACTCCTTCTGGGTCCGCTCCATCTGCTTGCGCACGCGCTGGTGGATCTTGCGCTCAAGCTCGAGGACCTCTCGTTCATCCGAGAGGATCTGCAGCAGGCGTTCGAGGCGCTTTTCGATGTCGAACGCCTCAAGAATGTCCTGCTTCTCGCGAACCTTGAGCGGCAGGTGAGAGGCCACTGCGTCCGCAAACTGCCCTGGATGCGACATGTCCACGACCGTCGCGTAGGTGTCGAGATCGAGCTTGCGCGACAGGCGCACGTACTGCTCGAACTGCTGCGTGACGGACCGCCGCATCGCCTCGATGGCCGGCGTCGACGGCACATCCTCGGGTTCGTCATACGTCTCGATGCGCACGGTGAAGGATTCGTCTTCCGAAATGAACTCGCGCACGACCGCCCGCTTCAATCCTTCGACGAGGACGCGAATGGTCCCGTTCGGAAGTTTGAGCATCTGCTTGACCCGCGCTAGCGTCCCGACGGTGTACAGGTCGTCCGACGACGGGTCGTCCACCTGGCCATCCTCCTGCGAGGCGAGCACAATGAGGTGGTCACTCGAAACCGCCTGCTCGAGGGCGCGCACCGATTTGGGGCGGCCGACGTCAAAATGCAAGACCATGCCAGGGAACACGAGCAATCCCCGAAGCGGCAACAACGGATAGACGTCCTTGGTCTTTGGCACCGAATGCTCCTCGGTCGCCATGCCCCCACCTCCGAACTCTCTCCCGTGGCGATGCCCTTCATTGTATCCAAACGCGATGGCAAAGTCGATCGCGCCCGAGGCCCGCGCTCACTGCGCCAAAGGCTTCTGGATCATGGCCGCCGGCACCTCTGGACGGGCGCGATCGCCGTCGAGCCCTCCCACGATGGACAGGCGCAGCACGTCCTCCAGCCGCTCGACAGGAACCACCTGGATGTCCGTGCGGTGGCGGAACGATTCCTGCCAATTGGCTTTGGGAATCAGCACCACTTTGGCCCCAGCTTCCGCCGCGGCCGCGATCTTCGCCGTCACGCCGCCCACCGGCCGGACCAAACCCAGAATGGAGAGTTCCCCCGTCATGGCGACCGTATGCAGCACAGGTTCCATGCGGATGGCCGAATAGATGGCAACTGCCATCGCCACCCCGGCGCTAGGCCCATCCACGGGGATCCCGCCTGGAAAGTTGACGTGCAGATGATAGTCGGAAGCCCGAATGCCATACAGGCGCTCCAGGGTCGTGAGCACGTTTTCGAGCGATGACTTGGCCATGCTCTTCCGCCGGATGGAGCGATCCCGCCCGCCAATCGTCTCCTCTTCAACCAGGCCCGTGATGGTCAGCCTGCCGTCTCCGTCCGGCGCGGGCGTCGCCGTCACCTCGATCTCAAGCAACATCCCCAGTTGAGGTCCATAGACCGCGAGGCCATTCACCACGCCCACCTGGGGCTTGTCGGCCACCTTGCGATCGGGTCGCGGGGTCAGGCGGCTGAACTCGACCACCCACTCGACATCTTCGCGCCGAATGGACGTCCGCTTCTCAATCATCGCGAGGCTGCCAGCCATTTGGACGAGGTTGACCGCGTCGCGGCCGTTCGTCGCGTAGTCCGCGACGGTTTCGACCACGCCCTCCTCCAGGGGCATCCCGAGTTTGTCCGCCGCACCTTCTGCCACCTGGCGAATCTCCTCCCTCGTGAGCGCGCGGAAGAAGATTTCCACGCAGCGGGAACGAAGGGCCGGCGGCAGTTCTTCCGGCGATCGCGTCGTCGCCCCGACGAGCCTGAAGTCGGCAGGCAATCCGTTTTGAAAGATATCGTGAATGTGCACGGGGATGTTGGTGTCCTCGCTGCTGTAATACGCGCTCTCCAGAAACACCTTGCGATCCTCAAGCACCTTCAGCAACTTGTTCATCTGAATCGGATGCAACTCCCCGATTTCGTCGATGAACAGCACTCCGCCGTGCGCCTTTGTGACGGCCCCCTGCTTCGGCTGCGGAATCCCCGCGATCCCCATCGCCCCCGCGCCTTGATAGATGGGATCGTGGACAGAGCCGATCAACGGATCGGCGATTCCCCGTTCATCGAAGCGCGCCGTGGTCGCGTCCATTTCAATGAATTTGGCATCCGACTTGAAAGGCGATCCCGGCGTGCGCTTCGCCTCTTCGAGAATCAGGCGCGCAGCGGCCGTCTTGCCGACGCCAGGCGGGCCATAGATGATCACGTGCTGCGGGTTTGGGCCACAAAGCGCGGCTCGAAGCGCCCGCACCCCGTCCTGCTGGCCGATGATATCCTCGATTCGCTGGGGACGCGTGCGCTCGGCCAACGGCTCCGTCAGCGAGATGGCGCGCATCCGGCGCAACTTCTCGAGTTCCTTCTTTGACTCGCGCTCGATGGCGTGGCGACTCTGACTCTGCGTGCGAAGCAGGTTCCAAAAATACATCCCAATGACGAGCGCGAAGAACAGTTGAACGGCTGCCAGGATACTTGCCGTCATCGCGGTCCCTCCCTCTTCCTGCTGCGCTATGCAGTATTGCCTTCAGGAGAGGGGGATAAACGAAAGGCCAGCCCTCGCGGGGCTGGCCCAGGACCGCCATCAGGCTGTCTCTTCTCGCTGGAACGGGATGACCGTGCCGTCCTTGCGCAGGACAATCGGCGGACCCTCGCGCAACACGGCGGCCTTCGTAATGATGCACTTCTGGACGTCGTCCCGGGACGGCAACTCGTACATGACGTCGAGCATGATGGACTCGATAATGGCCCTGAGCCCGCGGGCGCCTGTGCCGCGCCGAATCGCCTCTTTGGCGATGGTCTCGAGCGCGTCCTCGTGGAATTCGAGCACGACGTTGTCCATGTCCAACAGCTTCTGGAATTGCTTTACAATGGCGTTTTTGGGCTCCGTGAGAATCCGCTTCAAGGCTTCCTCGTCCAGAGCGTCGAGCGTCGCGATCACGGGCAGGCGGCCGATGAACTCCGGAATCAGCCCAAACTTCAGCAGGTCCTCCGGCAACACATGCTGAAGGATGGCGGAATCCTTGGTCTCGCTCGACGCCGATCCCGCCGCGCCAAAACCGATCACCTTGCTGCCCAAACGGCGCTTGATGATGGTCTCCAAGCCGTCGAATGCGCCGCCGCAGATGAACAGGATGTTCGTGGTATCAATCTGGATGAACTCCTGATGCGGGTGTTTGCGCCCTCCTTGCGGCGGCACGCTGGCAATCGTCCCCTCCAGGATCTTGAGCAACGCCTGTTGCACGCCCTCGCCCGACACATCGCGCGTAATGGACGGGTTTTCCGACTTGCGCGCGATCTTGTCGATCTCGTCGATGTAAATGATCCCGCGCTCCGCCTTTTCGATGTCGTAATCGGCCGCTTGAATCAGCTTGAGCAGGATATTCTCCACGTCTTCGCCGACGTATCCGGCCTCCGTCAGCGAAGTCGCGTCCGCGATGGCAAACGGCACGTTCAGCGTGCGGGCCAATGTCTGCGCCAAGAGCGTCTTGCCACTGCCCGTGGGACCGATGAGCAGAATGTTGCTCTTCGACAGCTCCACGTCATCGTTCTTCTGCGATCCCGCGTTGATGCGCTTGTAGTGATTGTACACGGCCACCGACAGCGCCCGCTTCGCGTGCTCCTGGCCAATCACATACTGATCCAAGACCGCTTTAATCTCCGTCGGCTTCGGGACATCCTTCAACTCAAACTCGTCGTCTTCACCGAGCTGCTCCTCCACGATCTCATTGCACAGCTCGATACACTCATCGCAGATATATACGCCAGGGCCAGCAACCAACTTCCGCACTTGCTCCTGCGTCTTGCCGCAGAAGGAGCACTTCAGTTGGCCCTTCTCCTCGTTAAATTTGAACATGGTTCGTTCCCCTCCTCATACGAGGTTACCACACCGGCCGCATCAGGCAAAGCCATCCCATTCCCAGCGGGCGTCAACGAACCGGGTGCAGCGGATGCAACACCTCATCGATCAGGCCGTAGGCCTTCGCCTCCTCGGCCGTCATGAAGTGGTCGCGATCCGTATCCCTCTCGATCACCTCGAGCGGCTGCCCCGTCCGCTCAGAAAGCAAGCGATTCAGCTTATCCTTCGTTTTCAGAATCCACTCGGCGTGAATCTTGATGTCCGAAGCTTGACCTTCGACCCCGCCCAGCGGCTGGTGAATCATGATCTCTGCATTCGGCAGCGCGTACCGTTTTCCCTTCTCACCCGCGGCCAGGAGGAACGCACCCATGCTCGCGGCCATACCGATACAAAGCGTGGACACCGCCGGACGGATGTGCTGCATGGTATCGTATATGGCCATGCCGGCTGTCACAGAACCGCCCGGGCTGTTGATGTACATCTGAATGTCCTTTTCAGGATCGTCGGCCGCCAGGAACAGAAGCTGTGCGACGATCGAGTTGGCCACCTGATCGTCGATCGGCGTTCCCAGGATCACGATCCGATCCTTCAGCAACCGAGAATAGATGTCGTACGTCCGCTCGCCACGGCTCGTCTGTTCGATTACGTACGGAATCGGATAATACATGCAACAGCCTCCCTCTCCCTGCGGCCATGTAGAGGACAAGACAAGGCTGTGGCCTTGTCTTGTCCTTCAATCGCCTCGATCAGTTGTCGGTCGGCGGCACGATCTTCGCGTGATCCACCAACAGGCGCACTGTCTTGCGCGTCTTGAGATCCGCCCGCAAGCTCGCGAGCTCTGGGTCGCGGAAACTCAGGAGCTGACGCACTCGATCCGCCTCCAGGCCGGTTTGCTCGGCCATGCGCGCGATCTCCTGTTCCACGTCTTCCTCGGTGACCTCCACCTTCTCGGCGTCTGCGATGGCTTCGAGCACAAGGCTCGTGCGGACGTTTTGCTCCGCCAGCTCGCGGTACTGGTCGCGCAACTCCTCCATCGTCAACCCCGTGAACTCAAGGTACGCGTCGAGTGGAATCTGCTGCATTTGCAACTGTTGCGCGAAATGGCCGATCTGGTGGTCGATCTCCCGCTCAATCATGACCGGCGGAATCTCGATGGTCGCGCGCTCAGCCGCCTTTCTCACGACTTCATTCTCAATATATCGCTCATGCTCGAGTTTTGCCCGCTCTTCGAGTTTCTTGCGAAGATCGGCCACGTATTCGTCGACCGTCTGGAATTCGCTGATCTCCTGCACGAACTCGTCGTTCAGTTCGCGCAACACGGGTCGACGGATCTCATGCAGCTTGACGTGGAAGCGCGCCACCTTGCCGCGCAAGGACTTCACGTGGTAGTCCTCCGGGAAGGTCACCTCGATGTCGCGCTCTTCGCCGGGCTTCATGCCAATCAACTGATCTTCAAAGCCCGCGACGAGCGCTCCGCTGCCGATCTCCAGGCGGAAGCCCTCGGCCTCTCCGCCTTCGAAAGGCTCGCCATCGACCGTCCCCTCGAAGTCGATGGTCACGACGTCGCCCTTTTCGACGGCGCCGTCCTCCACGGTCTCGATCTGTGCATGGCTCCGCAGGACGTTCTGAATCTCCTGTTCGACGTCCTGGTCGGTGACCTCAAACACCCTGTCCTGAACCTCGAGACCTTTGTACTCCCCGAGTTGGACCTCCGGTTTCACCGTCACGGTGGCCTTAAAAATGAACGGCTTTCCGCTCTCCACCTGGACGACATCGACGGACGGCTGATCCACCGGCTCGATGCCCGTCTCCATGACGGCCTCCTGATAAGCCTGCGGCAAGAGGATGTTCACCGCGTCCTCGTACAGCGATTCCACGCCAAACCGCTTTTCGAACAGTTTGCGCGGAACCTTGCCCTTCCGGAAGCCCGGAATCACCACGCGCTTCACCACGCGTTTAAATGCTTCATCCAGCGCATGGGCAAATCGCTCGCTGTCAACCTCCACTTCGAGCACACCCACGTTCGCGCCAGTCTTCTCCCACTTCGCTGCCATTCAACCGATCCTCCTAACTGTGTCCCACGAACCATCCGACGAACCCGCGTGTTGCGCGTTCGCGGTCACCGCTCTCGCTTGAATCGCGTGCGAGGCCCATGTGAATTGAGCACCCCGGTGGGTGCTCTCGGCTAGCCCGCGTGGCGTCTCAGGAGGGATTTGAACCCCCGACCCGCGGTTTAGAAGACCGCTGCTCTATCCCCTGAGCTACTGAGACGTGATGGAGCGGGTGAGGGGAGTCGAACCCCCGCCGCCAGCTTGGAAGGCTGGAGTTCTACCGTTGAACTACACCCGCATATCATATCACCTTCGATAGTTTAGTCGATCAGGCAAGGGATATCAAGATAGCGCGTTTTCGCCCGTGGAGGAGCGCCCCTCGCGGTCGATCACGAACGGCAACCGCTCGACGAGCTCGCGCACAGCCCGCGCCCGATGCGAGAAGCGATGCTTCTCCTCCGACGACATCTCCGCGAACCTACGCGCTTCCCCATGCGGCGAGAAAAGCGGATCGTACCCGAACCCGCGGTCGCCGCGCGGTGCATCGTGCACCATGCCGTCCACCCGCGCCTCGACCTCGACGAGCACCTGGTCCTTATGCGCGACGACCAAGGCGCAAGCGAACCATGCGTCTGCAGCGCGAAGACCTTTCGCCCGCAGCGCTCGGATGAGCTTGTCGTTGTTGGCGCGATCGTCCGCACCTTCTCCAGCGTAGCGCGCCGAGTGCACGCCCGGTTCGCCACCGAGCGCGGGCACGACGAGCCCCGAGTCATCCGCCAACACAGGATCTTCGACGTATCGGGCATAGAACAACGCCTTTTGCCGCGCGTTGTCAAGAAACGTTTCGCCCGTCTCAGGCGCCTTCGGGAGGTCCGAAGGCAACAGGACGAGATCGACCCGCGACCCGAGGAGTTGCGCAAACTCCCGCACCTTGTTCGCATTCTGCGTGGCCATGACGATGCGCATCTCCGCCCACACTCCTTAGGGCGCCGTCCGCTGCAGCGGCTGATCCGAAATTGGCAGGGACACGTGCCGCACGGCGCGCTCGCCAGGAACCTCGCCGAACCAGGTCGCCAAGGCCATGCGGAGACTCGCGGTATCCCCCGTCGTCAGGAAGCAGGCGTCTCCCTCGTGACCTCGCGGCGCCTCGAGCCCGCGCTCGGCAAGCAGTTCCGCGACCCGCGCTGCGGTCGCATCCGCAGATGAAATCACGCGAATGGCAGGCCCAAGCACCCGGCGGATCACGGGCATGAGCAGCGGGTAATGCGTGCATCCCAACACCAGCGTGTCGATGCGCTCCTGGAGGAGCGGCCGAAGCGAATCGCGCACGACCGCTTCCACCGCTTCGCCGTCGACGTGCCCCTGTTCAACGAGCGGGACAAACAAGGGGCATGCCACCTCGGTGACACAAACGTCCGGGCGGAGCGACCGCAGCGCATCCGCGTACGCGTGGCTCGCGACCGTCACCGAGGTGCCGATGACACCAATGCGCCCGGTCTCGGACGCCTGGACAGCCTGCGACGCGCCGGGCTCGATCACGCCCACCACGTCGATGGCAAGTTCCTCCCTCAGGCGAGGCAGCGCGACCGCCGTCGCCGTGTTGCAGGCGACCACGAGCAATTTGACGCCGAGCCGTTCCAGGTAACGGCCAATTTCCAGCGCGAAACGCGCCACTTCCCTGGGATCCCGATCTCCGTACGGACAACGGGCACGATCGCCAAAATACACCATCGATTCATGGGGCAAGCGGCGTTTCAACGCGTGAAAGACCGTCAAACCCCCGACGCCGGAATCAAACACGCCTATCGGGCGATGCGCCAGCTCCATCCTCTACACCCCTCTGTGTCCACGCGCCCGTTTGCCTCGGTTCACTGCCGCGAGGCTTACGAATTACCCATATTCGTCAAAAGAAGATCCAGTGCTTGCAGAATGGCGCGGCGCTGTTCGATGGACACGTGCTTCAAGATGGAATCGAGGTAGGCTCGGCGCGCGCTTAGCACCGCCTCAATGACCTGTGAGCCCTTGTCTCGAAGCTGCACGCGGACCACCCGCCGATCCACCAGATCGCGTTGCCGAGCCACGTAACCGGCGCGCTCCAGCCTGTCCACGAGATCCGTCGTGGTGCTGTACGCGAGGTACAATTTGGCTGACAGTTCCCCAATGGTCAGTTCGCCTTCGTTGTACAGCGTGATGAGCGCATCGAACTGAGGCGACGTCAGATCGTAGTCCTTCAAGAGCACACGTCCGCGCCGACGCACGGTCGCGGCAACATGGCGCAGCGCCTTCTCGATTTCCTCCACATAAGGACTGTAGTCTGCCAAAGGATACCCACATCCTGTCCTGGCCCAGAGTCCAATAAATCGTACCATTGCCCTCTTTTTTCGGTCAACGGGATCGCACGGTCCGCGAAATGAAGAAGGGGCGCACGAGGCGCCCCGGGAATCGGATCCTTTATTCCTCGAACGGCCACGCCGGCAGTCGGCGCGACAGGGGTTTGTCCCGCCGATAGCCGAGCGCGTACTCCGCCTGCAGAATGGTGTGAATTTCGCGCGTTCCTTCATAAATCACGGGCGCCTTCGCGTTGCGCAGGTATCGCTCCACGGGATACTCATTGGAGTAACCATAGGCCCCGTGAATCTGCACCGCGTCCGACGCAGCCTCCCAGGCCGCATCGCACGCTACCCATTTCGCGAGCGAGGTCTCGCGCGTGTTCGGCAGCCCTTGGTTCTTCAACCATCCGGCTCGATACACCAACAACCTGGAAATGTCGAGATTCGCGGCCATCTTCGCGATCATCTGCTGCACGAGCTGGTGCCTGCCGATGGGCTGACCGAACGTCTCCCGCTCGTGACAGTATTTCACCGAGGCCTCGAGGCAAGCAGCGATACATCCACAGGCTCCGGCCGCCACCGTGAATCGGCCGTTGTCGAGCGCGGACATGGCGATTTTGAACCCTTCTCCTTCCTCTCCGAGCCGATTCTCGACAGGGACCCGGACGTGATCAAAGAACAGTTCTCCCGTGTTGCCCGCGCGAATGCCGAGCTTTCCCTTGATGGATCGCGTCGAGAACCCTTCCCATCCTCGTTCCACGATGAACGCCGTGATCCCGTGGTGCTTCTTTGAGCGGTCGGTGTACGCGAACACCAGGAAATGGTCCGCGACGTCGGCGAGCGAGATCCAGATCTTTGAGCCGTTCAAAATGTACGAGTCTCCGTCCCGCACCGCCGTGGTACGCATCGCAGCCACGTCAGAACCCGCGTTCGGCTCGGTGAGCCCGAACGCCCCGATCTTCTCTCCGCGGGCTTGGGGCACCAGGTACTTTTGCTTCTGTTCCTCCGTGCCCCACTGCAAAAGCGTAAGAGAATTCAGGCCCGTGTGTACCGACACAGCCGTCCTGAACGCGATGTCGCCGCGTTCGAGCTCTTCGCACACAATCGCGAGGGTGTTGTAGTCCATCCCCGCGCCGCCGTACTTTTCCGGGATGCACACGCCCATCAGCCCAAGTTCCGCGAGGCGCTTGAGCACCCGCGGTTCAAAGTGTTGCTTTTCATCCCACTCCCGAATGTGTGGCAGGATCTCCTCGTCCACAAACTTGCGCACGACATCGCGAACGGCCAACTGTTCCTGCGACAGGCTGAAATCCATCTCCCACACGCCTCCCCTTGATCTCCCGCCAGCCATGGGTCCCCTTACGCGGACGGTTCCGCCTCCGACGGCGGACAGGTCCTGACCACGCCTGACGCCTTCAGCGCCTCGATTTGCTCAGGACGGTATCCAACCTCTTTCAGAATCGCTTCCGTGTGTTCGCCAAGCCTCGGAGGTCTGCGGCGCAGGCGCACATCCCAGCCATCCCCAAAGAATGGCGATCGCGTCACAAAAAACGAGCCCACGCCCGGATACTCGGTCTCCCACAACATTCCACGAGCCGCCACCTGCTCCAGATGAAGCACGTCTTCAATGGTGTTCACCGCGGAACACGGTACGCCCGCGTCGGTCAGAATCGCTTCCCATGCTTGTACGCTTCGCTCGGCAAGCCTCGCTTCGAGTTCGGCCGCCAACTCCTCACGGTGGCGCACTCGGAGTCCATTCGTTTGAAAGCGCGGGTCCTCCGCGAGTTCAGGACTTCCTAGCGCTTCGCACAGTTTGCGAAACAGCCCGTCGTTGCCCACCGCAACGACCATCCATCCATCCGCGGCAGATAGAGCCTGGTACGGAGTAAGGCTGAAATGAGCCGATCCGAGCCTCTGTCCGACGTGCCCCGTGAGAAAGTAGGACGTGGCGTAATACGTCATGAGGGCAACCTGGCCTTCAAACAGACTGGTCTCCACATAGGTGCCACGCCCGGACTTTTGGCGGGCAAACAGCGCCGCACAGATGCTCAACGCCGCCCAGAGCCCTGCCGTGAGGTCGGCGATGGACCAGCCCGCCCTGACCGGTGCCCGCCCTTCTTCACCCGTGACGGACATCAGGCCGCTTGCCGCTTGGATGGCGAGATCGTACCCAGGCCGATCCTTCCATGGCCCGGTACGGCCATACCCGCTGACGGCGGCGTACACGAGACGCGGATTGGCGGATTGAAGTGAGGCATAGTCGAGCCCCCACTTCTCCATCGTCCCCGTGCGAAAATTCTCCACCAACACGTCCGCCTCCTGCGCCAACCTGCGCACGATCTCGCGCCCCGCTTCCGTCTTCAAATCGACAGCAATGCTTCGCTTGTTGCGGTTGAACGCGAGAAAATAGCTGCTGACGCCGTCCTTGGTGGGTTCGTAACGCCGCGTCTCGTCGCCCTCCGGGCTTTCGACTTTGATCACGTCGGCGCCGAGATCGCCCAAAATTTGTGTGCAGAACGGGCCGGCCAGCACTCGACTGAGATCCAGGACGCGAATTCCTGCAAGCGGTTGCATGGCGGTCATGGGGTCACCTTCTCCTCTTCCGGCCGGTTGTGCGTCAGCGCCATGCGGCGCGTTCCGCGCGATCTTCCCTGTGCCCGTCGCCTTGAAGCCCGATGACACAAGGACCGTCGATGTCCGACGTGCGCACCTCGACCATCAGGGCGCCCTCGGGCACGCGCTCACCCTCCAGTGCGGAGAACAGACGACCGAGCGCGGCTTCATACCGCTCCTCTGTCAACTGCCACACCTCGCGAGCGGACCATAGGGCATCGCGGATGGCCGCAAACAGAGCATCCTCCAGAGCGGGCACTTGACACCGGACGTACACGGGCCTTCCCTCAACCAATGCATACGCCAATTGCCGCGCCGCATGAGCATCCACGCCCGAGCCTGACCGGTAAGCCTCTGTCCAGACGCGCAATGCGTTCACCCCTGTTGTAGTTTCAAATCCTAAACCATGGTTCACAAAAGAAATAACATCTGTTCTCATGGTAGATCACAAAGCGTGCCGCGGCAAGACGTGAGCAACAAAAAAAAGGCCAGCCATGACGGCCAGCCAGCAGAGCTCCTCGGATTCATGCTTCGGAGCGAGCGCCAAGTTCCGCCACGCCTGCCGCCGCGGGCTGCGGCACATGCGCCGAAACGCTTTTCATGAGTGCTTCCGCCATGATGACGAGGCCGATGGCAGCCGAGATGAGCCCGGAGTAACCGCCGAACGCGCTGTTTACGCCTGCGAGATTCGCCATCGTGCCACCCAGGAAGGCGAAGAAGACGAACAAGAAGAGCAGGCCAAACAGGAGTTGGGCTCGAAACGCGGCTACGACAAAGGGCACCGTGACGATGGTCCAGATGAGCAGAAACACACCCAACGCCTCGTTGGCCTGCGTGCCGAACTGGAGCACACCCTTCAATTCCAAGTAGACCCTCATGTCGATTTTCGACGCCACGGGATCATGAAAATGGCGATGTTGCGCGCTACGATGGTGATAAGCAACCACCAGAGCTCGATCCCTC